>NZ_JBAWDE010000230.1:0-65378 GCF_049590575.1 Pseudomonas sp.
TCTGGTAGTCAACCGAAAGAATGCGGCCTGCTTCATAACGCAAGAACAGCGAACGCCCGACGCCGTTATCCAGCCGCTCGATCCGCCCGGAATAATCCCGGGAAATGCGCAACCGGTTGTCGTACGCGTCGCTGATGGCGGTCAGCACACCGTCGCGAAATTGGTAAAACCGTGACGCTTGAGCCAGCACCAACTCATCAGCCGACGAACCCAAGTAAATCGCCGCTTCAGCCAGGCTATTGGTGATCGCTGGTCGAGTGGAGGAGGGCATTGGAAACTGCGTCGACCGATTCTCATGATCCGTCCACACCACCGAGTCACCGCAAACCGACAACCGCTGCGCCAGCGAATGACTCCAGCCAAACCCCAAACCGCAATCCACTTCCACCGCACTGGTGCGATACAACCGGGTCCACTCAAACGGCAAAACCCCGTCCAACGTCCCGTCGGTCAGCGTCAGCAGTTCTTCACCGGTGACCATCGACACCGGACAGCCATTGGTGGCGGTCTTTTCCGCAGGCGCCGCCACTTCCCCATTCGGATTACGAGCAGAAGCAGGCGCATCGTCGACATGCTCCTGCCGAACCAACGCCGTCTTCTGGGATTTGTTCCGAACCGCCGGCACCGGGTTGGAAACCAGCTGATCCCCCACCTTCAACGGCACCGCAGGCACTGTCTTGACCGCCGTGGCCGGGCTGCCCAACAACAACGGTTTAGCCGCCTCGACATGCGTTTCTAACTTGGGCCCGACCAGCCGAGTGGCCAGCAATTCCAGCCAGCGCCGTGCATTGCCGGATTTGACATGACTCATCACCTGAGCGCCCAGTCGAAGCTGCACGCCCATGCCCCGTGTCGCCCAGATCAGAAACAGATTGATCAAGACCTCGCCGGTAATCTCACCCAGCAATTCATATAGGTCAGGCGGCGGTAGCATCCGTATCCAGGCGACCATCGCTGACAGATAGATAAACAGCAGCGGCTCATCACTGAGCACAAGGAGTCCTTGCGCGATAGCTTCATGACCCAGCTTCAGTAGCTGATCAAGCTCCGCTTCGGAGATGTACTGGAGCAGCTTTTCACTGTTGGCCTGGATGTCCGCCAGCAGGTCATACAACTGCGCAATGTTGTCCCACAGGTTGTAGAGCGCCTTGGCTATGCCGCTGGCGAACGCAACCCCTTGCAGCGCACTGCGCTCCAAAGGCGTGGCTTTGGCAAAGTCGCTCCACTGGGCTTTGAAGGTTTTGCTCCATTCATCACGCAGATCAGCTTCCAACCCTTCAACAACGGATTGATAGGACACATACAGCGCCTTGACGTGATTCTTGGAAACGTCGGGGTAAAAGGTGATTTTGTATTTCTGGTCGCGGGTGCACTCCTTGACTTCCAGAATGCCGCTGGGGCCGATGGTTTTATGAATGGGTGAACCCAACGGGCTGCCATCCGCTGCAATGGCTTGCAGCATCACCGGCGTATTGCCGATCGGTACGGACTGCGTGCTTTGAAAGATATGCGCCAAGGTGATCGAGCCCTGGGCCCGACACTCAGCTACCGCGCTACTGGGTGTTTTGGAGGAAACAGGTGCGACCAGCGCCACCTCGTTTCCCACCTTGAACACCTGCTCGACTTCCAGCGCCGACCCACTCCAGAAGCTTTCGGCCCATTCGTCAAAGGTGTTAAGGCAACCCCGGAAGTCTTGAAGTACGCCTTCAACGTCCGGCTTCTGGGCGTTCATGGGAGACAGGACAAACTTGCCTATGACCGGAATCAAGAGGCAGGCCCATGGCGCATTCGGTTAAACGAGAAGTACATCGGCGGTCCCTCGCACTGATTGGTCAGGCGAGTGACTTTGGATAGATTGCTCGGAAAAAGAAGTCGGCTTTATTCGCGACTGATGGTGGGAAAAATCGGCAAAGCCTCGGGTAAACCGAGGCTCGACTATAGGAAGAGGATTACAGGATGAAAGCTCCTACAGTTTCAACTGCCCAATCGCCTTGCTCAGTTCCCCGGCCAGCGTTGCCAGTTCATTACTGGTAGTCGCCGAGTCCACTGTCTGCTGTACGGTGTTCTCGGTCACATCACGAATGCTCACCACCGCGCGGTTCATCTCTTCGGCCACGTGGCTTTGCTGTTCGGCGGCGACGGCGATCTGGGTGTTGCTCTCACGCATCTGCGCCACGGCGCCGGTGATTTCGGCGAGTGCGGCGCCGGCTTCCTGGGCTTGTTGCACGCAGTCGTCGGCCTTGAACGAGCTTTCCTGCATGAAGTCCACGGCGTCGCGCGTGCCGGCTTGCAGGGCCGAGACCATGTGGGTGATTTCGTCGGTGGAGCTTTGCACGCGCTTGGCGAGGTTGCGCACTTCGTCGGCCACCACGGCAAACCCGCGGCCCATTTCCCCGGCGCGCGCGGCTTCGATGGCGGCGTTGAGGGCGAGCAGGTTGGTCTGTTCGGCGATGCTGTGGATCACACCGACCACGCCGTTGATTTTCTGGCTGTCTTCGGCGAGTTTCTGGATCATTTCGGCGGTCTGCTGCACACCGCTGGACAGCCCGGCAATCGAGCGTTGGACGCGGGTCACCACTTCCTGGCCGCTGCCGGCGAGGCTGTCGGCGGTCTGCGACAGGTCGCGCGTGGCACCGGCGTGTTGGGCGATATGGTGGACGGTCGCGGTCATTTCATTGATAGCGGTGGCGGCCTGGTCGGTTTCGCTTTGCTGGCCGAGCATGCCGTGCTGCACCTCGTTCATGCTGCTGGCCAGCCGCGCAGCGCCCTCGTCCAGTTGCCGGGCGGTGCGCGCCACGGTGTTGACCACGCGCTGATAGCCGGCCTGCATGGCATTGAACGCGCTGGCCATCTGGCCGACTTCGTCCTTGCAGGCCAGCGGTACGCGGGCCGACAGGTCGCCGGTTTTTTCCACGTGCAGCATCACGTCCTTGAGGGTGTTGAGCTGGCTGAGCAGAAAGCGGATCAACAGCTGCGAAGCGCCGAGCATCGCCAGCATCAGGATCGCGACTGCCACCGCGTAGTTGGCGAAACGCTGGCCAAACACTTGGCTCAGGCTGGGGGCGTGGGCGAGTACGGCGACGTATTGCCCATCATCACGAGCAATCACTTCGGCGCCCAGCAGTGGGTTTTCGCCGAACAGCGGCATGTGGTTGAGTTCGACCCAGCCGGTGGAGCGGCTCAGGGCTGACAGATCCTGGCCGGCCAGTTGTGGGACTTGGCCGCGAGCGAATGTCAGCCAGTGCTCACCTTTGGGCAGGGGCTGGTCTGCCGGCCATGCACCGAGCAGTCGCGCCTGCGCCTGCGCCGAGGCATGGGAGGCATCGCTACGCGCCTGTTGTTCGAGCTGCACGGCGTACAGCACCAACAGCAGCGTGGTAATGAAGGCAACCGCATTCACGGCCCAGAATTTGTATTTCAGCGAGATGTTGCTAAGCCAGGCACCCATGGAAGGTTTTCTCTGATAGCGGAAACAGCATTGGCAAGGTGCCATTATTGTGCCGCTACTCAGAAAGCCGGTTTTGACATGGGTCAATGCGCCGCATCAATCCACGGTCGGCAGTCCAAAAAAGCTGCGTGCAGCAGCGGTGCTGTGCGCGGCCAAGTCTTCTGCGGTTTCGTTGCGGTGCAGCGCCACTTCGCGCAGCACTTGCGGCAAATAGGCCGGTTCATTGCGGCCATTTTTCGGCTTGGGGCGCAAGGTGCGCGGCAACAGGTAGGGGGCATCGCTTTCCAGCATCAGACGGCCACGGGGAATTTCCCTGACCAGCGGATGGAGGTGTGTCCCACGGCGTTCATCACAGATCCAGCCGGTGATGCCGATATGCAGGTCGAGGTCCAGGTAGCTGAACAACGCCGGCTGTTCGCCGGTAAAGCAGTGCACCACGGCGGCGGTCAGGTGGTCTCGGTAATCCTTGAGGATCTCCAGCAGGCGCTGGTTGGCATCGCGCTCGTGCAGAAACACCGGGAGTTTCAGCTCGACGGCCAGGGCCAGGTGTTCTTCCAGGACCTTTTCCTGTTGCGGGCGAGGGGAGAAGTCGCGGTTGAAATCCAGCCCGCACTCACCCACGGCGCGCACTCGATTTTCGCTGAGCAAACCGCGCAGTCGCTGGGCACTGTCGCCGTTCCAGTCGCTGGCGGAATGGGGGTGAATGCCGGCGGTGCTGAACAGGCGTTGTCCGCTTTCATCGAATTTCAAGCAGAGCGCCAGGGCCTGCTCGCTGCCGTCGACGCTGGTGCCGGTGAGCACCAATTGTTGCACGCTCGCGGCGTAGGCGCGGTCGAGAACGGCCTGGTGCTTGTCGTCGAAACTGGGGTTGGTCAGGTTGACGCCGATATCAATGAGTTGCATGGTGCTATCTCCGCCTGCGGCCGGAAAGCATATCAGAGCTGTAGATTTATAAGAAAAACTAAGAACTACAACGAGTTATAGCTGTCTTTGAACGTCGCAAGTGACATTGTGGTTGGCCCGCGTGCTCTCCCTGTGCCACCGTTGCGCGCCTTGCCAGCGCTTAAAGCGCTCTGTTTCTGACCCCCACCGCCTCGTTTTTCGCGAAAGCGTTGGCCAGTATTCTTTCCGGAGAGCGGATGATCCGACCCTCGGCGTTGCTTATGTTGTGCCTGACGTTATTGCTGCCCATGGCAGCGGTCGCGCGTCTGGACGGGCCGCTGGAAGTGACCCGACCCGGCAAGGTCCGCGACCTGGCGGAGATTCGTTCCAGCCGGACCTTGCGCGTGCTGGTCAACCAGAGCCGCAACAGTTCCGGTGAAGTGCAAGGGCAGGCCATCGGCGTCGAATACCACCGCCTGCGCGCTTTCGAGCAGTACCTCAATGGCCATGCTCGTGATGGTCAGGAAATCAACCTCAAGATCATTCCCAAGGCCAAGGACCAACTGCTCGGCGCGCTGGCCCGTGGCGAAGGCGACCTGGTAGCCCCCGGTGAATTGCTGGATGTGAAGGCCGCGCACAAGATCAGTACCAGTGACCCGATTGCCAGCGATGTGCCGCTGTGGCTGGTGGGGGTGAAAGGCGAGCGGCGCTTTACCAAACTGGAGCAACTGTCCGGGCGCACCCTGGCGCTGACCACTGGCAGTGCGGCGGCGGATGCCATCAGCCAGGTCAACCAGAAGCTGGCACTGCACAAGCAGCCGCCGATCAAGGTGGAGTGGGTCGACCCGACCCTGGCCGTGGAGGATGTGCTGGAGATGGTGCAGGCGGGTATTTTTCACCTGACCATCGTCGAAAAGCCGATTGCCGAACGCTGGTCGAAGATCCTGCCCAAATTGCGCTTCGATAAGCAGGTGGTCATCAGCGAACCCGGCGACGAGTTCTGGTTTGTGCGCCAGGATGCCTCAATGCTGCGGGCCAGCATTGATCGTTTTCTCAAGAGTTATCGAACCCCGTCCGACCAGGATGTGGCGTTCCAGCGTATCTACCGTCGCCTTTACCAAGTGCGCAATCCATTGGCCCGAGTCGACCGTCAGCGCCTGGAGAAACTGCGCCCGGTCCTGCAAAAGCATGCCCGCGAGCAGGGCATGGACTGGCTGAACCTCGCGGCACTGGCCTACAAGGAGTCGGCGCTTGATCCCGGCGCGCGCAACAGCGGTGGCCCCACCGGCCTGATGCAGATCACCCCTTCGGCCGCGCAGAGGGTGGGGGTCAACAATATTGAGAACCTTGATAGCAATGTGCAGGCAGGCGCGCGTTACCTGGCGATGATTCGTCGCAAGTTTTTCTCCAGCCCCAAGCTCAACGAGCGCGAGCGCATGGCCTTTGTGCTGGCGGCTTACAACATGGGGCCGGAGCGCGTGCAAGGCATGCGCACCGAAGCAAAACGCCGCGGGCTCAACCCCAACCAGTGGTTCTTCCAGGTCGAACGCATTGCCATGGAGCAGGTTGGGATGGGTGGCGTCAGCTATGTTAATAGCGTGAACAAGTATTACTTGGCGTTTGATCGGGAGCGAGAGTCCCTGGAGCCTTCGATGCCAAAAGTAGCCTTACGCAAATAATCGGATTTGTAGATGTGTATTAGGCATTTTTTCGGCTTTTATCATTGCGTAATCCGATTAATATAGCGGCCAACCCACCCCTACTTTGAAAAGGATTATCACCATGAGCCCATTGATCACACGCGTCCTATCCACCCGCGCCGGTTATGGCCTGACCATTCTGCGCATTTTTGTCGGCATCATCTTCGCCGCCCATGGTTCGCAAAAACTCTTCGGCTGGTTCGGCGGTGGTGGTTTGGCGGGCACTGCGCAATGGATGGAGAGCATCGGTCTGGCCCCGGGCACCCTGATGGCACTGCTCTCAGGCGGCACTGAGTTCTTTGCCGGCCTGGCGCTGATCATCGGTTTGCTGGCACGTCCCGCCGCACTGGGGCTGACGATTATCTCGCTGGTGGCGATCTTCTCGGTGCATATCCATAACGGGCTATTCATGGCCAACAATGGTTATGAGTTCGCACTGGCCTTGCTGGGCGGTGCGCTGGCAGTACTGCTCGAAGGCGCCGGCAAACTGTCCGCCGACCGTGCCATCGCCAACTGATCCCTGCGCAAAACCCTTGAAAGGCCCGCCAGGTGCGGGCCTTTTCATTGCTCGCGATTCTTGACACCGCCCCACCGGCTTCTCTAGGATGCCGCTCATGCGCCGATTTAAACAGCTAATTGCGGGGCGCCACCGGGACTCGATGCAGCCCCGACAGAAGCACGCTTATCGCAAGATGAAGCAGGCTTCGAAATTCCGCTAAAGCGCTGGTTCGGTGTTGCCTCTCACCTGCCCGCAGACTTTTGAGGCAGAGACACGACACGATGAATGCACTACGCCCCCTGATACACCTGGCCCCGATCACTGCGGACCTCACTCAGCGCAATCCGAAAATCCTTCTGGGCGGTAAACACCAGCCGACGCTTTTGCGTTACCTGGATGGCTGGCCGCGTCGTACCGGTCGGCCCTCAGCGTTCCTGATCCAGTTTGTCGAAGACGGCGATTCCCTCGCGCGTTTTGCCAATAACAGCTTTGACCTGGCGGTTATCCAGGCCCCCAATTCCCGCGATGCGGCTGACGTGATCCGCCAACTTACCCGAATTGCCCGGCAAGGGCTGATTGCCAGGCGTTGAACGCTTAATGAACCAGGCGTGCTGCCAGCAACCGACGCCGGCGATGGCCGAGGAAGATCAGCCAGGCTGCGAGGCATAACGCCAGCGGTATGGCAAAGGTCGCGGCCAGCTTAAGCGCCAGCTCCAGGCGATTCACCTGCGCGTACGCTTCGGCATGCAAGGCATGCAATTCCATGGGTAAGCGCAGGCGCTCTTTGTTGAGTGCTTGCAGTTGGGTCGTGGGGTCTACGCTCTGGCTGCCGAGTGGGGTTGTCGCTGGATTCAGCTGTTGCCATTCCATTTCCGTGCGCAACAGGCGTCGTTCGAGTTCGCTGGCTTTCACAAGATATGACTGATGCGCAGCTTCACGCATGCGCTCCAGAAGCGCCGGTGGCCCCTCAAACTTGGCGCGCGGTCGAATACTGGCAAGTGCATTGGCCGCCGACAGGTTATCCAGGGTGTTCAAGATAAACAGTGAGTTGCCGTCTGGCTTCGGGCCGCTGAGTTTATCCGAGAGCAAGTCGGTGTCGGCGACCACGACAGCCTGTATCTGCGCCGCTTTTTGCAGGCCTGGGGGCTGGCCCTTCATGCCATCGGGAAATGTCGAATAACCCGGCCCCTCGATACGCGCGGCAATCACGGAGCGTTTTCCCGGCATCGGGGTTTTGTCATCCAATGAGTCGAGCGTGCTCAAGTCAGCAAAGCGTTCGGTATTCAGCAACTCGGACTGCTCGGAACTCTGCAGGAGCGGGATAAAGCTGGTGCGACTTTTATTGAGACGTGAGAGGGCGCCGCTGGTTGATACCGTCACCGTGTCCAGGTTCCAACTGCTGACATCATTGGGGTTCATCGCCTGCCGTGGCAGCTTCAATCGCGCGGGATGGTCTCTGCTGCCGGGCGTTGCCCAGGACGCGTAGCGCGGGTCGACCAGAAATTTGTCCGCCGTCATCTGGATGCCCCAGGCCGCAAGAAGGTCGTCCAGCCTGGAATTGGCCGGCGGCGTATTTGCGCTTTGCTCGCTGAGCGGGTCGATAAACATCAAGAGTTTTCCGCCCTTCAATACAAATTGTTCAACCCCATACAGGGTTGACTCAGACAGCGCGCGTGGGTGCACGACCATCAGTGCCTCGATGTGTTCCGGTATGCGCTCGGTAGTCGATTCCAGGTTCACCAGATTGAAGTGCTGTTGCAGCTCCCTCAGCAACCGCCCCCCAGATTCCTTCAACGCCAACCCCGACAGCAGCCCGATAACGGGACGTTCGGGGTGTTGCAATTTATAGATCAGGTGGCTGATTTCGTACTCAAGCAACGGCTCTCGCTCCAGGCTGAACGATTCGATGCGTTGTGCACCTTGGCCCGCACGCGTGCCGATAAGGCCAAGAAACCCTTGCTTGTCGTCCAGGCCGAACAACCCGGCTTTGTAGGAGTCTTCTGAAAAGGGAGTCGGCTCGATAAGGTGTAAATTAATCATCCCCTTAGATGCTTTTTCGTACTCCTTGAGCAAATCCTCTATGCGCTTGCCATATCGCTGCAGGGCATAGCTTCTTTTCGAATTGTCCGTCGCATTGAAATAATATAAGTCGATGGGACTTTCAAGTGACGCGAGCAATGGGCGGACGGGCGCAGATAAAGTATGAGTTTTTTGGAGGGTATAGTCCCAGCGGATATCCGGAAGTTTGTTTACCCACACCAGGTTGAACGCCAGCAGAAGTAACAGTATGACAGTGAGGGTCATACCGGTGAGCAGAGCGGAGCGCATTGAGATTTCCCTTCTCAGCTATGTTTGTAGTTGAGGGTGACAGTCGTGGCTACGAGAAAGGCGAAAATGATACTAGTGAAATAAAGCAGATCACGCAGGGTGAACTTTCCATCATCGATAGCACTGAATCTTGAGAAAGGGCTGAGGGTCGCCATGCTGTCGATTAACCAGATAGGTCTCTGGTGTTCGAGCGCTTCCAACAACGACGAAAGACCACTGGCTATCAGCAGTAGACCTACCGTCAGGATGACGATCAGAGTCCGCTGACGCACCAGTGTGAAAATGAAACAACCCGCCGACAAGTAACTGCCTGCCAGTAGCCAGCTCGCGAGTATTTGCGAGGCTATGACCTGGTTGTCTGCGTTGCCCAGGTAGTTGGCGACGATCACCAAGGGAAACATCAGCATCAGGGCCATGCCTGCCACGGCCCAGGCGGCTAGAAACTTGCCGATTACCCATTCGGACGTGGTGATGGGCAGTGTTTTCATTAAGTCGAGAAAACCTGCATTGGACTCGTCAGACCAGAGTTGCGTGGCCAGCGCCGGAATTAGCAGGAAGTAGAGCCAAGGGTGAAACTGGAAGAAAATCTGCAAATTGCCGCTGTCGTATTCCGGCCACGGGCTCATGTGCAGGCCTAATGCCACGGAGAGCACTAAAAAAAGGGCAATGCTCAGGTAGGTGCCCGGTGTGCAGGCAAAACTGGCAAGTTGACGCTTGAATATGACAGGCAGCAGTTTCACAGGGGGGCCTCTCGGCTCATATGACGAACCACGTCGTTCAGTCGACCGGGCTCCAGGTTCAGTGAGTTGATTTTCCAGCGGCGATTGGCAATAAGTGTATTGATGTGTGCGTAGATCGCGTGCCCCGGCATGGCCAATACAGTCACCGTACCCGGCGCGTGCCGATGTTCTTCGATGCCCGCCACACCAGGCAGTACGGCAAGGGCGAGCAGGTCCAGGGGAGTCTCGGCGCTGAGGGTAACTGCCTGGAAATGGCGGGAGTCGCGTTGCAGTTCGGGCAGCGGAGTGTCCGCCACCAGGCGGCCGCCGGCGATAACCAGTGCGCGCGTACAGAGTTCTGACAATTCATCGCAGTGGCGGGAGGCGATGATCACCGTCATTTCTTCGGTCAATGACCTGACAAGCGACTTGAACCGGTGTTTCTGTTCAAGTGAAAACCCCTCGGTGGGTTCATCCAGTAACAACACGGCCGGGCTATGCAGGATGGCTTGGGCAATCGAGACTCTGCGCTTGAGGGCCGCATTGAGCGTGTTAAGCGGGATGTTGAGTACCGGCCACAACTCCAGTCGCGTGACGGCTTCTTCCACTCGCGTACGTTTTTCGTTGCCGTGGAATCCACGAATGGCGGCGATGAAGTTAAGGAACTCTTTAACCGACAGCGAGGGATGATCGAGGTCGCCGTCAACTTGATAGCCAACCAGCTTTCGCGTTCTTAGTGCCTGGGTTTGAGTATTCAAACCTTCAATAGTTATGTGGCCGCTGGAAGGGTGCGTGGAACCCGCTATCATATTAAGTACGGCCGTTTTAACGGTACGGTCTTCGCCAAAAAGTCCCAGGCATTCCTTTCTATTGGCGATAAAAGAAAAGCTGTTGATGATGTTTTTCTTGTCCAGGTACTTTGTCAGATTTTGTACTTCGATCATGTTTTTACCGGACAATTCTGAATCACGTAGGGCGCCAGGTGAAAAAGAGTACGGGCAATAGTGCCTTTTGGGAACGGCGCTAGGCATTTCTCAGAAAGGTCCTACGTGCGTGTTGGGTGGGTCACTGAAACAATTGTGATGTGATTTCAACTTTCAAATCGTCTCCCTAATGAGGCCTGATTACCATGATGCTTCTACGTACCCTAGTTCTTGAACGCAACGGTCAGGATGCTCCGGTCAACGGTGCACTGCTGTGTGGGTTTGCTGTTGGCCAGATTGCCTCCAATTTTCTTGTTTATAGCCTGGACGAAGAGGTGGAGCCGGGCAGCTCCAGGGTCTATATCGCGGCCTTGCGCAAAAAAGCCGAGCGCTATTTTCTGGACGGTGTTGAATCCAAGGAAGACCTGCAAGTGGCAATGCATGTCTTTAAGCAAATCCTGACATTGGCAGCCTCGGGCAGTAAGACCGGCGGAGTGACTGAAGGTCAGGTTCCGTATCATTTTCTCGATTTGAAAGGCTGCAAGTTGCCGTCCGCCAGGCCCGATGATCATCACTCGATGATCATCAAAAAAGCGCTGGTGATGAAGGTGATCACCTTGGGCATGTCTGCTCCGGCGTTACCGGCAATCGAGAGTGCTTCATTGATCGTGCCGTCGATTCGTTTTTCGTCGCAGATGGCCGCCGTACCCAAGGGGGGAAGTGCCGTCGAACCTGTCCTGGAGGCAGTCCCCGAGCATCCTGTAGAAGAGCCGCGGCAGGCGCTGGTTGAAACGCCGGTGAGTAAAGTACAGCTCGCGCCCGTTGTCGCGCGTGAGCCAGAGGCGGTGGCACAGCCGCAGCAGCCACAGCCGCAGCCTGCGGCGCCAATGGACGACAGCACGTTGTTCGAAATGGACACCACGCTGACCAACCTTGCCCGCGTCGCTCAGGAACTGACCCAGAAAAAGCTGGCGGCAATCGAATCCGAGGCGCGGCTTGAGGAGTGGCAATCTCGATTGCAGCAGCAGCAAAGCCAGCTGGACGAGAAAGCCCTGGAGCTGGAGCAACGCACTGCTCAACTGCATGACCAATCGTTGGCAGTCAGCCAGAGAACCGAAGCGCTGAAGGTATTGACGTCGAAGATATCCGGCTTGCGCCAGAACTTGCGTGGTGCGCTGCTTGAGATGGATCAGGCACTGGATGGCTAGACTGGCCTGGCTACTTTCCCCGGTTCATTTATCATCAGTGCCAGCCGGTCGACGCCAGGGCATGATTGCCTGGCCTATCGGCACTTATGGACACTGCCCGGGGATGCAAGCGTTTGAGTACCAAGCTGATTACCAAAGAAGGTCATGAAGCGCTGAAGAAAGAGCTGGATTACCTGTGGCGAGAAAAGCGCCCGGATACCACGCGCAAAGTGACGTGGGCTGCTTCGCTGGGGGACCGCAGTGAAAACGCAGACTACCAGTACAACAAGAAACTGCTGCGAGAGATCGATCGCCGGGTTCGCTACCTGCGCAAGCGCCTGGAAGACATGCGTGTGGTGGAGTACATGCCGGAGCAGGAAGGCAAGGTGTTCTTCGGCGCCTGGGTCGATATCGAAAACGAGCAGGGCGAGACCAAGCGTTTTCGCATTGTCGGTTATGACGAGATTTATGATCGGATGGACTATATCTCCATCGATTCACCGATGGCCCGTGCGCTGTTGCGCAAGCAAGTCGACGATGAGGCCGTGGTGCAGACTCCCAGCGGTGAAGTCTGCTGGTGGATCACCGGCATCGAGTATGTGAAGTAAGCTGGCCCGCCCCTGAACAAGGCACGGGCCAGCTTGGCTTCAACCTTCGCGCAACACGGTCAGCGGGCTGGCGTTCAATGCGCGGCGTGTCCCGAACACCCCAGCCCCCCCGATCAGTACGGCACCGATCACTGGCAGCAACAGCAACCACGGGTGAGGTTGCCAGGCCAGGTCAAATGCATAGCGGTACAGCACCCAGGTCACCAGCTCTGTCCCCAGCGCCGCCAGCAACCCGCTGACCGCGCCGAGCAGGCCGAACTCGATACGTCTGGCCTTGACCAGCAGCTTGCGCTCGGCGCCCAGGGCGCGCAGCAGTGCACCTTGGCGGATACGCTCGTCGAGGGTGGCTTGCAGGCCTGAGAACAATACCGCCATGCCGGCTGCCAGCACGAACAGCAGCACGTATTCCACTGCCAGGGTCACTTGGGCGAGGATGCTGCGCAACTGCTCCAGCAATGCCTCGACCTGCAGGATGGTCACGGCCGGGAAAGCTCGCGACAGATCGACGATCTGCTGGTCGTGACCGGGGGCCAGGTAGAAGCTGGTCAGGTAGGTGGCAGGCAGGTCTTTCAAGGTGCCCGGCTGGAAAATCATGAAGAAGTTGGGCTGGAAGTTATCCCAGTTGATGGTCCGCAGGCTGGTGACCCGCGCTTCACGATTTTCCCCGCCCACCGTAAACACCAGATGGTCGTTGAGTTTGAGCTTGAGGCTTTCTGCAACCTTGGCCTCGACCGAAACCCCAGGAACTTCATCGGTCGGCTGCTGTGACCACCAGGCGCCCTCGGTCAGGGCATTGCCCGGTGGCAGGTCGGCGGCCCAGGTGAGGCTCAAGTCGCGTTGTACCGCGCGGTCGCCACTGGAGTCCTTGCTGACGATTTCCTGCACCGGTTCGCCGTTGATGCTGATCAGGCGACCTGGCACCACCGGATACAGCGGCGCCGACTGGGCCTGTAGTGCCAGCAGGCGTGCGCCAAAGGCGTCCTTGTCGGCCGGCAGGATATTCAGCGCAAAATAGTTGGGTGCATCCTTGGGCAGTTGGTTTTGCCAGGTGTCGAGCAACTCGCCACGTAGCAGGGCGATCAAGCCCATGGACAGCAGGATCAGGCCGAACGCCAGGGATTGGCCGGCTGCCGCCAGCGGATGGCGCAGCAGTTGCCCCAAGCCCAGGCGCCAGGGCAGCGAGGCGCGAGCCAACAACCGTCGCAGGCTTTGCAGCAGCAGCAGGAGCAGGCCGCCGAGGACCAGCGCCGCCACTACGCCACCGCCCAGCAAGGCGAAGGTCAGCACCAGGTCGAGGCTCAAGCGCCACATGATCAGGCCCAGCGCGAACAGCGCAGCCCCGTAGACCATCCAGGTGCTGGACGGGATGGGCAACAAGTCGCGACGCAGCACCCGCAGTGGCGGCACTCGGCCCAATGCGGCCAAGGGCGGCAAGGCAAAGCCGGCGAGGGCGACCAGCCCGGTGCCGATCCCGGCAATCGCCGGTAGCAGCCCGCCAGGCGGTACATCCGCCGGCAGCAGGTCATGCAGGAAGTAGAACAGGCCAAACTGCGCCAGCCAGCCGAGCAGGGCGCCGGTCAAGCTCGCCAGCAGGCCGAGTACGCTCAATTGCAGGCTGAACAGCAACATGGCTTCACGGCGTGACAACCCGAGGCAGCGCAGCAACGCACTGGCGTCGAAACGGCGCGTGGCAAAGCGGTTGGCAGACAGGGCCACGGCCACGCCAGCCAACAGCACCGCCACCAGACTGGCCATGTTCAGGTAGCGCTCGGCCTTGCCCAGGGCGCCGCCGATCTGCTGGTTGCCGTCCCTGGAGTCCTGCAAGCGCTGGTTGGCGGCGAGCCCCGGCTTGACCAGGTCACGGTAGGTTTGCAGCACCGTGCTGTCGGGCTGCCCACGCCACAGCTCGCGATAGCTGACGCGGCTGCCGGGCTGGACCACGCCGGTGGCGTCCAGGTCCGCGAGGTTGATCATCACCCTGGGCGTGAGGCTGTAGAAGTTGCCGGCGCGGTCGGGTTCGTAGGTCAGCACGCGAGCCAGGCGCAGAGTCTTCATGCCCACGTCGATGCTGTCGCCGACCTTGAGGTCGAGTGCCGTCAGCAGCCGTGCCTCTACCCAGGCTTCACCTGGCTTGGGGCCGCCGCCTGGGGTTTCATCGCCAAACGGGGCCGCTGCGCTTTTCAACTGGCCGCGCAGTGGGTACTGCTCGTTGACCGCCTTGATGCTGGAGAGCTGGATGCCGTTGTCGGTGGCAATGACGCTGGAAAACTCCACGACACGGGCGTGATCCAGGCCCAGTTCGGTCCCGGAGCGGATTTGTTCGGCGCGGGCCGGCGAGCTGCCCTCGAGCACCAGGTCAGCGCCGAGGAACTCGGTGGCGCGCAGCATCATGGCGCCATTGAGGCGTGCACCGAAGTAGCCGATGGCGGTACTGGCAGCCACAGCCACCAGCAGGGCGAAGAACAGCACGCGCAATTCGCCGGCGCGGGCGTCGCGCAGCAATTGACGCATGGCAAGGCTGAACAGGCGCAACAGCGGCAAACGTGCCATCAAGGCTCCAGGGGCGCGACCATCAGGCCGGCTTCAAGGCGGATCAGGCGTCGGCAACGGTGGGCCAGGCGCTCGTCGTGGGTGACCAGCACCAGGGTCGTGCCGCTCTCTTTATTGAGTTCGAACAGCAGGTCGCTGATGCGCTCGCCGGTGTGGCTGTCGAGGTTGCCGGTGGGCTCATCGGCAAACAGCACATCCGGCTCGGCGGCGAACGCGCGGGCAATCGCCACCCGCTGCTGCTCACCCCCGGAGAGCTGGCGCGGCGAGTGGGTCAGGCGCTGCCCCAGGCCGACACGCTCCAGCAGGTGCCTGGCGCGCTCGCGGGCGTCTTTGCGGCCGTCCAGTTCCAGCGGCAGCATGACGTTTTCCAGCGCGTTGAGGCTGTCGAGCAGTTGGAAGGATTGGAATACGAAGCCCACATGCTCGGCACGGATGCGCGCGCGCTGGTCCTCGTCGAGGCTGCTCAAGGCTTGGCCTGCGAGGGTAACTTCGCCACTGCTGGGCAGGTCGAGGCCGGCCAGCAGGCCGAGGAGGGTGGATTTGCCGGAACCGGAAGCGCCGACGATAGCCAGGCTATCGCCCTTGTTCAGTTCCAGGCTCAGTTCGTGCAGGATAGTCAGTTCACCTTCCGCGCTGGGAACCACTTTGCTAAGGTTCCGCGCGGTGAGAATGCTTGCGCCCATGGAGAATCCGATGCGAATGTGGTTTTTGAGTGCTGGCCTGGCCTTGATGTGCATGGCCCAGAACGCAGCGGCGGGTACAGTCCTGATCGTTGGCGATAGTATCAGTGCCGGTTTCGGCCTGGATACCCGCAAAGGGTGGGTCGCGTTGCTGGAGCAACGGCTCAAGAAGGAAGGTTTCGACGATAAAGTGGTGAATGCCTCCATCAGTGGCGACACCAGTGCCGGAGGCCTCGCGCGGCTGCCGGCGGCGCTTGCAGAGCATAAGCCGGACGTGGTGGTGATCGAGTTGGGTGGCAATGACGGCCTGCGCGGGCAGCCGCCTGCGCAATTGAAACAAAATCTTGCGTCGATGATTGACCAGTCCAAAGCCAAAGGCGCCAAGGTGTTGTTGCTGGGGATGCAGTTGCCGCCCAATTATGGCCCGCGCTACACCACCGCCTTTGCCGCGGTTTATGGCGAGTTGGCCAAAGACAAAAACGTCCCGTTGGTGCCGTTTTTCCTCGATGGCGTAGGTGGCCATCCAGACTTGATGCAGGCTGATCAACTGCACCCGGCGGTCGGTGCCCAGGGCAAGTTGCTGGAAAATGTCTGGCCGACGCTAAAACCGCTGCTATGACGCTTTTCTACCGGCAGGCTTTCGGCTAAGGTGGCGCCCCCCCGATTTGGAGCCCCTGATGTCGCGTCCTGCCTGGTCCCTGTTTAATTACCAACTGATCGAGCCGGACGAGCAGTTGGATCTGTTCGCCTGCCAGGAAGTGCGGGTGCATCTGGTGACACGTCAATTGGAACTGGGCGGCTCCATCGATCGCACGCTGTGCGGCACACTGTTGCCGGCGCAACCGCGCTGGTCGCGGGTCGATCGTTCGATTTTCCAGGACCAGCGCCTGTGCCCGCTGTGCCGGGCGATTCTTGAGTCGCAGAAGCGCGGCACACCGCCGATCTGGCCGGAGCTGCGTTTCGAGCTGTAGGTGTTTCCATACGCTTGCAGCTAGACGCACGCTTCACGTATACAATCGATTTTTACCTACCCGTCGTTCTGCGAAGGATTTTCCGGATGTTGTCGCGCCTTTCCGTCGTCACCTGCTGCCTGTCTCTCGCTGCACTCTGTGCGGCCGGTTCTGCGTCAGCCTTGCAGTTGCCCTTGCCACCACCGGGTGAAGACATCGTTGGCCAGGTCCAGGTGACCAAGGCCAAGTACGAAGACACCTTTGCCGACTTGGGCACCACCTATGACCTGGGTTATTCGGAGATGGTCGCGGCCAACCCGGGCGTCGATGCTTGGTTGCCGGGCGCGGGTACCGAGATCGTGCTGCCGACGCGTTTCATCCTGCCGCCGGGGCCCCGGGAAGGCATTGTGATCAACCTCGCGGAATACCGGCTCTACTACTACCCCAAGGGCCAGAGCGTGGTTTACACCTTCCCGCTGGGGATCGGTCGTGAGGGTTGGGGCTCGCCAATCGCGCACACCAGCATTATCGCCAAGACGCCGAACCCGACCTGGACCCCTCCAGCCTCGATCAAGGCTGAGCACGCCGCCAACGGCGACCCGTTGCCCAACGTGGTGCCGGCCGGCCCGGACAACCCCCTGGGTCCGTTCAAGTTCACCCTGGGCACGCCGGGTTACCTGATCCACGGTTCCAACATGAAGTTCGGTATCGGTACGCGTACCAGCCACGGCTGCTTCCGCATGTTCAACAACAATGTGCTGGAGATGGCCGGCATGGTGCCGGTGGGGACGTCGGTGCGCATCATCAACGATGCCTACAAGTTCGGCAGCAGCGGCGGCAAGGTGTACCTCGAGGCGCACACGCCGCTGAACGACGACGGCACGCCGTCGGTGGTCGACAAGCACACGGCGGTGATCAATGCCTTGCTCAAGCGTGAAGACCTGGCCAACCAGTTGCGGGTGAACTGGGATCAGGTGCGCGATGTGGTCGCGGCGGAAGATGGCCTGCCGACCGAAATCGGTGTGCCAGGCGCGGCACCGGTGGCTTCCAGCGCACCGATTGATCTGCAGCAGTAAGCCGGCGCAATTGGAAAACCCGCTGCGGCGGGTTTTTTATTGCCTGGGGTTCAGGGTCGAATCGCAGGCAATAAAAAAGCCGACCCAAGAATGGATCGGCTTGATAACAACC
Organism: Pseudomonas sp.; assembly: GCF_049590575.1. Taxonomy (GTDB): domain Bacteria; phylum Pseudomonadota; class Gammaproteobacteria; order Pseudomonadales; family Pseudomonadaceae; genus Aquipseudomonas. The sequence goes on from NZ_JBAWDE010000230.1 coordinate 17,663, forward strand.
CCGAGGGATTATTACTTGCGGCTAGCTTTTTCAAGCATACGCAGGGCGCGCTCGTTAGCTTCGTCAGCAGTCTGTTGTGCTTTTTGAGCAGCAGCCAGCGCTTCATCGGCTTTACGGTAGGCTTCGTCTGCACGAGCCTGGGAGCGAGCTGCTGCGTCTTCAGTTGCAGTCAGACGAGCTTCGGTTTCTTTGGAGACGCTGCTGCAACCGGTAGCCAGAACTGCGGCCAGAGCCAGAGCAGAGAATTTCAGAACGTTGTTCATCGTGTTCCCCTTCAAGGACTTTCTATTAAATGGCTACTTGCCCAGAGTGAGCGGATAGCCGGCGTACATACTACTCATTACTTGTAGTAAGTAAACTGACGTAGCGCAAGAAGCAAAAAAAATTCTTGTGCCGAATCTGTTTTGGCTAATCTTCTGGAGGTTTGTATAAAAAGCCGTCCAGTTTTTTGCATTCCGGTGAAGATTGGATCCAGGCTGAAAGGGCCAGCCCGCATGCGTCAAGCCGGGTAAATAGATGAAAATTTATATATCGACCCCGACACTTTCGTACAGCCCGTCTTTACCGTGTCTGGCATCTTTTACTCATGTAGAGGTGACTTTAAGAGCGTCAGTTCGTCTCAAGGTTCAACTGCCGGCAATGTTCAGGCTATCGGTCACCGAGTGATCGAGGCCCTTTCTATATCCACCCGTGGCAGAGGATGACGAGTGCGCCTTGAGCAATGGCGGGATTGGCGCCTACTATTCCTTAGGTGCTGGTTGTGAGCACTAGAGGTTTTCTCGTTGTCGAACCCGGCACGGGGTGGCGTAGATGTTCCTTCGCCGGAAAAACATCGGTAAGGTAGGGGTCAGAATCCAAGACCCGCGAGGAGTAGTGATGAGCGAGGCGTTGTCCATCCACCATGACCAGGCTGGTCATCAGTTCGAGACCAATGTGGACGGTCATCGTGCCTATCTGACCTACATGGACCTCGGGAAGCAGACCCTGGATATCTATCGCACCTTCGTGCCCAACGCACTGCGAGGCCGTGGTATTGCGGCGGCATTGACCGAGGAAGCCTTGAAGTTCGCCGAAGAGGCTGGCTACACGGTGATCCCGTCCTGCTCTTACGTCGAACGCTACATGGAGCGCCACCAGCGCCATGCCGCGAAGCTCTGAACGAGCAGCCATAAAAAACGCCGGGTTTAGCCCGGCGTTTTTGTGTGCGCAGTCTTTGTTCAGGTGCGTTTGCGCTTGGGCAATACGTCCTTGAGCTTGGCGTGCATGCTGCGCAGGGTGTTTTCGGTGGCGGACCAGTCGATGCAGGCATCGGTGATCGACACGCCGTACTGCAAGTCGGCGAGGTCTTTTGGAATCGCCTGGCAGCCCCAGTTCAGGTGGCTCTCGACCATCAGGCCGATAATCGACTGGTTGCCTTCGAGGATCTGGTTGGCAACGTTTTCCATCACCAGCGGCTGCAGGGCCGGGTCCTTGTTGGAGTTGGCGTGGCTGCAGTCGACCATGATGTTCGGCTTGATCTTGGCTTTGTTCAGAGCCTGCTCGCACAGCGCAACGCTGACCGAATCATAGTTGGGCTTGCCGTTGCCGCCGCGCAACACCACGTGACCGTAGGCATTGCCCTTGGTGGTGACGATGGAGACGCCACCTTCCTGGTTGATACCCAGGAAGCGGTGCGGGCTGGAGACCGATTGCAGGGCGTTGATCGCCACCGTCAGGCCGCCGTCGGTGCCGTTCTTGAAACCCACGGCCGAGGACAGGCCGGACGCCATTTCGCGGTGGGTCTGGGATTCGGTGGTACGCGCGCCGATGGCCGACCAGCTGATCAGGTCCTGCAGGTACTGCGGGGAGATCGGGTCGAGGGCCTCGGTGGCGGTGGGCAGGCCCATTTCCGCCAGGTCCAGCAGCAACTGACGACCGATGTGCAAGCCGTCCTGGATCTTGAACGAGTCGTCCAGGTACGGGTCGTTGATCAAGCCTTTCCAGCCGACGGTGGTGCGCGGCTTTTCGAAATACACGCGCATCACCAGGTACAGGGTGTCGGACACTTCCGCCGCCAGCACCTTGAGGCGTTCGGCGTATTCGTGGGCAGCCTTGAGGTCGTGGATCGAGCAAGGCCCGATCACGACGAACAGGCGGTGGTCGGTGCCGTCGAGAATGTCACGGATGACTTCGCGACCCTTGGTGACGGTCTGCAAGGCAGCGTCGCTCAGGGGGATTTCGCGCTTGAGCTGATCGGGTGTGATCAGCGTCTCGTTGGATTCGACGTTAAGGTCATTGATCGGTAAATCAGCCATCGTGTTACTCGCCAGGGTCACGGGTGCCGGCCGCCAGCCATCCCCGTGCGGCGGGCACAGCATGATTTGAATACAGGGGGGAGGAACCTTAGCGCGTAACACGGGCCCGCCACAATGGGCAAAGCCCGGTTTAATCCCGTGCCGGGCGCACAAATGCGTCATGGGAGAACTCGCCGGCGTGGCGCGCCACCCACTCGCGGGCCAACGCCTCGAGTTGCGCGGGTGTCGGCTCGGCGTCTTCGTGCTGGCGGCAATAGCGTTCCATCCGGCATGCTTGCTCACCCATTCGGGCGCCGAACAGTGCATGCTCATCGGTAAACGAGATGCCGATGCGGTAGCCGTTTTCCAGCTTGCGGCACCACGCGACATAGCCTGGGTAGCGGGCGCTGGGACCCAGGGAGGGAATGTGCAGATCAACCGCCGTACCCCGGCGCCAGGCGCGCGGCCAGTGGCAGGCAATGCCGCCCAGGCCGATAGTGTGCAGGCGTTGGCGGGGCAGGGCGGGAGAGGGGCGTTGGATTAACTCGACAGCGACATCATCAGGGTGAGGTAAAAAACGACCCATGTACACGGACTCCGAGCACCGTCCAGTTGACGGCGGCAGCAGCAGTATAGTGAAGGAACTGGAATTGACCGACCTGGATATTGACCAGCAATTGCTGGGATTGCCAGGTATTTCGCTTGTGGTGTTTACCAGCGTAGGGTGTTCCAGTTGTCGGTGGGCACGCCAGCAACTGCCGGCTTGGCGGCTGCCGGTGGATCGCGTGTGCTGGGTGGATGCCGGGCACAACGGTGGGGCGGTCGAGCGCTACCAGATCTTTCATTTGCCGGCGTTGTTCGTGGTGTGCGAGGGTCAGTTCCTCGGGCAACTACAGGCACGTCTTGCACTTGCCGACCTTACCGACGCAATTAATCAAGCACTTACCCGCACTCCAGAGGACCTGCCATGACCGCAACATCGCCCCGCATCGGCATTATCGGCACCGGCGCCATCGGTGGTTTCTACGGCTTGATGCTGGCGCGCGCCGGGTTCGATGTGCACTTCCTGTTGCGCAGCGAATACGCCGCGGTCAGCGAGCATGGCTTGCATCTAAACAGCAGCGTGCATGGCAGTCTGCACCTGCATCCGGTACAGGCCTATGCACGCGCCGCCGATATGCCGCCGTGCGATTGGTTACTGGTGGGCACCAAATCCACCGGCAATGTGGAGCTGGCGCCGACCCTTGCCCAGGTCGCCGCGCCGGATGCCAAAGTGGTGCTGTTGCAAAACGGCCTCGATGTGGAAGACGACCTGCGTGCCCACCTGCCGGCTTCCCTGCATCTGCTGGGCGGGCTGTGTTATATCGGCGTGCACCGCTCCGCGCCTGGCGTGGTCGAGCATCAGGCCCTGGGCCGGGTCAATCTGGGCTACCACAGTGGCACCGCGGCCAACGATGAAACCCTTCAGAAAGCCATCGTCGAAGCCGGCGCCGCGCTGTTTCACAAGGCCGGCATCGAGTCCCAGGCCATGGCCAATGTGCATCAGGCCCGCTGGCATAAGCTGGTGTGGAACGTGCCCTACAACGGCCTCTCGGTTTTACTGGGCACTGGCACCACGGCGCTGATGGCTGACGAATCCAGCCGCGAACTGATCCACGCACTGATGGCCGAAGTGGTGCAGGGCGCCCACGCCTGTGGCCATGACATTGCTGCCAGCTACGCCGAGCAGATGTTCGCCATGACTGAAACCATGGACGACTACCTGCCGAGTATGTACCACGATCACGTGCACAAACGCCCGCTGGAACTGGCGGCGATCTACGCCCGGCCACTGGCCGCGGCCAAGGCGGCGGGTTGCGAGTTGCCACGCATGCGGGCGCTCTACCAGGCCTTGAGTTTTATTGATCGGCATAATCGCTGAGTCGGGGGACATCGCATGGCGAACGGATTGGGCGACAAACTGGTGCTGGCGATCTCTTCGCGGGCGCTCTTCGACCTGAGTGAAAGCCACAAGGTTTACCTGGCCGAAGGCGTCGAGACCTACCGCCAGTACCAGATCGAACACGAGGAGGAAATCCTCGAACCCGGCGACGCCTTCCCGCTGGTCAAGAAGCTGCTCAGCCTCAACGCCAGCCTGGGGCGCGCCCGCGTCGAGGTGGTGCTGGTGTCGCGCAACAGCGCCGACACGGGCTTGCGTGTGTTCAACTCGATCCAGCATTACGGCCTGGATATTTCCCGCGCGGCCTTCGTCGGTGGCCGCAGCCCTTACCCGTATCTGGCGGCGTTTGGCTGCCATCTGTTCTTGTCGACCCATGCGGAGGATGTGCGCAGTGCTCTCGATGCTGGCTTCGCGGCGGCGACGATTTTGTCCGGCGGCCCGAACCGCGCTTGCAGCGAAGAACTGCGCATTGCCTTTGACGGTGACGCGGTGCTGTTCTCCGATGAATCGGAGCGTGTGTATCAGGCCGGTGGGTTGGCTGCGTTCCAGGCCAGCGAGCGCGAATCGGCGCGTCAGCCTTTGCATGGGGGGCCGTTCAAGGGTTTCCTGGCGGCGCTGAACCTGTTGCAGCGCGAGTTTCCCGATGAGGCCTGCCCGATCCGCACTGCGCTGGTGACCGCGCGTTCGGCGCCGTCCCATGAGCGGGTGATTCGCACCTTGCGTGAATGGGATATCCGCCTGGACGAGTCACTGTTCCTCGGCGGCCTGGAAAAATCCGCGTTTCTGGAGGCGTTCGCCGCCGATGTGTTTTTCGATGACCAGGCCGGTCATTGCGAGAAAGCCAGGGACGTGGTGGCCACCGGGCATGTGCCCCATGGCATCAGTAACGAGGTGAAGATCTAAGTCAATCCAAGTCGCTTGGGCGCTGCTAAGCTGATTCAATCTCCGCCGCCCTGGCAGCCCAGGAGGTTCTATGATTCGTTCGATGCTGTACGCCACGGACCTTGGTCTGTATGCGCCTTATGTGATGCAACATGCGCTGGCGCTGGCGCGAACGTTCAAGGCCGACCTGTATGTGATTCATGCCGTCGAGCCGATCGGGCTGTTCGCCGAATCAGTGTTGCAGAGCTACCTTGATGAGCAGGCCTTGAGTGAGTGGCAGACCCAGGGCCTGACCACGGTGATGGCAACCATCGAGCAGCGCGTGCTGGACAGTTTTCGCGAGGAGTTGGGGGAAGGGGAGCAGGACCTTAAGTTGATTCGTTCGGTACGGGTGATTCAGGGGGACCCCTGCGAGGTGATACTCGACCAGTTGCGCAAACTCTCCGTAGACCTGTTGATCGTCGGCAGCCACAGCCATGCAGCGGCGGTTGCCACACCGCTTGGGCGCACCGCCGCTCGAGTGGTGCAGCTGTCTACGGTGCCGGTTTACCTGGTGCCTGCTGTACAGCGTCGACGCAATGATGACGTGTGATCGGTAGGAAAGGATAAAAAGTTCTAGATTTATCTGTCTAACCTTTAATATAGTTATATACCGTCGCTGATACCCGTGGCGTCTATCTGCTTTGAGGGACACATATGAAGCTTCAACAACTGCGCTACATCTGGGAAGTGGCGCACCACGACCTCAACGTTTCCGCTACCGCTCAAAGCCTCTACACCTCGCAACCCGGTATCAGCAAGCAGATCCGCCTGCTCGAAGACGAGCTGGGCGTTGAAGTGTTCGCGCGCAGCGGCAAGCACCTGACCCGGGTCACCCCCGCCGGTGAGCGCATCATCACCACCGCCGGCGAGATCCTGCGCAAAGTCGAAAGCATCAAGCAGATCGCCCAGGAATTCTCCAACGAGAAGAAGGGCACCCTGTCGATCGCCACCACCCACACCCAGGCGCGTTATGCCTTGCCGCCGGTGATCCGCGATTTCATCAAGCAGTACCCGGACGTCGCCCTGCACATGCACCAGGGGTCGCCGATGCAGATCGCCGAGATGGCGGCTGACGGTACCGTCGATTTCGCCATCGCCACCGAAGCCCTCGAGCTGTTCGGTGACCTGGTGATGATGCCGTGCTATCGCTGGAACCGTTGCGTCGTCGTGCCTCAGGGCCACCCGCTGGCCAAGCTGCCGAAGCTGACCCTCGAAGCCCTGGCCGAATACCCGATCGTGACCTACGTGTTCGGTTTCACCGGCCGCTCCAAGCTTGACGAAGCCTTCAGTCATCGCGGCCTCACGCCGAAAGTGGTGTTTACCGCCGCCGATGCCGACGTGATCAAGACCTACGTGCGCCTGGGCCTGGGCGTGGGTATCGTCGCCAAGATGGCGGTCGACACTGCCCTCGATAAAGACCTGGTGGTGCTGGATGCCAGCGAGTTGTTCGAGTCCAGCGTGACCAAGATCGGCTTCCGTCGTGGCACCTTCCTGCGGGGTTTCATGTGCGACTTCATCGAGAAGTTCGCGCCGCACCTGACCCGCGAAGTGATGGCCAAGGCCATCCAGTGCCACAACAAGCAGGAACTCGAAGAGCTGTTCGACGGCGTTGAACTGCCTGTTCACTGAGTGGTTTATCTGGCCTCGGTAACCGCAAACAGTTGCCGAGCGCCTGCCACCAGAATCTCTACCTCATCGCCTTCGAACTTGCCCAGCAGGCTTTTGCCCAAGGGCGAGCGCGGGGTGATGACGGTCACCGGTTGCCCCACCACCTCCACCTTCAGACCCGCCGCATCCGGCGCCAGGAACAGCCATTGCTGGCGACCGTTCTCGTCCTCCAGGCCCAGTAGCGCGCCGATTTCTATGCCGCGCTGGTCATCGTAGGCACGCAGCGCCATGTTCTGGCACAGCACCAGCGCCTGCTTGATTTCCTCGACACGTTTGGCTTGCCCGGCCGCGAGGTAGGACGCCTCCAGCCCCAGGGTGTCGTATTTGTTTTCGGCGATGTTTTCTTCGTGGGTCGCGGTTTCGTAGGCGGTCTGCGCGGCACGCTGGGCAATCTCGAGGTCGATACTGAGCTTCTCCAGCACCCGCTGGTGAACGGCGTGTTTATTCATGGCTGTGCTTGATCATTCGCAAAATTGCAGGACATTCGCCCGGCTCTTTTCATTCGGCGCGTTCTGGTCCTGCTGCAACCAGAACTGGCATTTGGGGTTGGACAGGTTACGTGCGTTGTTGCGCGCCTGGTCCAGGGTCTGCTGCTGCTCCTGCTTTTGCAGGTTCTGCTGGTACTGCTCGAACATACGGTTCGGCGGCTCCGGCGCGGCCGGCGCCGGTTTACCCAATTGCTGAACGGCCTGGGCAACCGGTGCCAGGTTTTGCGCGAACAGGTAGCGCGATGCCAGCCAGGTGCTCAGCACAATCGCGATAAACCCTAGCCACACACCCAGGGCGATGGCGAGCGTGAGCTTGGGCAGCGACAACGAACGGTCAGACATGATGGCCTCCTGGCGGGCATTTGCGGCGTGGCAGCGATTGTCGCACAGCCGCCATGCAGAATAATCGCGATCAAGCCTTCTGCATCACGGCATTTATGCGGACAATCGAGCCTTTGATCGTTGGAGCCCGGAATGAAAGCCCGCTGGGATATTTTTTGCAGTGTCGTCGACAACTACGGCGACATCGGCGTGACGTGGCGCCTGGCCCGGCAATTGGTGATGGAGCACGCTTGCGAAGTGCGTTTGTGGGTCGATGACCTGCGCGCCTTCGAGCGCATGTGCCCCGAGATCGATGTGCAGTTGAGCCAGCAATGGCAAGAGGGCGTCGACGTGCGCCATTGGCCGGCCGAATGGGCTGCGGCGCCGGCTGCCGATGTGGTCATCGCGGCCTTCGCCTGCCAGTTGCCGCCCGACTATATGGAAGCCATGGCGGCGCGCGAGCGCACGCCACTGTGGATGAACCTGGATTACCTGAGCGCCGAAGACTGGGTGGTGGGTTGCCACCGCTTGCCGTCGGTGAAGTTCAAGGGCGTGCAGAAGTACTTCTTTTTCCCCGGCTTCCGGCCAGGCACCGGTGGTCTGCTGCGCGAGGCGGGGTTGCTGGAACAGCGTCAGACGTTTCAGCAAGATGCAGATGCGCAGCGCCAATTCCTGCAAGGCCTGGGCGTATTTCCCGTAGAGGGCGCGCGGCTGATCTCGTTGTTTGCCTACGAAAACAGCGGCCTTGGCGGCTGGCTCGACGTATTGTCGACGGACGGGCACGCCACTCATCTATTGGTGCCGGAAGGGCGCATCCTCGGTGATGTGCAACGTTGGCTCGGCGTGGAAGGGCTGGCGGCGGGGGCCGTGCATCAGCGTGGCGTCTTGACCGTGCAGGTGTTGCCGTTCGTACGCCAGGAACAATATGACCGCATGCTATGGTGCTGCGACTTCAACGCGGTGCGCGGCGAAGACTCGTTCGTGCGCGCCCAATGGGCCGGGCGGCCATTGCTTTGGCACATCTATCGCCAGGACGAAGCTATCCATCTCGACAAACTCGACGCCTTCCTCGAGCTCTACACCGCCGCGCTGTCACCGCCCGCAAAGGTGGCGCTGGTTGCGCTATGGCAAGCCTGGAACACTGATGGCGATATGGCACATGCGTGGAAAATGCTCCTTGAGCATTGGCCAGAGGTGAGCGCGCATGCGCAGACGTGGTGTCTGGAACAAGGCTTGCAGGCTGATCTTGCGACGGCGCTGGTACAGTTTTATGAAAGTTGGATATGATACGCGACCTTGATTTTTGTAAATCCCATCCAAATTTCGGATATACGCAATGAAAACTGGTAAAGAACTGAAACCCGGTACAGTGATCCGTCTCGAAAACGACCCTTGGCTGGTTCAGAAAGCTGAGTTCACCAAGTCTGGTCGTAACAGCGCAATCATGAAGACCAAGCTGAAGAACCTGCTGACCGGTTACAAGACCGAGATCGTCTACAGCGCCGATGACAAACTGGACGACGTGATCCTCGACCGCAAAGAAGCGACCCTGTCCTTCATCAGCGGCGACACCTACACGTTCATGGACACCACTGACTACACCATGTACGAGCTGAACGCTGAAGATATCGAAGCCGTTCTGCCGTTCATCGAAGAAGGCATGGAAGACGTCTGCGAAGCTATTTTCTTCGAAGAGCGCCTGGTTTCCGTAGAGCTGCCGACCACCATCGTGCGTAAGGTTGCCTACACCGAAGGTTCCGCGCGCGGCGACACTTCGGGCAAGGTGATGAAGCCTGCCAAGCTGTCTAACGGTACCGAACTGCAAGTGGCCGATTTCATCGAAATCGACGACCTGATCGAGATCGACACCCGTGAAGGTGGTTCGTACAAAGGTCGCGCCAAGAAGTAATTCTGGCCCTGCCGATACGAAAAAAAGCCCGACCTTGAGTCGGGCTTTTTTGTGGGCGTCATCTTTACTTCACCGGGCTTACTTGAGGTGTTGCTTGAGCTCGTCCGACGCTTGCAGCAAGGCCGAACGTACCGCCGGCACCTGGCTGACCACATTAAGCAGGCCGTAGTCGTGGATCATACCGTTGTAGCGCACGGCGGTCACCGGTACTCCGGCCTGGTCCAACTTGCGTGCATAGGCTTCGCCTTCATCACGCAGCACGTCCGATCCGGCGGTCTGGATCAGCGCGGGTGGCAGCCCCTTGAGCTGATCAGTCGTGGCCCGCAGTGGCGAGGCATAGACCTCGGCGCGCTGGTTGGCGTCGGTGGTGTAGTTGTCCCAGAACCACTTCATCATGTTGCGGGTGAGGAAATGTCCTTCGGCATACTGGTTGTAGGAACCGGTGTCAAAGTTGGCGTCGGTCACCGGCCACAGCAACAGCTGGAACTTGATCGCCGGCGTGCCCTTGTCCTTGGCCATCAGGCTGACCACCGCCGCCATGTTGCCGCCGACACTGTTGCCCGCAACCGCCAGGCGCTTGCCGTCGACATTGATCTCTTTGCCGTGTTCGGCGACCCACTTCGTTGCGCCGTAGGCCTGGTTGATCGCCACCGGGTAATGCGCTTCCGGCGACGGTGTGTAATTGACGAACACCGCGACAGCCCCCGAACCCACCACCAAATCCCGCACCAGGCGTTCATGGGTCGGGTAATCCCCCAGCACCCAACCGCCGCCGTGGAAAAACATGAACACCGGCAATGTGCCCTTGACCCCGGCTGGCCGCACGATGGTCAGGCCCAGCGGCTGGCCATCGACCTGGATGGTCTTCTGGCTCACCTGCGCCTTGGGCAGGGTCAGCTTCACACCGGCCTGGGCGCCGGTCAGTACAGCGCGCGCGTCCTTCGGCGTCAGTTGTTCCATCGGTTTACCGGTGCCTGCGTTCAACACATCCAGGAAGGCCTGGGTGGTGTGTTCGACCTCACCGGTCGCCGCAAAGGCGTTGGTGATGGACAGGGCGAGCAGGGTGCTGGTGAGCGCTTTACCAATTGTGTTCATTTTTTTCTCCAGGGGCGGCCGAGGTCATTTAGACGGTTACGTGCAGGCGCACATCGACGTTGCCACGGGTGGCGTTGGAGTACGGGCAGACCTGGTGCGCGGCGTCGACCAGGCTTTGTGCATCGTCCTGGGCCAGGCCCGGCAGGCTGATGTGCAGGTCGATGTCCAAGCCGAAACCGCCAGGGATCTGGCCGATGCCGACGTGGGCAGTGATCGAAGCGTCATCCGGGGTTTTGCGTTTGGTCTGGCTGGCGACGAATTTCAGCGCACCGATAAAGCAGGCCGAGTAGCCGGCAGCGAACAGTTGTTCAGGGTTGGTGGCCTGGCCGCCGGCGCCGCCCAATTCCTTGGGTGTGGAGAGTTTTACGTCGAGGATGTTGTCGCTGGAAACAGCACGACCATCACGGCCGCCGGTGGCGGTGGCTACTGCGGTATAGAGCGTTTGCATGGTGTCGTCCTCTTGGTTTTATGCGCTAAATGTTTGCGCGCTAAGTAGTTGGTGAGGTGAATGTATAGCGCAAATGTTTAGCGCGCAAGATAATTTTACGAAAATGTTCTGTGTTTTGAATAATGGCGCGCCGCGGAACCCAATGTGGGAGCTGGCTTGCTCGCGAAAACGGTGTATCAGCCAATGAATTCTGTGACTGACACTGCGCCTTCGCGAGCAAGCCCGCTCCCACGTTTTTGCTGCTTTGGTGCTTTTAGATTGCGTTCTGCAGATGACTGCGCAGAGCAACCAAGTCAGCCTGCAACTTGCGTAATTGCTCGAGCTCAAGGCCGCTGGCGCCGAGGATGCACTGCGGAATGCCCATGGCTTTTTCCTGCAAGGCGCGGCCGGCGGCGGTCAATTCCACCACCACCACGCGCTCGTCTTCGCGGCTGCGCGTGCGGCTGAGCAGGCCTTCGGCTTCCAGGCGCTTGAGCAGCGGGGTGAGGGAGCCCGGATCGGTCAACAGGCGATTGCTGATTTCGCCGACGGTCAAACCATCCTCTTCCCACAGCACCATCATCGCCAGGTACTGCGGGTAGGTCAGGCCGAGGGCTTGCAGCAGAGGCTTGTAGACCTTGGTCATCAGCAGCGAGGTGGAATGCAGGGCGAAACACAGCTGGTTGTCCAGCAGCAGGGATTCGCACGGGTCAGGATTTTTGCTCATGGCGGTGCCTCGAAAAAAGCGTATCTGGCCTGGAATCTAGCGGGCAAACCTTTAATGCGCCAGATAATTCTGCCCAGGCGGTCAGACCAAGCCACTTTGCAGGGCCAGATCCCAGGGAGGGACCGGGCTGAATCGGGATTTCAAGTATTCCAGCAATAAGCGGCTGCGCGCGTTGGCCTGTTGCTCCAGGCGCAGCGCGTAAATCCCGGTGGTTTCCGGGCTGGGCAGGCCGCCTTCGCAGAACAGCGGCAACAGCTCGCCGCGCACCAGGTACTCACTGGCCAGCCAGGTCGGCAGGTGGGCAATCCCCAGCCCGGCGAGCGCGCCGGACAACAGTGCTTCGGCGTTGTTGGCGCTCATGCGGATGCGCTGCGGGCGATAGGTGGCGCGGCGCCCGTCCAGTTCGAAGCGCCAGGCGAACATCGGCGCCAGGCCGTCCCAGTCCAGCCCATCATGCTCGCTCAGTTCGCGAGGGTGGGTGGGCGTTCCGCGGCTTTTCAGGTACGCCGGGCTGGCGCAGGCGATACGCACGATGCTCGCCAGGGGCGTGGCGATCAGCCGGGTGTCGACGATATGCCCGGCACGCAGCACCAGGTCGACCTTGCCCAGGTGCGCGCCCTGCATATCGACAAAACTGTCGATCAAATGCAGGTGCACGTCCAGCCCAGGGTACACGTTGAGAAAGTCGGCGATCACCGGCGCCAAGTGGCGTCGGCCGAAGGCTGCCGGCGCGTCCACGCGAATCAGGCCTTCCGGCGCATGGCTCAGGGACACCGCCTCGGCCCGTGCCAATTGCAACTCGGTGACGATCCTGCGCGCCCGTTCGGCAAAGGCCAGGCCCGCGGGGGTCGGCACCACCGCGTGGGTGCTGCGCTGAAACAAGCGGCTGCCCACCGAGCTCTCCAGGCTGTCGATGCGCCGGGCCACCGCCGAAGGCGTCAGCGGATGACGCCGTGCGGCGGCAGAAAAGCTGCCGGTTTCCAGTACGTCGAGAAACAGGCCCAGTTGATCGGTCAGGGTATTCGGATTCATGGGCTAGCGCTTATGCAAGATTGGCACAGCCATTGTGCGTTGCTGTGCGTTTCCACGCCAGAGCCGACTGCGTAGCATGCAAGGCTTGGGATTGTGGAGTAACGAGCGGTGTTGGATTTAGCGATATACCTGGTATTGGGCGCAGCCCTCGGCACGGTGGGCGGCTTGTTCGGGATCGGCGGCGGGCTGATTGCCATCCCGGTGCTCGGCGTGTTGTTCGGCCTGGACCAGCAACTCGCCCAGGGCACGGCGCTGGTGATGGTGGTGCCGAATGTGATGCTGGCCCTGTGGCGCTACCACCAACGTAATCGCATTGAACTGCGGCATGCCTTGCCGCTGGGCGTGATGGGTTTCAGTTTTGCCTGGCTCGGTTCGATCTGGGCGGTGGGGCTGGACGCAGGCGCGATGCGCATCGGTTTTATCGCTTTCCTGCTGACGCTCTCGGCCTACAACCTGCTGCGCATGTTCACGCGCAATGCACCGCCGACTGCGCACATGCGTTATTCCTGGCCGTGGCTCGGTGTACTGGGCGCCGCCTCGGGCGCCATGGGCGGGTTGTTCGGCGTGGGGGGCGCGGTGGTTGCCACGCCGGTGCTGACCAGCCTGTTCGGCACCACCCAGGTGGTCGCCCAAGGCCTGTCCCTGGCCTTGGCGTTGCCCAGCACCGGCGTAACCCTGGTGACCTACGCCTGGCACCACGAGGTGGATTGGATGATCGGCGTGCCACTGGCGGTCGGCGGCCTGCTGAGCATCAGTTGGGGCGTGAAAGTTGCCCATGCGCTGCCGGAGCGCGTATTGCGCGGGCTGTTCTGCGGCTTTCTGGTGGTGTGCGCGGTGATGCTCACGTTTAAAGTCTGAAGCCCTCAAGGATGTAGTCCGCCAGGCACTCGGTGATAGGAGACGTCATCGCCGGGTTGCGCAGCAAGTGCAGGTTCATCGACGGCAACGGCGGGAACCCTTCATCGCTGCCCAGAATGCGCAAGTCGTCCGTCACCAGGCTTTCCATGCACACCATGACCGCCAGGCCGGCGTTGACCACCGCCTGAATCGCCGCCACGTTGGAGCTGTGATAAGCCAGGCGATAATCGCGCCCGGCCGCATCCAGCGCGGTGCGGGTCCACTGGGTGTACAGGCAGTCAGTGCCGGAAATCGCCAGTGGCAAAGACTCGTGTTCGTCCACGCAAAAGCACGGCGCCGCCGCCCACACCATGCGTTCGGTGCGCAACAGTTCGCCGATATCATTGCCCGGTTCGCGGCTGATCACGGTCAGCGCCAGGTCGCGGCGCTGCATCAGCACCGAGGACGACTCGCAGTGCATCTCGATCTGGATCAGCGGGTAGGCCTTGGAAAACTGTTTGAGGATCCCCGGCAGGAAGCGCATCACGTAATCATCCGGCGTGCCGATGCGCACCAGGCCCACCATGTGCGGTTCGCGCAGGGTGTTGAACACCTCGCTGTGCAGTTTCAAGATGCGCCGCGCATAACCCAGCAGCACCTGGCCCTCGGGCGTGAGCCGCACTTGGCGGCCGTCGCGCTCGAACAACTTGCGCTGCAGCACGTCTTCTTCGAGACGTTTCATCTGCATGCTCACTGCCGATTGGGTGCGGTTGACCGCCTCGCCTGCGCGGGTGAAACCGCCCTGGTCGGCAATGGCGACAAAGGTGCGCAGCACTTCGGTGTCGATGCTCGGATAGCCAGAAATTGATCAAACTCTGAGATGTATTGCATAAGAAACATTCGTTGGATTGATCATAAGCCTCGGGCACACACTTGCGCCATCCCCACTGGAGGGCGAGAAGATGAAAGGTCAAAGAGGCTTTGTGTTGCTGGCAAAACGTCCGTTTTCCGGGCTGTTTCAGCGGGTGGTCCGTTGGCAGGCGCTGCATGAGGAACGGCAGATGCTCGCGAGTTTGAGCGACGATGCGCTGAAAGATATCGGGCTCAATCGCGGCGACGTCGAGCAGGACCGTCACCTGCATTTCTGGCAAGACCCGCTGCGAAAATGAGCGTGGATGCAGTAGGGTGGTTGGCGAGCCCCTACGGAGAACCCCATGCCCGCCAACCTGTGTTTTTCACTCAAGCAAGCAAGGCGCATGGCGCTGGCAGCCCAGGGTTTTTCCGGGCGCCAGGCGCCTGCGTTGATCAAGGCCGCGCACCTCAATCGCTTGATTGAGCGCCTGGGGGTATTGCAGATCGATTCGGTCAACGCCGTGGTGCGTTCGCATTACCTGCCGTTATTTTCGCGCCTTGGCAGTTATTCTCCCGTGCTGCTCGAACAGGCTGCCTGGAGCCAGGGGCGACGGCGTTCGCTGTTTGAATACTGGGGCCATGAGGCCTCTTTGCTGCCCATGGCGTTGTACCCGCTGATGCGCTGGCGCATGGAGCGGGCGAAGTTGGGGCAGGGGATTTATGCGCAAATGGCGCGGTTCGGTCGCGAGCAGCAGGCCACCCTTCGGCGCGTGCTGCAAACCGTCGAGCAACAGGGCGCGCTGGGTGCAGGCAGCCTGTCGACGCGCGAGGAGCGCGCCGGCCCCTGGTGGGACTGGAGCGATGAAAAGCACGCACTCGAGTGGCTGTTTGCTGCGGGACTGGTCACCGTTGCCGGGCGACGTGGGTTTGAGCGTCTCTACGATTTGCCGGAACGGGTCATCCCCAGCGCTATCCTTCAAACCACTGTCACTGAGCCCGAGGCTCAGCGCGGCCTGCTGCTGCACAGCGCGACGGCATTGGGCGTTGCCACTGAAAAAGACCTGCGCGATTACTTCCGCCTGGACCCAGCCGACAGCCGCAGCCGTCTGGCGGAGTTGGTCGAGGACGGACAGTTGCAGGTGTGCCAGGTGCAAGGCTGGAAGCAACCGGCGTACTGCCTGCCCGAACCGAAAGTGCCGCGCAAGGTGCCGGCCAGTGCGTTGTTGTCACCGTTCGATTCGCTGGTCTGGGAACGCAGCCGCACCGAGCGGCTGTTCGATTTCCGTTACCGCCTGGAGATCTACACCCCGCAAGACAAGCGGGTGTATGGCTATTACGTGCTGCCGTTTTTGCACAACGAGCGCATCGCCGCACGCATCGACTTGCGCGCCGAACGCGCCAATGGGCGTCTGGCGGTGCATGCGGTGCACGAAGAAGAGCCTGGGCTGGATGACGAGGGGATGGCGGCATTGGCCGCAAACCTGCGGCAAATGGCCGACTGGCTGGGGCTGGAGCATGTCCAGCTCAATTGCCAGCGGCCGAGTGCCGACCGCTTAAGAGCGGCGATGTTATTGCAGTGAGCAGGACCGTTGTGGCAAGCCTGCTCGCCTGGGAGGGTCAGCGCTTGACCTGTTTCAGGGTCTCGGCAATCAGGAACGCCAGTTCCAGCGACTGATCGGCATTCATCCGAGGGTCGCAGTGGGTGTGGTAGCGGTCCGACAAGCCGTCTTCGGTGATCGGCCGTGCGCCGCCGATGCACTCGGTCACGTTCTGCCCGGTCATCTCGATATGAATCCCGCCGGCATAGCTGCCCTCGGCCTGGTGCACTTGGAAGAATTCCTTCACTTCGCCGAGGATCTGCGCAAAGTCGCGGGTCTTGTAGCCGCTGCTGGCCTTGATGGTGTTGCCATGCATCGGGTCGGAGCTCCACAGCACCTGCTTGCCCTCGCGCTGCACGGCGCGAATCAGGTGTGGCAGGTGGTCGCCGACCTTGCCGGCGCCCATGCGCGCGATCAGGTTCAGCCGGCCTGGGTCGTTGTCCGGGTTGAGGATGTCGATCAGGCGGATCAGGTCATCCGGGTTCATGCTCGGGCCGACCTTGACGCCGATCGGGTTGTTGACCCCGCGCAGGAACTCGACGTGGGCGCCGTCCAACTGACGGGTACGGTCGCCGATCCACAGCATGTGGGCCGAGCAGTCGTAGTAGTCGTTGGTCAGGCTGTCGCGGCGCACGAAGGCTTGCTCGTAGTTGAGCAACAGTGCTTCGTGGGCAGTGAAGAAGCTGGTTTCGCGCAACTGCGGCGAGCTGTCCATGCCACAGGCGCGCATGAACGCCAGGGTTTCGTCGATGCGGTCGGCCAACTGGCTGTATTTTTCGGCGAGGGCGGAGTTGGCGATAAAGTCCAGGTTCCACTTGTGCACCTGGTGCAGGTCGGCAAAACCGCCCTGGGCGAACGCGCGCAGCAGGTTTAGCGTGGCGGTCGACTGGTGATAGGACTGCAGCAGGCGGTCCGGGTCCGGCACGCGGCTTTTTTCGTCAAAGCCGATGCCATTGACGATATCGCCACGGTAGGCGGGCAGGGTGATGCCGTCGATGGTTTCATCGTTGGCCGAGCGCGGCTTGGCGAACTGGCCGGCCATGCGCCCGACTTTCACCACCGGGCAACCGGCGGCAAAGGTCATCACAATCGCCATCTGCAGCAGCACCTTGAAGGTGTCGCGGATTTTTGCGGCGGAGAACTCGGCGAAGCTTTCGGCACAGTCGCCGCCTTGCAACAGGAACGCGCGGCCCTGGGTCACTTCGGCAAACTGACGGCGCAACTCGCGGGCTTCCCCGGCAAACACCAGTGGCGGGTAGCTGGCCAGGTTCTGCTCCACTTGCAGCAAGTGCGCAGCGTCCGGGTACTGGGGTTGTTGCTGGATCGGCAGGGCGCGCCAGCTGTCGGGGCTCCAGGGTTGGCTCATCATGAACTCGATTGGCTGATTGACGGTCGGGCGCCAATGTTATCAGCAATTAGTGCGTGACCTGTTGCCGCCGCTTGGCCGACAATCGCGCCTTTGCCGTGCGGTAAACCTTTTAGGAGTAGTGATGACCGAGGAGCGTGTCGAGCGCCTGCTGGCCGAAGTCCATGATGATTTCGGCATGATCCGTGTGCTCGAAGTGGCCGATTACCGCTTTCTCGAGTTTGGCGATGCCATCGAGCAAAGCTGCGTGTTCACCGCCGACCCGAGTTGGCTGGAGTACGACTACACCCGCGCGATGCTGATCGGCGCGTTGTGCCATGCGCACCCGGAGAGCGCGCTGTTCCTCGGCCTGGGCGCCGGCACGCTGACCCAGGCATGCCTCAAGTTCCTGCCGCTGGAAGACGTCGAAGCCATCGAGCTGCGTCCCGACGTACCGCGGCTGGCCATCGAATACCTGGGGCTGGACGACGATCCGCGCCTGTACATCCGCATCGGCGATGCCCTGCAATTGCTCGACACGGCTGAGTCGGCCGACCTGATTTTTGTCGACCTGTACACCGATGTAGGCCCAGGCGTCGGGCACCTGGCGTGGACCTTTCTGGAAAACTGCCAGAAGAAACTCAATCCCGGTGGCTGGCTGGTGATCAACCAATGGGCCACCGACGACGGCAAGCCGCTGGGCGCTGCCTTGCTGCGCGGGTTGTATCACCGGCATTACTGGGAACTGCCGGTGAAGGAGGGCAATGTGATTTTGCTGGTGCCGTCGGAGCTGGATCAGGACCTTGACCTGGGAGCACTCTCGGCCCGCGCCGAAGCCCTGGCGCCGCGGTTGGGGTATTCGCTGCAAGCGCTGATCAAGGCGATTCGGCCGGCGACTTAGTTGCCTGAGGCGACGCCTTCGCGAGCAAGCCCGCTCCTACATGTTGAAATGCGTTCTCCCGGTGGGAGGGGGCTTGCCGCCGATGAGGCCATCACTGCCGACAGAAATCAGCCTGTTCAAATCCCCTTGAACACCCCCGGCCGCTTCTCAACCATGGCCCGCACGCCTTCCTTGGCGTCTTCGCTGTTGAGCAATTTCTCCACCATCGGCGGGAGTGCGGCGGCCGCCACGGTTTCACCTTCCATGCGCGCCAGGCGTGCCGACATCAGCGTGGCCTGCACCCCAAGCGGCGCCTGGCGCGCGATACGATTGGCCAGCTCGATGGCGCGCGGCAGCAGGTCTTCGCTGGCCATCACCTCCTGCACCAGGCCCAGACGCAGGGCATCGTGGGCGTCGAACTCATCGCCGGTGAGCAGCCAGCGCATCGCATTGCCCCAGCCGGCGACTTGATGAAAGCGCAAGGTCGCGCCGCCAAATGGAAAGATCCCACGTTGCACTTCCATCTGCGCAAAGCGCGTATTGCTCGCGCACAGGTTGATATCCGCCGCCAGCATCAACTCGATGCCGATGGTCAGGCAGTAGCCCTGGGCCGCAACAATCACTGGTTTATTAACCCTTGGACCGGCGAACACGCCCCAGGGATCGCAGCCGCCCAGCGGCGGTTTCCACCCGCCTGCCATTACGCCACTGACATTGGCCAGGTCCAGCCCGGCCGTGAAGTGGTCGCCGTGGGCAAACACCACGGCCACGCGCGCCTCGGTGTTTCGATCAAATTCGCCATATGCCAGGCTCAGCTCATTGAGCAAGTCGAGGTCGAACGCGTTGCGTTTGGCCACCCGGTCCAGACCCAACAGCAGGACATGGCCCTGGAGTTCACGGCTGACGCGGCTGCTGCTGTCTTGATTCATCGTGTGTGCCCTCGGGCGCAATGAAGGGGTTTCAGACCAAAGGGTCATGATAGGCAGGTGAACCGTTTAAGCTCTAAGTCCAGCAGGGCCGGGCCTTTGAAAAATAGACCCTGGCACGCCTCTGCGCAAAGGCTGTGACGCAGCGCGGTTTATCGGTGCTTTCCGATAAAAAAAGCTCCCTTTTTCAGCTATTTCCGGTATAGTGCGCGCCGGCCTTTAACCGGGCCGCGTTTAGGTAGCGCAATTCCCCGAAGTCAGCTTCGGCTGCACGTCCGCACAGCGGACTCTCCCTTGACGAATCTTTTTCATTCATTCGTTTTCGCAAATCCCCGCCGACAAAGCAGCCAGGGCGACTCTTGAGTCTCAACACGGCATGCGCAGCTTTGGAGCATGGGTCTTTGCGGATGCACTTAGAGGCAGACCCATGACCCAGGAAACCGGCGGCTTCGCCGCTTTTAATCTTAACCCGAACATTCTTGCTGCCGTCATTGCGACCGGCTACGAAGAACCTTCGGCGATTCAGCAGCAATCGATCCCGATCATCATGGCCGGCCAGGACATGATTGGCCAGGCGCAAACCGGTACCGGTAAAACCGCCGCGTTCGCCCTGCCTATCCTGCACTGCATCGATCCTGCCAAGCGCGAACCGCAAGCCCTGATCCTGGCGCCAACCCGTGAGTTGGCGCTGCAAGTAGCAACCGCTTTCGAAACCTACGCCAAGCAAATGCCAGGCGTTACTGTTGTGGCCGTTTACGGCGGCGCGCCGATGGGCCCGCAACTGAAAGCAATCCGTAACGGCGCACAGATCGTTGTCGCCACCCCGGGCCGTCTGTGCGACCACCTGCGTCGTGACGAGAAAGTCCTGTCGACCGTGAACCACCTGGTTCTCGACGAAGCTGACGAAATGTTGAAGCTGGGCTTCATGGATGACCTGGAAGTCATCTTCAAGGCACTGCCACCGACCCGTCAGACCGTACTGTTCTCGGCCACCCTGCCACAGTCGATCCGTGCCATTGCCGAACGCCACCTGCGCGATCCGCAACACGTGAAGATCCAGACCAAGACTCAGACCGTTACCGCGATCGAACAGGCTCACCTGTTGGTTCACGCTGACCAGAAGACCTCGGCTGTATTGAGCCTGCTGGAAGTTGAAGACTTCGACGCCCTGATCATGTTCGTGCGCACCAAGCAAGCGACCCTGGACCTGGCCAGTGCCCTGGAAGCCAAAGGCTACAAAGCCGCTGCGCTGAACGGTGACATCGCCCAGAACCAGCGTGAGCGCGTGATCGACTCCCTCAAGGATGGCCGCCTGGACATCGTTGTTGCGACCGACGTAGCGGCGCGTGGCCTCGACGTTCCACGTATCACCCACGTGTTCAACGTTGACATGCCTTACGATCCAGAGTCCTACGTTCACCGTATCGGCCGTACCGGCCGTGCCGGTCGCGAAGGTCGTGCACTGCTGCTGGTGACGCCACGTGAGCGCCGCATGCTGCAAGTGATCGAGCGTGTAACCGGTCAGAAAGTGGCTGAAGTCCGCCTGCCGGATGCCCAGGCCGTTCTCGATGCGCGCATCAAGAAACTGACCAACAGCCTGTCGCCGCTGGTAGCCGATGCTGAATCGACCCACGGCGACCTGCTGGACCGCCTGACCGCCGATATCGGTTGCACCCCGCGTGCCCTGGCTGCAGCCCTGCTGCGCAAAGCGACCAACGGTCAGGCCCTGACCCTGGCAGCCATCGAGAAGGAACGCCCACTGGTGCCGAACAACGCGCCACGCGGTGATCGTCCAGAGCGTACCGGCGACCGTCCAGACCGTGGTGATCGTGAGCGTCGCGCTCCGGTTCCATTGGCTGAAGGCCGTGCTCGTTGCCGTACCGCGCTGGGCGCGCGGGATGGTATCGCTGCCAAGAACCTGCTGGGCGCTATCCTCAACGAGGGTGGCCTGGCACGTGAAGCCATCGGTCGTATCCAGGTCCGTGACAGCTTCTCCCTGGTGGAGCTGCCGGAAGACGGTCTGGAAAAACTGTTGACCAAGCTGAAAGACACCCGCGTTGCCGGTAAGCAGCTGAAGCTGCGTCGCTACCGCGAAGATTGATCCGCCCTTGGGCTGATTGATCGCAGATAAAAAATCCCCGACTGGTTCGGGGATTTTTTTTGCCTGAATTCCTTGTGAATCGTTGTCAGCCGAAACGGTAGATGTCCATGCCCAGCGCGCCCATGGTGAAGCCCTGGTGCGCCACACTGAAGTCGCCACCGGCGCCCCTTGCAAAGAACAGCGGCAGCAGGTGTTCTTCGCTGGGATGGTTGCGCACGGCGTGTGGTGCCTGGCGGCGATAGTCGTGCAGCGCGCTTTCATCGTTGGCCGCCAGCTTGTCTACGATCCAGTCGCGGAAATCCCGCGCCCATGGCTCGATGCTCTCCGGCCCTGCGTGCCAGTCCAACTCACCCAGGTTATGGGTGATGCTGCCGGAGCCGATCAACAATACGCCTTGCTCGCGCAGGCTGGTCAGGGCGTGCCCAACGCGGGTCTGCAGGGCAGGGCCCATGCGGCTGGGCAGGGAGACTTGCACCACCGGGATGTCCGCCGCCGGGTACATCAGCGACAGCGGCACCCAAGTGCCATGGTCGAACGGGCGGCGCTCATCAATGCGAGCATCCAAGCCGTCGGCGCGGAGCAGTTCGACGATTTCGCCAGCAAGCCGCGGATTGCCTGGCGCCGGGTACTCCACGGCAAACAATTCACGGGGGAAGCCGCCAAAGTCATGCCAGGTTTCCGGCGCGGCACTGCCGCTGACCCGCAGTTCCTGGCTTTCCCAATGCGCCGACACCACCACAATCGCCTTTGGGCGCGGCAGGTCGGCGGCCAGTTGCGCGAGGGCAGGGCCGCTGGCGCCCGGTTGCAGGGCGAGCATGGGCGAACCGTGGGAGACAAACAGGCTGGGCAACATAAGTGGGTTCCTGAGCGTTAACATAAGCCCATCTTCAATCAGATCATTGATCTAAATCTAATATAAGTTTTAGCGCCTTTTGATCGAATTTTCGGGGTGATCCATGGAGCCTAAGTTTTGGCAGGAGCGCTGGGCGCTCAATCAGATCGGCTTTCACTTGCCTGAGGTTAATCCGTACCTGGTACGGCATTGGTCGCGCTTGGCCCTTGAGCAGGACGCCAAGGTACTGGTGCCGCTCTGTGGCAAGAGCCTGGACCTGATGTGGCTGGCAAGCCATGGGCTGCGGGTGATGGGCGTAGAACTGTCCGAGCAAGCAGTGGAGACGTTTTTCAGCGAGCAGAACCTGACTCCACGCATCACCCGGCGGGGTGGGTTCACGGTGTACCAGGCTGATCTGATCGAGGTATGGTGCGGCGATTTCTTCGCCCTGGACGCCGAGGCATTGGCTGATTGCACTGCGCTTTACGACCGTGCCGCACTGATCGCGTTGCCGCCGTTGATGCGTGCTCGGTACGCCGAGCAGTTGAACCGCTTGTTGCGTCCGGGTTGCCAAGGTTTGCTGATTACTCTTGATTACGACCAGACGCAAAAAGCCGGGCCACCCTTCGCGGTGATGAACGAGGAGGTGAGGGTGCTGTTCGGCTGCGACTGGACCCTAGAGGTGCTGGAAGAGCAAGACATTCTGGGCGACAGCTGGAAGTTTGTGCAGGATGGGGTTACGCGGCTTGAAGAGCGGGTTTATCGGCTGGTCAGGGGGTAAATCTGGCGACAAAAAAAGGGGCGACCAGATCGCCCCTTTTTCTATGTCACAACGTTCTGTTTCACAAGCCGGCTGTCAGCCCCGACGACGCAGCGCGTCAATCCGCTCTTCCAGCGGCGGGTGGCTCATGAACAGACGTGCCATGCCCTGCTTGATGCCGCCGTTGATACCAAAGGCGGTCAGGCTGTCCGGCATATGCACCGGCAGGCCCTGTTCGGAGCGCAGGTGTTGCAGCGCTGCAATCATTGCCCCGGTGCCGGCCAGGCGTGCGCCGGCTTCGTCTGCGCGGAATTCGCGTTTGCGCGAGAACCACATGGTGATCGCGCTGGCCAGGAAGCCCAGCACTACTTCTGCGAAGATCGTCGCCACGAAGTAGGCAATGCCGCGGCCTCCTTCGTTCTTGAAGATCACTTTGTCGACAAAGTTGCCGATGATCCGCGCAAAGAACATCACAAAGGTGTTCACCACGCCTTGTACCAGGGCCAGAGTGACCATGTCACCGTTGGCCACGTGGCCGATCTCGTGGGCCAGCACCGCTTTCACTTCATCGTAGGAGAAGCGTTCCAGCATGCCCTGGCTGACCGCAACGAGCGCGTCGTTCTTGTTCCAGCCGGTGGCAAAGGCGTTGGCTTCATAAGCCGGAAAGATCCCGACCTCTGGCATCTTGATACCAGCCTCACGAGACAATTCCTCGACGGTCTGCAACAACCATTGCTCGTGCCGGGTACGTGGCTGGGTGATGACCTGGGTGCTGGTGCTCATCTTCGCCATCCACTTGGAGATGAACAGCGAGAACAGCGAGCCGGCAAAACCAAAGACTGCACAGAAAACCAGCAGCTGATTGAGGTTCAGGTCAACCCCGTTGGCCGCCATGAACCCGTTGAAGCCAAAAAGGCTCAGGGTGATGCTGGCAATCAGCACGACCGCCAGGTTAGTGGCCAAGAACAGCAGAATGCGCATCATGGTTGTAGAGTTCTCCTCATGCTTAATATGTCGCGTACTGCGGGGTATATAAGGTGCGGCATGGGGTGATTCAACCGGGCGACTATTTCAAACTGTGTCCTACAGCATGAATGTAGAGCCTTGAAGGGATTTTCCGACTCGCAAGCAGGGGTTGAATCACTTCGCCGTTGCCTTCCAGCCCTGCAATTATAGGGTGCTGGTGAAAGGTCGAGCGCCCTCGCCGCAAAGAAGCTGGAGAGGGCAGAGAAGTGTTGCCAGATAATCGCTGTACGACCGAATGTCGGTCGTACAGCGCCAAAGCCGTTACTGGCGATAGGACTTGAGGAAGTTGCCGATACGACCAATGGCCATATCCAGGTCATCCACACGCGGCAATGTCACCACGCGGAAGTGATCCGGCCACGGCCAGTTGAACGCTGTGCCCTGGACCACCAGCAGTTTTTCCGACAGCAGCAGGTCGAGCACGAATTTTTCGTCATTGAGGATCGGGCAGACTTTGGGGTCGATCCGCGGGAACGCGTACAGCGCGCCCATGGGTTTCACGCAGCTCACGCCCGGAATCGCGTTGAGCAACTCCCAGGTTCGGTTGCGCTGTTCCAGCAGGCGACCCTGCGGCAACACCAGGTCGTTGATGCTCTGGTAGCCACCCAGGGCAGTCTGGATGGCGTGCTGGCTCGGCACGTTGGCGCACAGGCGCATGTTGGCCAGCATGTCGATGCCTTCGATATAGCTCTGGGCGTTGTGCTTGGGGCCGGAAATGGCGATCCAGCCGGAGCGGAAACCCGCCACGCGGTAGGATTTGGACAGGCCGTTGAAGGTCAGGCACAGCAGGTCCGGGGCCAGGGAGGCAGTGCACACGTGCACGGCGTCATCGTAGAGGATCTTGTCGTAGATCTCGTCGGAGAACACCACCAGGTTGTGCTGGCGCGCCAATTCGAGCATGCCCAGCAGCACTTCCTTGGAGTACACGGCGCCGGTGGGGTTGTTCGGGTTGATGATCACCAGGGCCTTGGTGTTCGGGGTGATCTTGGCCTTGATGTCGGCCAGGTCCGGGAACCAGTCGGCGCCCTCGTCACACAGGTAGTGCACCGGGTGGCCACCGGCCAGGGTCACGGCAGCGGTCCACAGCGGGTAGTCGGGCGCCGGCACCAGCACTTCGTCGCCGTTGTTGAGCAGGGCCTGCATGGACATCACGATCAGCTCGGACACGCCGTTGCCCAGGTAGATGTCTTCTATGCCGACACCTTCGACCTGCTTCTGCTGGTAGTACTGCATCACTGCTTTACGTGCGCTGAACAGGCCCTTGGAGTCGCTGTAGCCCTGTGCGGTCGGCAGGTTGCGGATCACGTCCTGGAGGATTTCGTCCGGCGCTTCGAAACCAAACGGCGCCGGGTTGCCAATGTTCAACTTGAGGATGCGATGGCCTTCCTCTTCCAGGCGTTTGGCGTGCTTGAGCACTGGGCCGCGAATGTCGTAGCAGACGTTGGCGAGCTTGTTCGATTTGCTGACCTGCATGGCGATGTGATCCTGAAAATGAACGATCCAGACGGTGTGGACACTACCGTACTGCGAAACCTGCGGGGCCCGCACCCATAAATACGTTTGAATGCCGGTAGCGCGGGTGCCAGACTGGCGTTTTGAAGAGGCGCAATCATACGTGCCGCCTGATCCATGGAAAAGACACAGATCAGGCTTTTTCAGTTGCCGAGGTGTACCGATGGATAAGTTGGAAAAAACCCTTGAAGAATGGCGCGAAATGCTCGACCCCGCGCAGTACCAGGTTTGTCGTCTCAAGGGCACCGAGCGGCCTTTCAGCGGCAAGTACAACGAAACCAAGACCGACGGCGTGTATCACTGCATCTGCTGCAATGAGCCGTTGTTCGATTCGACCACCAAGTTCGACTCCGGCTGCGGCTGGCCGAGCTTCTATGCGCCGATCGCTGACAACGCGACGGTCGAAATCCGTGACGTCAGCCACGGCATGATCCGCACTGAAGTCGTTTGCGCCAAGTGCGATGCGCACCTGGGGCACGTGTTCCCGGATGGGCCGCTGCCAACGGGCTTGCGCTACTGCATCAACTCGGTGTGCCTGGACCTGGTGCCGCGCTAGGCCTGGGAGCCAATTGGGGTGGGGGAGCTTGCTCCCTCGCCACAACGGTA
Source organism: Pseudomonas sp. (assembly GCF_049590575.1). GTDB lineage: Bacteria > Pseudomonadota > Gammaproteobacteria > Pseudomonadales > Pseudomonadaceae > Aquipseudomonas. Next base: position 43,741 of record NZ_JBAWDE010000230.1, read on the forward strand.
ATAGCTCGGCATTCGTCTGGCCAATTAAATTGCACGCAATTGAATTGCTCGCTATGGTTTCGGTACTCTTCCCTGCATAGAGGCACCGCCATGAGTGACAACCTGCTGAGCATCCCTTGCACCACCATCAAGGGTGAGCAAAAGACCTTGGCCGATTTCGCCGGCAAGGCCATCCTGGTAGTGAACACCGCCAGCAAGTGCGGCTTCACCCCTCAATACAAAGGCCTTGAGCAGCTCTGGCAGCAATACAAGGACCAGGGCCTGGTGGTATTGGGCTTTCCGTGCAACCAGTTCGGCAAGCAGGAGCCGGGTGACGAAGGCGCGATTTCCGAATTCTGCGAGCTGAATTACGGCGTCAGTTTCCCGCTGTTCAAAAAGATCGACGTGAACGGCACGCAGGCCCACCCGCTATTCGTGCAGTTGAAAAAACAGGCGCCGGGCCTGCTGGGTTCCAAGGGCATCAAGTGGAATTTCACCAAGTTCCTGATCGGTCGCGACGGCCAGTTGGTCAAGCGCTTTGCCCCCACCACCAAACCTCAAGACCTGGCCCAAGAGATCGAAGCGCTGCTCAAATGACCGACCTGCCCAGCGTTTCCCTGGCCCTGGACGATCAGCTGTGTTTCAAGCTGTATGCCGCGTCCCGCGCAGTTACCCGCGCGTATAAGCCGATGCTCGATCAACTGGGCCTCACCTATCCGCAATATGTGGCGATGCTGGTGTTGTGGGAATGGCACGACGTTGCCCCTGAGCAGCCCACGGTCAAAGCCTTGGGTGAGCGCCTGATGCTCGACTCGGGCACGCTGACGCCGCTGCTCAAACGCCTCGAGCAGCTCGCGTGGGTCAGGCGTCAGCGCAGTGCCAGGGATGAGCGCGAAGTGCACCTCAGCCTGACTGAGGCCGGCGTGCAGTTGCGCGACCAGACCCATAGCCTCAAGACCCGACTGTTATGCAGCAGCGGCATCGACCTGAACCAGGCCGACACCCTGCGCGATGGCCTCGACCAGTTGCTGCGCCAGGTCAGAGACTTGTCGTCTTAGGCACCCACAGGTCGAGCAGGCCGTTGAGCTCTTCGCGGCGAAACGGTTTGGCCAGGTAGTCATTCATGCCCGCAGCCCGGCAACGCTCGCGTTCTTCGGAGAGGGCGTTGGCGGTCAGCGCGACGATCGGCAGGTCAGGCCAGCGCCCACTGCGGCGAATCTGTCGGCTGGCTTCATAGCCATCCATCACTGGCATATTGCAGTCCATCAGCACCAAGTCGAAGTGTTGTTCTTCCAGACGCTTGAGCGCCTCGCCACCATGGGCGGCCACGATCACTTCGCAACCCAATTTGCTCAGCATGCCCTTGGCCACCAGTTGGTTGACCGGGTTGTCCTCCACCAGCAGGATGCGCGCCCGGTGTACGAGGGGCGCGGCATCCAACTGAATGGGGTCAAGGATACACTGGGACTCGCTGCGCAAATTGCGTTGCAGGATCTGGTACAGCGCGTTGCGGCTCAAGGGGCGTGCCTGTTGCTGCAGGGGCGCCAATGCGGCCACCTCTTCACTGGGCATGAAATTGCCATAGGCCGTCACCACCAGGATGGGCGCCGTGATGCCCGGCCGTATGCGGAACAGGCATTCCGGGCAGTCTGTGATCAGCAAATCCGGCGTCTGCCCGCTGAAGTCGTCATCCATGGTGAAACAGCGCGGCGTCAGCCCCCAATGGGGCAGCAGGGTGGTGAGCAGTTCCGTCAGGCCGCTGCCGGCATTCGTAATGGCGACCACTTCACCCACCAGCTGCGGCTGTTGCACCGCGGGTGAATGAATCGGCAGTGGCAGGTCGGCGCAAAACTGGCTGCCAAAGCCCACCTCTGAGCTGATGCTCAAGCGGCCATTCATTGCCTCGCACAGGTTGTGCGTCAACGCCAGGCCCAGGCCGGTGCCGCCAAACTGGCGGGTGATGCCGGCGCCGGCCTGGGTAAATGGCTGGAAAATCTTGACCTGAGCTTCCTGCGCAATGCCGATGCCGGTATCGCACACTTCAATCCGCACCCTGCCGTCGAGGGCCCGCAGGCGTACATCGACCCTGCCGAAGCGGGTGAATTTCAAGGCGTTGGACAGCAAGTTGCTGACGATCTGCCGCACACGCGTCGGGTCGCCGAGCACCTGGGCGGGAAACTGCGGGTCGATCAGGCAGGTCAGTTCGACGCTCGGTGCGGCGTTCTGCGACAGCAGGTTGGCGGTGTCTTCGACCAGTGAGCCGAGGTCGAAGGGGATTATCTCAAGCTCAAGCTGGCCGGCGTCGAACTTGGACAGGTCGAGGATATCGTTGAGCAGTTCTACCAGCACCTTGCCCGAATCATGGGCGATCGACAGTTGCTGGCGCTGCTCGGCGTTCAACGGGCTGTCCAGCGACAACGCGATCATCCCCAGCAAGCCGTTGAGCGGCGTGCGGATTTCGTGACTCATGTTCGCCAGGAACGCGGCCCGGGCCTGCGCCATGCCGACTGCCGTCATCTTCGCCGCTTCCAACTCTTGATTGGACTGGCTCAGCCGTTGGTTACTGGCCTTGAGCTCCAGGGTACGGGCGGAGACGATGTTTTCCAATTGGCCCAGATATTCGGTCAGCCGGTCCTCGGCGTGGCGGCGCTGCTGGATTTCGGTTTCCATGTTTTCGAACTGCTGGTTGGCGACATTCACCAGCACGCCGATTTCGTCATGTTCGTGACCGGGCGGGCAATCCAGGCGCGCCTGCCTGCGGGTGCTCAGTTCGCGAATGACGCGCACCAGCGGCTGGGTCAGCATCACGTAAAACAGCCCCAGCAGGATGCCGGTCAGCAGCAGGCTGCGCACAAACCCGTTGAGCAGGGTGATCTCAGCGCGGTGCAGGAAGCGGCTGCCGAAGGCATAGGTGTCCACATCCAGGCGTAGCACGCCGAGGGAGTCGTTGGGCATGTGGCTCAGGAGCAGCGGGTCTTCGAACTGGCGATTGGCACCAAACAGGAAATCGCTGATGGGGCGGTAGGTGCTTTCCTTGCGCGGCCGGGCGACATCGGCCAGTACCACACCGTTATTGTCGACCAGTTGCGCATGAATGATCGCAGGCGAGTGCAACAGCCCGAGGGCCAGTTCTTGGGCCAGTTCGGCGTCGATGTTGTAGGCGATGCGTGAGGCGGGGTTATGGCTGATTTCGATCAGTGAACGTATTTCACGGTTGATGGATGCGTCTTCACTGGCATAATCAATGCCGATTTGGATCAGGCTGAGCAAGGTTCCCAAGACGAAACCGACCAGCACAGTCAATCTGGCTTGTTTATAAGACAAGCGGTGGGTGAACTTGATATCCATCGAGTGTTGAACCACTTCACGTTTCCCTTCGCCCGGCAAGCATAGCTGAACATCCACAGGCTCTGGCCTGCCCGGCATGAATCGTTTTTTACGCGGCCTGGTGCGGTCCGCCGCAGGGTTGCCAATACGCCATCTTTTGCAAGAACTTGCCAGAGGAATAATCGTGGATTCTCGACTGAATGCGTTTCTTGAGCGGGCCGACGCAGTGCTCGCCCGCCTTGAACCCCTGTTGCCGGCGCCCCGCCAGTCCATCGACTGGAACCTGTGCCTGGCAGCCCGCTGGCAGCGCGAGGGCCGCAGTGGCTTCCTGCTGCCACTTGAAGTAAGCCTGGATATGCGCCTGTCCGACCTGATCGGCGTGGACAAGCAGCGCGAACAACTGGCTCGCAACACCCAACAATTCATCGATGGCCTGCCCGCCAACCATGCGCTGCTGTGGGGCTCGCGTGGCACCGGCAAATCGTCGATGGTGCGCGCTTTGCTGGCCGAACATGCCAAGGCCGGTTTGCGCCTGATCGAAATCGAACGTGACCACCTCGCCGACCTGCCGCGGGTGGTCGAGCAACTGCTCAAGCTGCCGCAGCGCTTTATCCTGTTCTGCGACGACCTGTCGTTCGAGGCGGGCGAGGGCGATTACCGTGTACTCAAGAGCGTGCTCGACGGCTCCCTGGAGCAGGCGCCGGAAAATGTGCTGCTGTATGCCACGTCCAACCGCCGCCACCTGGTGCCGGAAAACCAGAGCGACAACGATAACTGGAAACGCGTGGATGGCGAGCTGCACCCCAGTGAAGCGGTGGAAGACAAGATTGCCTTGTCCGACCGTTTTGGCTTGTGGCTGTCGTTCTACCCCTTCAGCCAGGAACACTTCCTGAATGTGGTGGCGCACTGGATCGGCGAGCTGGCAGACAAGGCCGGTTTGCAGTGGCAGCGCGATGAAGCACTCGACATCCTCGCCGTTCGCTGGGCCACCGGGCGTGGCAACCGCAACGGTCGCTGCGCGTATCAATTCGCCCGTTACTGGGTGGGCCTCAAATTGCTGGAGCGTCAACCATGATCGATCTACAACACGCCGGCACCGGCCTCGATGGCTACGCCATGCTCGGTGCGCAATTGGAATCGCTGCTGGCCGATGAGCGAGACTTCATCGCCAACAGCGCGCAGTTTTCCGCCTTTCTGTTCAGCCAGCTGGATGACTTGAACTGGGCCGGTTTTTACCTCAACCGCAATGAAGAGCTGGTGCTTGGCCCGTTCCAGGGGCAGATCGCGTGCGTGCGCATTCCGTTCGGCCGCGGGGTGTGCGGCGCGGCGGCACAGTCGCGGCAGACCCAGCGCGTCGAGGACGTGCATGCATTTCCCGGGCATATCGCCTGTGACAGTGCTTCCAACAGCGAGCTGGTGGTGCCGCTGGTCAAGAACGGCCAATTGGTCGGCGTACTTGACCTCGACAGCCCGTCGCTGGCCCGCTTTACCGAGCAGGACCAGGCGGGTATCGAACAGCTGGCGGCGATTTTCCTACGGTTGACCGACTGCTGATCAAAGGTGGGGGCGAGGCACCGCCCCCTCATTGGCGATCCATTTCTACAAGCTGCACCTGCAGCAACCTCTCCAGCTCCAGCATCAGCTTCTCCAGGGTTTTTACACCGGTTTCGATCAGCTCACGGGTATCGTCCCGCGCGCATGCCTGCTCGATGGTTTCACACTGCAGGGCGAGTGCATTGGCTTGCACGATGCGGGCGGCGCCCTTGATCTTGTGCGCCTGCTCGGTGATGTCCTGGGGCGAAGCCTGCGCCGCCATCAGCGCGAGCAGCTCCTGGCGATCGTTGCGACTGCTGGTCAATAGCTCCTCCAGCAGGCGCCGGCTCATCTGTGGGTCACCACCGGTCAGGGCCTCGAAGTTGCCGAGGTCCAAACTCAGGCGCGGGCTGGCCGGTTGCGGGCTGATTCCTGCCAGATGCCGCTCGAGTGCGGTCAGGCTGATAGGTTTGAACAGGCAGTCATCCATTCCCGCCTCTGCGCAGCGCAGTTTCTCTTCGGGCTGGGCGTTGGCGGTAAAGCCCAGCACCACGCAGGGCTTCAGTTGCTCGCGCTGCTCATATTCGCGGATCGAACGGCTCAGTTCATAGCCGTTCATGATGGGCATGTTGCAGTCGGCGATTACCAGATCGAATTGCCCTTGGCGCCATGCCTGGAAACCGCTGGAACCGTTGTGGGCGGCGGTGAACTGGTGGCCCAGGTAGCCAAGCTGCTGGCACATCAACAGACGGTTTGCCGGGTGATCATCCACCACCAGCACATTGAGCACGGTCGCGGTTGCGGGCGTCTCGGGCTTGAGTTCGTCGACCGGCAGCACAGACTGCAGCCGCGTCATCTTCAAGCTGACATGCACCTGGGTGCCCACCATGGGCACGCTGCTCAGGCTCAGTTGGCCACCCATCATGGCGCACAGGCTGCGGCAGATCACCAGGCCCAGGCCCGCGCCGCTCCTGGCCAGTTGGCCGGAGTTGTCAGCCTGGGCAAAGGGCTCGAACAGGCGCGTCTGGTCGTCCCGGCTGATGCCGATACCGGTGTCCTCCACCACCAGCTTCATTTCCACCTGCTGCAGCAGTTGGGTGGGCAATACTTCGACCTTGATTTTCACCTGGCCCTGCTCGGTGAACTTGATCGCATTACTGACCAGGTTGGACAGCACCTGCTTGAAGCGCAAGGGGTCGATGAGCACTTCGGTGTCGTCAAGGTCAGGCTTGAATTCCAGCAACAGGCTGAGGGTTTTCTGGCGTGCCAGGCCGTCGAACACACGCACCACCGACTCGATCACCTCTCGCAGGTTCACGCGTTCCGGCGCCAGGCTCAGGCGCCCGGACTCTATGCGCGCGATGTCGAGGATGTCGCCGATCAACTCCAGCAAATCCTTGGCCGAGTTGTAGGCCACTTCGATGGCGGGGCGGTCGAGGTGGCCCTGGTCGGCGCGTTTGAGGGTCAGTTCCAGCATGCCGATCACGGCGTTCATCGGCGTGCGGATTTCGTGGCTCATGGTGGCAAGGAACGTACTCTTGGCGCGATTGGCTTCGTCGGCGCGCTCCTTGGCCGAGCGCAACTCGTCGAGCAACTGGCGTCGCTCGCTGATGTCGATCCAGCCACCGATGATGCCCTGGACCTCGCCGACGGAGTCGCGGTACGGCAGGATCCAGTGGTAGATGGTGAGTTTTTGTCCGCGAATATGCAGGGTGCGGTCCAGGATCAATGGGTTGCCTTCGGCGACCACCCGCTGGTAGTCGGCGTGGCATTGCGCAGCCTCCGCCGAAAGGCCGGTGCTGATCTGCATCACGCTTTTGCCGATCACTTCTTCACGCTGCACGTCGAACGCCTGCAGGTAGCTGTCGTTGCAGGTTTGCAGCAGGCCGCGGCGATCACGCACGTAAATCGGGTGCGGAGTTTCATTGACCAGGGCGCGCATGAATTCGAACTGATCGTTGAGGGCACGCTCGGCCATTTTGCGGTGCTTGATCTGGCGACGCATGTAGGCGTTCCAACTCAGTGAAATCAACAGCAGCAGCCCGGTGCCGATGACGATGCGGGCGATCAGTTGGTGATAGTCGCGCCAGTAGCTGTCGGAGGCCGCCGTATAACCTCGCCATTGGCTGTTGATCACCCCCAGCTCATCCGGGGCGATGCTGAGCAGTGCCTTGTCGAGAATCGAGCTGAGTTCGGTTGCGCTGCGCGATGTCGCCAGCGAAAAGGCGGCGGGCGCCGTGCCAATGCTGGAGCTGATTTGTACCTTGTCCTGAAATATCGGCGAAGTCAGGTAATAGTTGGCGACCACCAGGGTATTCACCGCACCGTCCACCTGCCCCTGTAGCAGCAGTTCAGTTGACTTGAAGGTGTCACCCGTTTCCACCAGCTGGATCTTCGGGAAGTTCTCTTGCAGGAATTTCTTCAGCGGGTTGCCTTGCGTCACCGCCAGGCGCTTGCCCTGCATTTCCTCAAGGCCGGTGGGGGCCTGGGGCTCTTTGCGCGTCAACATTACATAGGAATTTTCCAGATAGGGACGACTGAAGCTCAACTGCGCTTCCCGTTCGGCACTGGGGGTGATCGCGGCAATGATGTCCGCGTTACCGGTCTCGACCTGCTTGATGATCGCGTTCACATCACGCCCGCGCTGGATCTCGAAACTCAACCCGGTGCGCAGGCGTATCAGTTCGAGCAAATCGGCGCTGATACCGCGAAAATTTCCCTCGGCGTCGAAAAACGTCAGCGGTGCAAAGGTCTCGTTCACGATCACCTTGACCACCGGGTGATCCTTGAGCCAGCGTTCTTCGCGAAGGGTCAGTTGCAACTTCTGGTCGGTCAGCAGGAAGTCGCTGCCGGCGCTCCAGCGCTTGGCGATCGTATCCCGTTCGCTGGCGGGTACAGCTCTCAGCACGCTATCGACGATGCTCAACAGCGTGTGCTGGTGCTCGGGCACCGCGAAGCTGAACCCATAGGCTTCATGTTTGCCGAAGTTCGCCATGCGGACGTTTTTCAGGTAGCCCTTGTTGATCATGTAAAGGGTGGAAATGGTATCGCCGAGAAACACGTCGGCCTGGTCAAAGGCCACCGCATTCAAGGCGTTTTGATAAGAGGGGTAGGCACGGATGATCGCCTTTGGGTACAGCTTCTCCACTTCACCCAAGGGCAGGTAGTGGTAGACCAGTGACAGGCGCATCCCGGCCAACCCATTGCTCAGGCTGCGTGTTTCGCCCTCGCGGGTGACCAGCACCGGTCGGTCCACCGCATAGGGTTCCGACAGGCTGAGGTTGAGGTTTGCCGCCTCGAAGCCGTTGGAGGAACCCAGCAAGTCGATCTCGCCTGTTTCAAGCGCGCGGATGGCGGCCTCGCGGGAGGCGTAGCGCAACACTTTGATCGGCAGGCCCAGCGTCTTGGCCAGGAGGCCGGCGTAGTCGGCGGTCAGTCCTTCGTAGTCACGCCCGCTGGAGGTGAGGTCAAAAGGTGGATAGTCAGGAAACGAGGTGCCGAGCACCAGTTCGCGTTTGTTCTGTAGCCACAGGCGTTGGGCCCTGCTCAGATGGGTTTCCATTTGTACGGCGCTTGCGCGGCTCAGTAAGTTGAAATATTCCGGGCTCGGTGGCGAGCTGGCGGGCGCGGTGGTGCTCAAGCACAAACCGGCACTGAATATAATCAGATAGTCCTTTATACATCTGGGCATCCGTTTTCTCACACTAGCGCGTTTCGTTTTGCCATCTCGATAAGTTCTACCAAGGACGTGGCTTGAAGTTTCTGCATCAGCCTCTTTTTATACGTACTTACTGTCTTGTTGCTCAGGAACATGCCTTTGGCGATTTCCTTGTTGGTACGGCCCTGTGCAAAAAGTTGCAATACCATCAATTCACGATCGTTGACCGCCTTGAACAGTTCCAGCTCTTTGGTATCCACGCCGTCTGTAGCGCTGCTGTTCAATGCCTGGCTGGGGAAATAGTTATAACCGGACAGCACGGCGCGGATGGCGCTCAGCAGTTCGCTCAGATCACCTTCCTTGCACACGTAGCCATCGGCACCCGAACGCATGCAGCGTGTGGCGAACAGCGTGGGGGATTGGGCCGTTAGAACCAGGGTCTTCATCGAGGTATTCATGGCGTTGAATCGGCACAGCACCTCGAGCCCGTCTAGTTTGGGTATGCTGATATCCAGGATGATCAGGTCCGGCAGGCATTCGCGGACCATTTGTATGGCGTCGCATCCGTTATCTGTTTCGCCGACTACTTCATAACCTTCGTGCTCCAGCAACATGCGGATGGCAAGTCTTATAACCGGGTGGTCATCAATAATAAAAACTGTGTTCATGATCACATTCCATGCAAGTGCAAATAAAGCGGGCACATTAGCTCAGAAGCTGAGGCCAGAGCATGAAGGCGAGGGGGCTCAGGTATAAAACAGGAAGATTCCTACAGTAAAAAAGGTGGAGTCTTACTAGTTGCCAAGGCGTCGTGAAACGAAGAGTTAAGGTTTGGCTGGCGTGCCAACCGAATCGCTATGCCAGGGATTTAACGGTGGTTATGCGGGTACTTTTCGACGGTTTATATGTTTGGAGTCCTACATTTATAACCAGCGTAACGCGTCGGTCAAACGCTCCAGCGCCTCTTTGTTCAACGGCTTTGACACGTATCCGAGCAACGGCAGGCCGCGTGCGATCGCACGGCTGTGCAGCGCCGAAAGCTCTGCCTCGGGAAGCCCGCTGAGCAGGATCGCGGCCTTGATAAAGCGTCGGCGACTGGCGATCTCGATCAGTTCAAGCCCTGGCAGGTCCGGCAGGCACTGGTCGCACAAAATGATATCGAAGGGGGCCTCGGCCTGCGCCATCAAATGCACTGCCTGTTCGGCGTTTTCCGCCGGGGTCAGCCGCTCGAAGCCGAAGCTTCTGAGCAGGCACTGGGTGGCGAGCAGTTGAAAGGGATGGTCCTCCACCAGCAGGATGCGAAGGGGGTTACTGGGCATAGGAGGCACACAGTGAGTCAAGCGTCGATAGGGGGCACAGCAGAGCAAGTCGGCAGCCTTGGCCGAAGCGTGCGCGATTATTCTCTGTGCCTCTGTGCGAATTCGATCAGGCCGCTCTGTTCCCATCGTAGGCAGATTCTGTTGAGTGAACAGGCGGCTGGACCAATCTGTTTATTGCGGGCTTGAACGCCCGGTCATCTCGCGGGCCATCTCGGTGGCGTAGCTGTCGGTCATGCCGGCGATGAAATCGATCATGCGCAGGAATGACGCGTGCAATGGCCACGCCGGGTTTGGTGCATTGTTGCCCAACAGGTCGAGGATGCGCCGGTTCTTGAAGGACGGCGTACGCCCACCATGTTGCTCGAGTGCCGCGCCGCAGAACGCATTCAACAGGATTTCCAGGGTGGTATAGGCGCCGATCTCATGCAGGGTCTTGCGCTTGTCCTGGAAGATCTTCTTGCGCGCCATGTCTTTGGCATCCAGGACGCAGCGTTTGGCAGGGCCGTGCATGTGTTCCACCAGGTCGCCGGGCAGGGTGCCGGCCAGCAGGGCATCTTGCTGTTCGACGAAGGCTCGCGCCGCGGCGTTGGTCAAATGCTCGATGGCCTTGCCGCGCAGGATCGCCAGCTTGCGTCGGCGCGAATCCTGGGAGCCCAGCTGCCGATAGGTCTGTGGCAGGTCGTCGCCCACCAGGTCGAGCAGCAGCGACTCGACCTCGGCGTATTCCAGCAACTCCATTTCCAGGCCGTCTTCCAGGTCGATCAGGGCGTAGCAGATATCGTCCGCCGCCTCCATCAGATACACCAACGGGTGGCGGGCCCAGCGCTGCTCTTCGAGTTGCGGCAGGCCGAGCTTGTGGGCGATCTGCTCGAGGATCGGCAGCTCGCTCTGGTAGCAGCCGAACTTATGTTTCTTGTAGCCCAGCGAATCCGCGTGGCGCGCGGTCCAGGGGTATTTGAGGTAAGTGCCGAGGGTCGCGTAGGTCAGGCGTGTACCGCCGTCGAACTGGTGGTATTCCAGCTGGGTCAGTACCCGGAAGCCTTGGGCATTGCCTTCGAAATTAAGGAAGTCGTTGCGTTCGGCCGAGCTCATGTCGTCCAGCCAGCCACGCCCCGCGGCCTGTTGGAACCAGTGGCGGATGGCGTCTTCGCCCGAATGCCCGAAGGGCGGGTTGCCGATGTCATGGGCCAGGCAGGCCGATTGCACCACCATGCCCAGGTCGCTCGGGTCGCACCAGTCGGGCAGGGCGCTGCGCAGGGTTTCACCGACGCGCATGCCGAGGGAACGACCGACGCAACTGACTTCCAGGGAATGGGTCAGGCGCGTGTGGATGTGGTCGTTGCTCGACACCGGGTGCACTTGGGTCTTGCGGCCCAGGCGGCGGAACGCACCGGAGAAGATAATGCGGTCGTGGTCTTTGTGAAACGGGCTGCGGCCCAGTTCTTCCGGGCTGTGCAGCGGTTTACCAAGGCGTTCGCGGGTAAGCAGGGTGGGCCAATCCAAGGCGGGTACTCTCCGTGCGGTGAATGACCCTCCCAGCTTCCCGGTTCAGCGTGGCCTGGGCAAGCGAAAATCTACAGGCCGGCCGCGTCGATATCGATTAACAGCAAACGCTGACCGTTATTGAAGAATTGTCCGGCAGTGAGGCAGTACTGGTTGGTGGTGGCGTCGCGGTAGGTCGAGGACAACGTCAGGCGGCGCTCCTCCCAGCCTTCGGCCAGCAGGTGATAGAAGTACGGGCGCCATGACCAGTTGTGGCCCAGGTAGCGGCTGTCGGTTTGCCACGCGCCCTGGCGCCACTCGAAATTGGGCGTCAACTGGGTGCCATGGCGGTCGCACTGGTAAAAGCGCAGCAGCCACGGGAAGGCCTGCAGTTGCGGCAAGTCAGTCAGTGGCGCCTGGGTGTCGGCCCAGGCCTGGAGGATTTTCATCAGCTCGGCCAACTGCTGGCGCAGTTGCATGATGCGTCCGCGTTCCGCCAGTTTTTGCTGGACGTAAGTCGCGCGCAGGCGGGCAAAGTGCGGCACGAAGGCATCGGTGGCGAACCAGTCCAACTGCGCCTGGGCGAACAGGTAACCCTGCACATAACGCGACCCGCATTCCAGGGCGAAGCTCAGCTGTGCTTCGGTTTCAACGCCTTCGGCAATGATCCAACAGCCGGTTTTCTCCGCCATCTGTGCCAGTGCGCGCACCACGTCACTGCTCGGGCCGCCCTTGGCGGCTTCCTGAAACAGGCGCATGTCGAGCTTGAGAATGTCCGGCTGCAATGCCAGCACGCGGTCGAGCTGCGAATAGCCGGCGCCGAAGTCATCGATGGCGATGCGCGCGCCGGCCTCGCGATAGCGTGCGACCACCTCGGCCAGGCGCCGGATGTCGCCGCCCAGTTCGGTGATCTCGAACACAATGCGCCGCGGGTCGACGCCATGGCTGTGGATCTGTTTCAGGCTCGGCAGGGCCTGGCCGGGGCGCAGGCGGTTAATCCAGCGCGGTGAAATATTCAGGCTCAAGAACCAGTCTTGCGGGGCTTCATGCAAGCGGCTCAACGCATTGTCACGGATCTGCCGGTCCAGGCGACGCAAGGTCACGCCCGGCGTGCGCGGGTCGGCGAACAGCGGGCCCACGGACTGCAAGCGGCCGTCAGCCTGGCGCAGGCGGCCCAGGGCCTCGACGCCGGCAATGCGGCCGGTGGCAGTGTCGATGAACGGTTGAAAGCAGGCGAGCGGTTGCCCGTCGATCACGGGGCCTCCTTAGGTGGCAATGATGAAAAAAGCGAAGGGGCGAAAAAAAGGCCCGGCCCTCGAAAAGAGGGCCGGGCCGATTCTGTTTGCAAGAATGCAGCCAGTGCGGCTTAACCTTTGCGTGAACGCCCTTGCAGCGCCAATTTGATCAGCGGGATCAAACCGGCGCCCAGCCGCACCAGGCGCGTCACGCTGCTGATGCTGCCAGCCTTGGCGCCCTTGCCGGTAAAGAAGCCCATCAGCGTCACCGCCGCAACGCCCCACAGCGGCGCGTGCTTGATGCCCAGGCTGTCCTGCCAGTTGCTGCCCATGTTGCGCACCCGGTTCAGAGGCACCATCAACTGCTGGGACTCGTGGCGGATTTCCTGGCGGTGCATTTCCATGCGCAGGCGGATCAACGCCTTGCGCATTTCCCGCCGTGAGGTTTGCTGGATTTCATTTGCGCTCATGGCAACAGGCGCTCCCGGTCATTGGCCAGCTCTTCGAGGGTGGCATGGAAGGGCGTGGACTCATCGAACACCGCCGCTTTCAAGCGCACCCCGCAGAACGCTGCGGCCAGGCTATAGAACACGCAGAGGCAGATGATCCCGGTCAGGCGGTAACCGGTGTCCCACACCAGGATCATCACCAGCGTCGACAACCCCACCAGCAACAGCAGGGCAAACACCAACGCCAGGCCCGCAAACAGCAGCAGGCTGACGGTGCGCGCCTTTTGCTCCTGCAATTCGATACCAAACAATTCGACATGGCTGTGCAGCAAGCCCAGAACGGCCGCGCCCAGACGTCGAGAGGTTGTGCCCGTGGACGAGCTGCTTTCGCCGATAGACATGATTTAGCGCCTTGTAGCCAACAGACCGATCAAAAAGCCCACACCGGCAGCAATACCCACCGACTGCCAAGGGTTGGCTTGCACGTAATCTTCAGTTGCGGTGACCGCCGCCTGGCCGCGTTCGCGCAGCGAGTCTTCGGTCAGTTGCAGGGTTTCACGGGCCTTGAGCAGGCTGTCGTGAATCTTGCTGCGCAGCTCGTCGGCCTGGTCGCCGGCGAGTACCGCGGTGTCGTCGAGCAACTTTTCGGTGTCACTGACCAGGGTTTGAAAATCCGCCATCAGTATTTCTTGCGCAGTCTTTGCAGTTCTTCTGGCCATGGTTATCTCCGTGCTTGGCTGGTGTCGTGTGACAGGCATACGTGTCGTTTCGAGTCACCGGTATCGGTGAAGGTTCAGTGCAATTGTCTGGTACAGCTTTTGCTTTGCCTTGGTGCGCACGCCCTGGGGCCTGCGCTGAATCCGGGCGGTCGAGGCTGATGCCTTGAAAAACCTTACCCTAAATAACTCAAATTCGCGGAAAAACCCTGTCGGCAACGGCCTGTCGTGTTGATCGCTGCGCTAAAGCGGTTCACGCCCTCCCAAGAGGGGCGGGACCGGTGGTGCCAATTTAGTGCGCGCAACCCTGGCTTGAACCGCTTTGGTGCTTTTTGCCTTTAATGCAGGCCTGCCAACCCTCATGGAAAATTTGCAAAGCGCAGTGGACACCCTCGTCCACAGCTCCAATACCCTGTTTATCCTGATCGGCGCGGTCATGGTGCTGGCCATGCACGCAGGCTTCGCGTTCCTTGAAGTCGGCACCGTGCGCCAGAAAAACCAGGTCAACGCCTTGTCGAAGATCCTCAGCGACTTCGCCATCTCCACCCTGGCGTATTTCTTTATAGGCTATTGGATCTCCTACGGCGTGAGCTTCATGCAACCGGCGGCGGTGATCAGCGCCGATCATGGCTATGGCCTGGTGAAGTTTTTCTTCCTGCTGACGTTCGCGGCGGCAATCCCGGCGATTATTTCCGGGGGCATCGCCGAGCGGGCGAAGTTCGCGCCGCAGCTGTGTGCCACCGCGTTGATCGTGGCGTTTATCTACCCGTTTTTCGAAGGCATGGTGTGGAACGGTAATTTCGGCCTGCAGGCCTGGCTGCTCGCGACCTTTGGCGCCAGCTTCCATGATTTTGCCGGTTCCGTGGTGGTGCATGCCATGGGCGGCTGGTTGGCGCTGGCGGCGGTGTTGCTGCTGGGGCCGCGCAATGGGCGTTACCGGGAAGGGCGCCTGGTGGCGTTTGCGCCGTCGAGTATTCCGTTCCTGGCATTGGGTTCGTGGATTTTGATCGTCGGCTGGTTCGGCTTTAACGTGATGAGTGCGCAAACCCTGCAGGGTGTCAGCGGCCTGGTGGCGGTCAACTCGCTGATGGCGATGGTCGGTGGCACAGTCGCCGCGCTGGTGATCGGGCGCAATGACCCGGGCTTCCTGCATAATGGCCCGTTGGCCGGGCTGGTGGCCATCTGCGCCGGGTCCGACCTGATGCACCCGGTAGGTGCGCTGGTCACCGGCGTTGTGGCCGGTGGCTTGTTTGTGTGGTTTTTCATCGCCGCCCAGGACCGCTGGAAGATCGACGATGTGCTGGGTGTATGGCCGCTGCACGGCCTGTGCGGGGTGTGGGGCGGCATCGCGTGCGGTATCTTCGGCCAGACCGCGCTCGGCGGCCTGGGCGGCGTCAGCCTGATCAGCCAGTTGATCGGTACTGCCCTTGGCGTGGCGGTGGCGCTGGTCGGCGGCCTGCTGGTGTATGGCGTGATCAAGCGCGTGCACGGCCTGCGCCTGAGCCAGGAGGAGGAGTATTACGGCGCGGACCTGTCGATCCACAAGATCGGCGCGGTCAGTCAGGACTGACAGGCTTGTCTGCCTGCGGGTAAAAGCCGTGCAGCAAGCGGTAGCGGTTGTGCCGCACCTCGTCGACGCGCGCCTGCACCTGTTGCTCCGGCAGGCCCAGCAGGACCAGGGCGTGGGAGGCGAGCATCAGGCTCGACTCCAGCAGCTCGGGCACCACTTCGCTGGCGCCCGCGGCTTTCAGTTCGGCCCATTGGCTGTCATCGCGGGTGCGCACCAGGATCGGCACTTCGGGGTTGATCCTTCTGGCCTCTTTCAGCACCGTCAGCGCGACATCGCTGTTGTCCACGGCAATCACCACCAACCGCGCGCGCTCCAGGCCGACGGCGCTGAGCAGCGCACCACGCCGGCAGTCGCCGTAATGCACGCTGCGGTCTTCGCTGGCGGCTTCCTGCACCCGTTCGGGGTCGTCGTCCAGGGCAATAAAGGTTTGTTGCTCCTGGCGCAGGAAACGGCCGATGGACTGCCCGACCCGGCCATAACCGCAGATCAGCGCATGGCCGCGTAGTCCGGCATTCAGTGCGGTAATTTCTTCCAGCTGCACTTGCTGGTTGGGCTTGCGGTGCAGGCGCAGGGCTATTGCTGGCGCGGCGCGCAGCAGCAAGGGGGTCAGCAGCATCGAGCAGAAGGTGGCGGCGAGCAGCAACCCGTTGAATTCATCCGGGATCAGCCGGCTCTGCTGCATCTGGGCCATCAATGCAAAACAGAACTCGCCGCCCTGGGCCAGGGCCAGGCCGCTGCGCCAGGCGGTTTCGCTGTCACTGCCGCGCAGCTTGACCAGGGCGGCGACCACGCAGCCCTTGACCAGCATCAGCGCGAGGGTCAGGCCCAGAATTAGCAGGCCATGGCTGATGAACAGCTGCAAGTCGATGAGCATGCCGATGCTGACGAAAAACAGCCCCAGCAGGATGTCGCGAAAGGGGCGTATATCGGCTTCGATCTGGTGGCGGTAATGGCTTTCCCCCAGCAGCATGCCGGCCAGGAACGCACCGAGGGCCGGGGAGAGCCCCAGCAGATGGGTGAGCCAGGCGGTGAGCAACACAATCACCAGCGCCAGCAGCACAAACAGCTCGGCCGAATGGGAGGCGGCGACCTCATGAAACAGGCGCGGCAACAACCAGCGGCTGGCGAGCAGCAGGCCGACGAACAACACCACGGTCTTGCCCAGGGTCAGCGGTAGCGCCCAATACCAGGCCTGTTCGCTGCTGCCGGCAAAGACCGGGACCAGGGTCAGCAGCAACACCGCCACCACATCCTGGAACAGCAGCACGCCAATCGCGTTCTGGCCGTGGCTGCTGAAGATTTCCCCGAGGCTGGTCAATTCCTTGCTGACAATGGCCGTGGACGACAGCGCCAGGCCCGCGCCCAGCAACAGGGCGATGCCGGGCGCTACGCCAAAGACCATCAACAAGCCCCCCAGCAGCACCCCGCAGCCCAACACCTGCAAGCTGCCAAGGCCAAACACCACGCGGCGCAGGGCGAGCATCCTGGTCAGGGAAAATTCCAGGCCCAGGGAAAACAGCAGGAACACCACGCCCAGTTCGGCGAGGTCGGGCAGCGCTTCGCTGTCGTTCACCCAGTCGAGTGCGGTAGGCCCCACGGCCAGCCCCACACACAGGTAGCCCAGCACGGGCGGCAGTTGCAGCCGGCGAAACAGCGCAATCACCACCAGGGATGAGGCCAGAATGATCAGCAGGTTGGCGAACACAAGCATCTCCGTTGCAAGGTGAGCGAACAAAAAGCCGCGAGAGTGGCTGAGTCAGTTATAGGCCATGCTGATCTGAGTCAGGGTATTTGCGCGGTGCAATTGGATTTGTGGCAAGCCTGCTCGCCACAACAAGCCTACTCGCCAGCGTTATTTCGCGGGCTTAGAATGATGGTCTGTTTTCTGATCAGGTCTATTCGCCATGCATCCTGAATGCCAACTGTTCGGCACCCTGGGTTGCCATCTGTGTGAGATTGCCGAAGCCGAAATCATGCCGCTCGTCGAGCACGGGTTGCTGGTGGAGTTGGTGGATATCGCCGACCCCGATGACCTTACCGAGGTCTACGGCCTGCGGATTCCGGTGCTTCGGCGGGTGGACAACGGGAACGAACTGGACTGGCCGTTCGACGCAGCGCAGATAGTTGCCTTCCTTCGTTAAGCTTTATCCGATGGCGAGTTCCCCAAGATTACGTTACTGTATGTTTGTACAGCGATTGAATAGGGGAACGTCCATGGTGAATGTTGAACAACTGAAAAGCAGCGTCAATCGCATGTCCGCCGACATCGTGCGCGATGCGGTGAACGAGCTGCGCCTCGATGGCCTGGTCACGGAAGGCAAGACGCCCTTCAACAAAGTGCATTTCAATACCTGTTTTGCGGAGATCGAGGCGTTGTTCCAGCGCGCCGGTTACCACAAGCAGTTGGATGTAGTGGGTTACCAGGGCTTGCTCTACGCGCTGTACGACCCCGGCCGCTGGGAAGCGGTGGACGTGTTGCGCTGGCTCAAGGAGTTCACCGAGGCGGCCAGCGCCTCGCCGATCCTGCGGGCGGAATTGGCCAAGGCCTGAGATCCGCCCTAGGCTCAATCCCACTGGATGCGGGATAATGCCCGCCTGTTTTTCCAGGCTTCGAGCATTTTCATGTCCAGTTCCGGTTTCTCCGCGTCCCAGCATCAAGCCAGCACTTTATTTTTGCCACCTGGCGCTTGGGTGACGGTGCTCGACTGCCTGTGCGAGCACTTCCCGGCCATCGGCCGTGAACACTGGCTGGACCGTATCGCCCGTGGCCGCGTGCTGGATATCAACGGCAACCCGATCAGCCTGGACCTCGCCTACAAGGAAGGCCTGTGCATCTATTACTTTCGCGAAGTGCCAAATGAGAAGGTCATCCCGGTGCAGGAAACCATCCTGTATGCCGACGAGCATCTGGTGGTCGCCGACAAACCGCATTTCCTGCCCGTGACCCCGGCCGGTGAGTACGTCGAGCAAACCCTGCTGCGCCGCCTGATCCGCCGCCTGGACAACCCTGCATTGGTGCCGTTGCACCGCATCGACCGGCATACCGCGGGGCTGGTGTTGTTCTCGGCCAACCCGGCCAGCCGTTCGGCGTATCAGCAGCTGTTTCCCACGCGGCGTATCGATAAATTCTACGAAGCCATTGCCCCGGCGTTGCCCGAACTGACTTTCCCGCTCGTGCACAAAAGCCGCCTGGTGGATGGCGAACCCTTCTTCCGTATGCAGGAAGGCGTGGGCGTCAGCAACACCGAAACCGCCGTGGAAGTACGAGAGAAGAACGGCGAATTGTGGCGCTATGGCCTGTTCCCCGTGACCGGCAAAAAGCACCAGTTGCGCGTGCACATGACCGCACTCGGCGCGAGTATCTGCAATGACCCGTTCTACCCCGAGGTGATCAGGGATGCCGTGGACGACTACGCCAACCCGCTGAAACTGCTGGCCCAGGGTGTGCGGTTTAGCGACCCGCTCACAGGTGCCGAGCGCAGCTTCCGCAGCCAGATCACCCTCGACTGGTAACCGCCAGAAACAACAAGGCCCGCGCGAGGCGGGCCTTGTTGGCAAACGTTAAGACTTACAGGTCTTTAACGGTGCGAACCTGATCTTTGTTGATGCGGGTGCGCTTGCCGTCAAGTTGTTCGAATTCGTAGAAACCCGAATCTTCGTTGTATTTCGGGGTGTCGACGGCCTGGATTTCGCGACCGTCATTCAGGGTGATCACTGTAGGCGAGGCGCAACCGGCGAGGGTAGCCAGGCCCAGTGCAAGCATGAAAGCGGCGATGGTCCGTTGAGTCATGAGTGTGTCTCCGAAAGAATTCTTTTAAATTGCAGACCTTGTTGACGCGCTAGGCGCCGACAAAGTTCCTTGTGCGAGGTTCATTCTGACACGCCAGGCCCGGGGTGCAACAGCTCGGGTGTATTCAGGTTGGCCAGGCGCGGGTCGGGCGCCGGGCACTCAAGGCCCACGCCGCCCAGTTGCAGGAAGAGCTGGCGCGGGCTGCGTTCACCGGCGTGCCAGGCCCTTTCTACCGCGTTGTGCAGGTGCGTCGGGATGATGCAGATCAAGGGTTCCCAGAATTCGCCGTGACGCACCATCACTGGCACCAACGGGTTACGCCGTGCAGTTTCACGCAGGTCGGCAAGCAGCCCGACGTCGATGTTGGGTACGTCGCACGGCAGTATCAGCAAATGTGCATGCCGCGCCGCGGACAACCCGGCGCGGATGCCGGCCAGCGGGCCGGGAAAGTCCGGGTTGTCGTCGCTCACCAGTTGGTCGGCATAGGGCGCATACAGCTCATGGTTGCGATTGCAGGAGATGATCAGGTCATCCGTCAGTGGCCGGGCCAGGCGCTGCAAATGCGCGATCAACGGTTGCCCACGCCACGCCAGCAGGCCTTTATCCTGGCCGCCCATGCGTTGGCCGCGGCCACCGGCCAGCAGCAGAATCGAACAGGGCAGGGGCGAAGAATCGAGAGACATGGCACTTCCGCTGCGGCAGGTAAATAGGGCCCTGTGATATAACATCGGGCTGTTCCTTCGACAACCGGACCGTGCCATGAAAGCCAAGGCCGATGCGCCCTTTGTACCCCTGAATATCGCTGTACTGACCGTCAGCGACACCCGCACCCTGGACACCGACACCTCGGGCCAGGTCTTCGTCGACCGCTTGACCGCCGCCGGCCACAACCTGGCCGAGCGCGTGCTGCTCAAGGACGACCTGTACAAAATCCGCGCCCAGGTCGCCCACTGGATCGCCGAAGACGTGGTCCAAGTGGTGTTGATCACTGGCGGCACCGGCTTCACCGGCCGCGACAGCACACCCGAAGCCGTCAGCTGCCTGCTGGACAAACAGGTCGACGGTTTCGGCGAACTGTTCCGGCAGATTTCCGTGGCCGATATCGGCACCTCCACCGTGCAATCGCGCGCCCTGGCCGGCCTGGCCAATGGCACCCTGGTGTGCTGCCTGCCGGGTTCGACCAACGCGGTGCGCACCGGCTGGGACGGCATTCTTGCCGAGCAATTGGATAACCGTCACCGCCCCTGCAACTTCGTGCCACACCTGAAGCAGGCCGAGCCCTGTGAATCCCGTGGGTAAGCCTGGCAAGTCCGGCGCCCTGATGCCGGTGGAAGACGCGCTGCAGCAACTGCTGGACATGGCCGAGGCCACGCCGATCCGTGAGTCGCACGTGTTGCCCCTGGCCGAATGCGATGGCCGCGTGCTGGCGCAGGACCTGATTTCCACCCTCGACCTGCCGCCCTGGCCCAACAGCGCCATGGACGGTTACGCCCTGCGCCTGGCGGACTGGGCCGGTGAGCCATTGGTGGTCAGCCAGCGTATCTTCGCCGGCCAGGCGCCGCAGCCCTTGGCGGCCGGCACCTGTGCGCGCATTTTCACCGGTGCGCCGGTGCCTGAAGGCGCGGACTGCGTGGAAATGCAGGAAAACGTCGTGGTCCACGCCGACGAGCGCGTGAGCTTTACCGAACCGTTGCAGGCGGGCCAGAACATCCGCCCCCAAGGCCAGGAAACCACGGTCGGCGAGTTGGTGCTGCCGGCCGGCACCCGCCTGGGCCCGGTCGAACTGGGCCTGGCCGCGTCCCTTGGCCATGATCGCCTGGCGGTGATACGCCGCCCGCGCGTGGCCGTGCTGTCGACCGGCGATGAGTTGATCGAGCCCGGTTTACCGCTGGGGCCGGGGCAGATCTACAACAGCAACCGCCGCGTGCTGTGCTCATGGCTGGCGCGCATGGGTTGCGCGGTGATCGATGCCGGCATCTTGCCGGATGACCTGGAAAAAACCCGTACCCGCCTGGCGGGCCTGGGCGATGTCGACTTGATCCTGTCCACCGGCGGTGTATCGGTGGGCGAGGCGGACTTCCTCGGCATCGCCCTGCGTGAAGAGGGTGAACTGGCGCTGTGGAAACTCGCGATCAAACCCGGCAAGCCGCTGACCTTCGGGCACTTCCGCAGCGTGCCGGTGATCGGCCTGCCGGGCAATCCGGCCTCGACCCTGGTGACCTTCGCCCTGTTGGCACGCCCTTACCTGCTGCGCCGCCAAGGCGTGCAGGCCGTTGCGCCGCTGCGCGTCGAAGTGCCGGTGGGGTTCACCTGGCCCAAGCCGGGCAATCGCCGCGAGTACCTGCGCGGTCGCATCGAGCAAGGCAAGGCCATCATCTACCGCAACCAGAGCTCCGGCGTGCTGCGCAGCGCGGCGTGGGCGCAAGGGTTTGTGGAGGTGTTGGAGGGGACGACATTGGACATTGGCGATCGAGTCAACTTCATTCCGCTGAGTGAAGTCCTGAACTAAACACAGATCAAAAATGTGGGAGCGGGCTTGCTCGCGAAAGCGCTGTATCAGTCACACGCATAGTGGCTGAC
>NZ_JBAWDE010000231.1:0-13378 GCF_049590575.1 Pseudomonas sp.
CGGTGGGTCAGTTATCGATGCGCTGACTGATATACCGCTTTCGCGAGCAAGCCCGCTCCCACAGTTAATCTTACTTGTTAGATAGATCGCTCAACCACATGATTTTTAAGATAAAAAAACGGCGCTCACGGGGCGCCGTTTTTTTGTTCGCAGTGAACGCCTTACTCAGTAGTAGGCGTTTTCTTTCTGCGTGTGGTCAGTCACGTCGCGTACGCCCTTGAGCTCTGGAATACGCTCCAGCAACGTGCGCTCGATGCCTTCACGCAGGGTCACGTCCGCTTGGCCGCAGCCCTGGCAGCCGCCGCCGAATTTCAATACGGCGATGCCGTCTTCCACCACGTCGATCAGGCTGACCTGGCCGCCGTGGCTGGCCAGCCCAGGGTTGATCTCGGTTTGCAGGTAGTAGTTGATGCGCTCGTTGACCGGGCTGTCAGCGTTGACATTCGGCACCTTGGCGTTTGGCGCCTTGATGGTCAACTGGCCGCCCATACGGTCGGTGGCGTAGTCGACTACGGCGTCATCGAGGAAGGCTTCGCTGAAGTTGTCGATATACGCGGTGAAGCTTTTCAGCCCCAGGGCGGTGTCTTCAGGCTTCTCTTCCCCAGGCTTGCAGTAGGCAATGCAAGTCTCGGCGTATTGGGTGCCGGGCTGGGTGATAAACACGCGGATGCCGATTCCCGGGGTGTTCTGCTTGGACAGCAGGTCAGCCAGGTAATCGTGGGCGGCGTCGGTAATGGTTATGGCAGTCATGGAAACTCCTCACAGGCTTGCCGGCAGTTTACGCCAAATCATTACAGAGGTACAAAGTCCTAGTATTTTTGTCGGGATAAATTCAACCGTTGGTCGCCATCGAACCAGCCTTTGAGCAGACGGTAACTGCCCTTTTCCAGCCATTGGTAACTGCCGAGGGCGCCCAGCCCGATGGTGACCACGCACACAGCGAGCACGGCGTAAGGGTTCAAGCCATAGCGCTGGGCGACATAACCACCGGCCGACAGCACCAGCACATGCAGCAAATACACCGAATACGAGCAGTCTCCCAGCACCTTGAGCAGGCGGTTGCCTTCAAAGAACCGCTCCAGCGCCATGCAGCCCACCACCAGCACGGCGCTGGGCAGGCCCCAGGTCAGGGCGCGCGGCGAGGCCGGCCAATGG
Organism: Pseudomonas sp.; assembly: GCF_049590575.1. GTDB lineage: Bacteria > Pseudomonadota > Gammaproteobacteria > Pseudomonadales > Pseudomonadaceae > Aquipseudomonas. The sequence goes on from NZ_JBAWDE010000231.1 coordinate 1,156, forward strand.
TAGATTGCCAACAGCGCAGCGGCGATACCCAGCAGCGGCAGCCACAGGCCGGGGCGAATCCAGCCCTTGCGGTAGAGCATGCCGATGCCGATCCCCATCAGGAACTCGACCACGATATCCGAGCGATAAAACGTGCTGATCCAGCCAAATGAAGTCCAGGCCTCGCACACTGCAAACAACAACGCTGCAACCACCAGCAGCCGCCATTGCCGACGAAACAGCAACGCCCAGGCGAACAGCAGGTAGAACAACATTTCGTAGTTCAGCGTCCAGCCGACGTTGAGCGTCGGGTAAACCCCATAACCACCGGGGTTCTCGGAAGGGATAAACAACAGCGACATCAGCACATGGGCGGCATCCACACTCTGGTCCGGCAACATCGGCCGGGCGACCACCACCAGCAACGCCATCAGCAAGGTGTAGAACCAATAAGCCGGTACGATGCGCAGCAAGCGATACAGCAGAAAGCGCCACGGCGGCAGGTCCTTGTCCTGGGTAGACAAGAAAATCACCAGCCCGCTGATCACGAAAAACACGTCCACACCCGCCGCGCCTTTTTCGACAAACAGCCGACCCAGGGCGGTGTCCGCCTTGAAGCCGAAGAAAATCTGCATGAAGTGGTGTCCCACCACCGTCCAGGCCGCCAGCGCACGCAGTGCCTGTACCGAGATCAACATCGTTTGCCACCTTCCCAGCTTAACTACCTGAAGCTGGGACCATGGCGAACGAGCAAAGGTCGATCAAAGATTCTCGTAGCGGTTCATGTCCAGCACGCCCTCTTCGACCGGCGTGGTTTCGCGGATGTACTGCGACAGGTCATGAAAGTACTGCCAGAACAACGGATGGCTGCGGCGCACGCCCCAGCGGTCGACAATCTTCTCAAAGCGCTTGGCATCCTTGGCGCGCTCCATTTCAGCCACGAACTCGGGCACTTCCTCGGCCGGAATGTTGAACATGAAGTTCGGATAGCTACTGAGCACCCCAGGATAGATCGTCAGCGTGTCCAGGCCCGGTTGATAGCGATAAGCCTCGCCGAGCAGAAACGCCACATTACTGTGCGCCCGATTACGCAGCAGGCTGTAGATTTCCCGTTTACCACTGGCGGTTTCGATGCGCAGCATCGTGGCTTCGGGCAACTGGTCAATCACCTTGAGCCCCGCCGCCGGCCGCGACGTCAGGCGGCTCAAGGCCTGCTCAGCCTGCTGCAACGCCGGGTCAATGCCATCGCGCGAGCAATAGGCGCCGGCGCAGCGGTTGATCGGGTCCGGGCTGGCGTTCAGCTTGCCGTAGCGGCTGAGCAACTGGTTGGCGAAGTCGCGTTTGGGGTCCTTTTCATCCAGGTGCAAGCCGGTGGGCGTGTCGTCATCAATGGCCTCATAGTCCAGCCACAGCTTGATTTTGCCGCTGTTCTGATACCAGTCATCCATAGCCTCCTCGCGGCTATCGGCCGGCATCAGGCGCAGGAAATTCTGCTCCGCACCGTTGCGGATCAAGTCGAAATACAGGCGCGTCTGGGCTTGGTGCGAGACGTTGCCGAACACGTCGAAGTTCACCGCCAACTGGTAATAGGTGCGTTCCAGCAGCGGGTAGTCAAACAGCCACATGGTCTGCGGCACTTCGCCGATCAGGCCCTTGGTCACCGAGGCGCTGTCGAAGTGGCGGAAGATGCTGAGCAAGGCGTTGTCATTCCCGGCCCACAGGCTCGACCAGCTCGGCGGCGGCAGATCGGCGTAGCTGTCACGGCGCAAGGCCTCGTATTCGTTACGTTTGTCGCGGTATTTGAGCCACAGACTGAGCACACTGCCCACGTCATCAATTTGCCCTGGCATCGCCAGCAGCGGCGTGGCCTGGCCGCGATAACGCGCATCGGTGATGTACAGGTCGTGATCCGGGTCCTGGAACAGCGTCCAGAAGTTATCGCGGATCACGTCAGTGGCGATCTGCCCACGGCACACCGGCCCTCGAATAAAAGTGCGCACGAAGTATTCGGCGTTATCCAGCATGAACTGGTAGCGCGCCTTGGCCGGGATGGCCTCGAAGGTCTCGAACGGGTTGGCGCGGCGCCCTGGGCCATAGCCCGGCAAGGCGTTGACCTGCCAGTTCCCTGCGTAGAACAGCTCTTTGATCCGCGCCATTTTTGCCGCACTGAACGGGTAAGTGATGTGGGTTTTATGCACGATCACCCCCTGCACCGGCCACAGGCGGTAGTACACCTGGGTGCCGGGGTCATCGTTGGGGCGGCGCGTGGCGATCAGGTCGATCGGCTGGCCGCTCGGCGTGCGCGAGCGCACCCATTGGAAGAAATGCCCCGGCTCGCCATGCTCGAAATAGATGTGCGCGAGGAACAAATGCTCGAACAACCAGCGCGCCACCAGGCTTTCGCGGGCGCCAGGCTGATTGAACAGGTTTTCCCACTGCTGCACCTGCAAGGCTTCCTGGGCGCTCGGTGCCAGGCCCTGCTCGTCAATCGGCGCACCGGAGGCCAGCCAACGTTGCAGGGTCTGGTATTGCTGGTCGGTCAGGCCGGTGACCGCCAGCGGCATGCCTTCCCTGGGATGCGCGCCGGCGTAGGCGTTGAACTCGCCGGGCGTCGCGCACATATTGGTGCGGTTCAGGCCCAGCACGATCTCGTCGGGCAACTTGGCATTCGGCTGCAGCGGCGCGTTGTGACCCAATTCGAGCATGCGCGCCATCAAGGCTGCCTGGCTGCCCTGGGCGTCCAGCACCGAATAGAAGCCTTTCTGCTGCCAGGCCTGCTTGCCGGACGCGTCATAGAACAAACGGGTGGTGGGCGTGGCCTGGCTGCGTTCGCCGTCGTACACCGGGACTTTTGTGGCACCGCGTGCGGCACCTTCGGCACTGCCCAGGTTGAGCTGGCAGGCCGAGTCGTAGCAGGCATGGCAGGCCACGCATTTCTCGGTAAAGATCGGCTGGATGTCACGGGTGTATGAGAGGGAACCTTGCGCCAGAGCGGTGCTGGCTATCAATGCCAGGACGGCGCTGACGATAAGACGAAGTGACATGTATCCGGTCCCGATTCAATGCGTGCGCTAAAAATTGCCGACGAGTGTACCGATGTCGACGCGCCATCAACATGAACGATATTCATGCAAAACCCTGGCATGCTCCAAAAGCGCACAGGTTTGCTATGATCCACGCCCTCCGTGATGCCTGACCTAGAGTAGTCCCATGCCCGATCGTAGCGCTCGTCTGCAAGCCCTCCACCAAGCCCTCAAGGAACGCATCCTAATCCTCGACGGCGGCATGGGCACGATGATCCAGAGCTATAAGCTTGAGGAACAGGATTACCGTGGCAAACGCTTCGCCGACTGGCCGAGTGACGTCAAGGGCAACAACGACCTGCTGGTGATCACCCGCCCGGACGTGATCGGCGGCATCGAAAAGGCCTACCTGGACGCCGGCGCCGACATCCTTGAAACCAACACTTTCAACGCCACGCGTATCTCCATGGCCGATTACGGCATGGAAGAACTCGCCTACGAACTCAACGTAGAAGGCGCACGCCTGGCGCGCAAGATCGCCGACGCCAAGACCGTCGAGAACCCGGCCAAGCCGCGTTTCGTCGCCGGCGTGCTCGGCCCGACCAGCCGCACCTGCTCGCTGTCCCCGGATGTGAACAACCCTGGCTACCGCAACGTGACCTTTGATGAGCTGGTGGAAAACTACACCGAAGCCACCCAAGGCCTGATCGAGGGCGGTGCCGACCTGATCCTGATCGAAACCATCTTCGACACCCTCAACGCCAAGGCCGCGATCTTCGCCGTGCAAGGTGTGTTCGAGGCATTGAACGTCGAACTGCCGATCATGATTTCCGGCACCATCACCGACGCCTCCGGCCGTACCTTGTCGGGCCAGACCACCGAAGCGTTCTGGAACTCGGTCAGCCACGCCAAACCGCTGTCCGTCGGCCTGAACTGCGCGCTGGGCGCCAGCGAGCTGCGCCCGTACCTGGAAGAGCTGTCGAACAAGGCCAACACCCACGTTTCCGCGCACCCGAACGCCGGCCTGCCCAACGAATTCGGCGAGTACGACGAACTGCCGTCGGAAACCGCCAAAGTCATCGAAGAGTTTGCCCAGAGCGGCTTCCTGAATATCGTCGGCGGCTGCTGCGGCACCACGCCGGGCCATATCGAAGCCATCGCCAAGGCCGTGGCCGGTTACGCGCCGCGCCCGATCCCGGACATTCCCAAGGCCTGCCGCCTGTCGGGCCTGGAGCCGTTCACGATTGATCGCAGCTCGTTGTTCGTCAACGTCGGCGAGCGCACCAACATCACCGGCTCCGCACGTTTTGCCCGCCTGATCCGTGAAGACAACTACACCGAAGCCCTGGAAGTCGCCCTGCAACAGGTCGAAGCCGGCGCCCAGGTGATCGACATCAACATGGACGAGGGCATGCTCGATTCGAAGAAGGCCATGGTGACCTTCCTCAACCTGATTGCCGGCGAGCCGGACATTTCCCGCGTGCCGATCATGATCGACTCCTCCAAGTGGGAAGTGATCGAGGCCGGCCTGAAGTGCATCCAGGGCAAGGGCATCGTCAACTCCATCAGCATGAAGGAAGGCGTCGAGCAGTTCATTCACCACGCCAAGCTATGCAAGCGTTATGGTGCCGCCGTGGTGGTGATGGCCTTCGACGAAGCCGGCCAGGCCGACACCGAAGCGCGCAAAAAAGAGATCTGCAAACGCTCCTACGACATCCTGGTGAATGAAGTCGGCTTCCCGCCGGAAGACATCATCTTCGACCCGAACATCTTCGCGGTCGCCACCGGTATCGAAGAACACAACAACTATGCCGTCGACTTCATCAATGCCTGCGCCTACATCCGCGACGAGCTGCCGTACGCGTTGACCTCCGGCGGCGTGTCCAACGTGTCGTTCTCGTTCCGCGGCAATAACCCGGTGCGCGAGGCGATTCACTCGGTGTTCCTGCTCTACGCGATCCGCAACGGCCTGAGCATGGGTATCGTCAACGCCGGCCAACTGGAGATCTACGACCAGATCCCCGCCGAGCTGCGCGACGCGGTGGAAGATGTGGTGCTCAACCGCACCCCGGAGGGCACCGACGCCCTCCTCGCCATCGCCGACAAGTACAAGGGCGACGGCAGCGTAAAAGAAGCCGAGACCGAAGAATGGCGCGGCTGGGACGTCAACAAGCGCCTGGAACACGCGCTGGTCAAGGGCATCACCACCCACATCGTCGAAGACACCGAGGAATCCCGGCAGTCCTTCGCGCGCCCGATCGAAGTGATCGAGGGCCCGTTGATGTCCGGCATGAACATCGTCGGCGACCTGTTCGGCGCCGGCAAAATGTTCCTGCCCCAGGTGGTCAAATCCGCTCGCGTGATGAAGCAGGCCGTGGCCCACTTGATCCCGTTCATCGAACTGGAAAAAGGCGACAAGCCCGAAGCCAAGGGCAAGATCCTGATGGCCACGGTGAAAGGCGACGTGCACGACATCGGCAAGAACATTGTCGGCGTGGTGCTCGGTTGCAACGGCTATGACATCGTCGACCTGGGCGTGATGGTGCCGGCGGAAAAAATCCTGCAAGTGGCCAAGGAGCAGAAGTGCGACATTATCGGGCTGTCCGGCCTGATCACGCCGTCGCTGGACGAAATGGTCCACGTGGCCCGCGAGATGCAGCGCCAGGACTTCCACCTGCCGCTGATGATCGGCGGCGCGACCACCTCCAAGGCGCACACGGCGGTGAAGATCGAGCCCAAGTACAGCAATGACGCGGTGATCTACGTGACCGACGCCTCGCGCGCGGTGGGCGTGGCCACGCAGCTGCTGTCGAAGGAATTGAAGCCGGCGTTCGTGGAAAAAACCCGCCTGGAATACATCGACGTGCGCGAGCGCACCTCGAACCGCAGCGCGCGTACCGAGCGCCTGAGCTACCCGGCGGCCATCGCCAAGAAGCCGCAGTTCGACTGGAGCAGCTACACCCCGGTGGTCCCGACGTTTACCGGCGCCAAGGTGCTGGACAATATCGACCTCAAGGTGCTGGCCGAGTACATCGACTGGACTCCGTTCTTTATTTCCTGGGACCTGGCCGGCAAATTCCCGCGCATCCTTACCGATGAAGTCGTAGGCGAAGCCGCCACCGCGCTGTACGCCGATGCCCAGGAAATGCTCAAGAAGCTGATCGACGAGAAGCTCATCAGCGCCCGCGCCGTGTTTGGTTTCTGGCCGACCAACCAGGTGCAGGACGATGACCTCGAAGTCTACGGCGACGACGGCCAGCCAATTGCCAGGCTGCATCACTTGCGCCAGCAGATCATCAAGACCGACGGCAAGCCGAACTTCTCCCTGGCCGACTTTGTCGCGCCCAAGGACAGCGGCGTGACGGACTACATCGGTGGTTTCATCACCACCGCCGGCATCGGCGCCGAAGAAGTCGCCAAGGCCTACCAGGACGCCGGCGACGACTACAACTCGATCATGGTCAAGGCCCTCGCCGACCGCCTGGCCGAAGCCTGCGCCGAGTGGCTGCACCAGCAGGTGCGTAAAGAGCACTGGGGTTATGCCAAGGACGAGCAACTGGACAACGAGGCGCTGATCAAGGAGCAGTACAGCGGTATCCGCCCTGCCCCCGGCTACCCGGCCTGCCCGGACCACACCGAGAAGGCCCAGCTGTTCCAGTTTCTGGACCCTGAGGCACGCGAGATGCACGCCGGGCGCAGCGGTGTGTTTCTCACCGAACACTACGCGATGTTCCCCGCGGCAGCCGTCAGCGGCTGGTACTTCGCCCACCCACAGGCGCAGTACTTTGCCGTGGGCAAGGTCGACAAGGATCAGGTGGCGAGCTACACCGCGCGCAAAGGCCAGGACCTGGCCGTCACCGAGCGCTGGCTGGCACCGAACCTGGGCTACGACAACTGAGGCCTGGCGGATTGTCTATGCTGTCTCTCACACACCTTGTGTCGAGGAATGTATGGACGATCCAGCCAACAAGCCGCCGACGTTCTGGCAGATGCTCCACAGCGTGATGGCCGCCGCCTTTGGCGTGCAAAGCGGCAAGAATCGCGCGCGCGACTTCACCCACGGCAAGCCCAGTCACTTTGTGATCCTGGGCATTGTGTTTACCGCGGTATTCGCGCTGACGTTATTCGGCATCGTGCAACTGGTGTTGCACTTGGCCGGGGTGTAAACCCAATCCTCACCGGGCTTCAGGGCGCCCGCTGCCTACTGATGGCTGACCCAGAACACGGCAGTTCCCACCACCAGAATTATCAAGAATAAAATCGCCCAGGCGTCCACGGTACTGTCGGGTTTACGGGTTTTTGTCGAGTTACTCATCGCATCGCCTCTTGTCGGTTTTATAGGTGATTGCACTCAAACACGCTCACAGTAAAGTTGATGATTGCCCGCATGACAAATGTGGTTATCCAGATAATCAATCTCATTAGTCGATTTGGTTCTTTGCATATACTCAAACATCACTTTTGCGCATAAACGCAAACTGGTATCGTGCGCCGGCTCCGTTGGGAGTGCGCGGCCGTGCGCGCAGATTTGCCGAGAACAGGACCTATATGTACGTATACGACGAATACGATCAGCGCATCATCGAGGACCGCGTCAAGCAGTTCCGTGATCAGACCCGACGCTACTTAGCAGGTGAACTGAGCGAAGAAGAGTTCCGCCCTCTGCGCCTGCAAAATGGCCTTTATGTTCAGCGCTTTGCGCCGATGCTGCGGGTGGCCGTGCCTTACGGCCAACTGACCTCGCGCCAGACGCGCATGATGGCCAAGATTGCCCGCGACTTCGACAAAGGCTATGCCCACATCAGTACCCGCCAGAACGTGCAGTTCAACTGGCCGGCGCTGGAAGATGTGCCGGATATCCTGGAAGAACTGGCGACCGTGCAGATGCACGCCATTCAGACCAGCGGTAACTGCCTGCGCAACGTGACCACCGACCAATTCGCAGGGGTTGCCGCCGACGAGTTGATCGACCCACGCCCCTGGTGTGAAATCATCCGTCAGTGGACCACCTTCCACCCTGAGTTCGCCTACCTGCCGCGCAAGTTCAAGATCGCCGTCAATGGCTCGACCTCGGACCGTGCAGCCATCGAAGTGCACGATATCGGCCTGGAGCCGGTGTACAACGCGGCGGGCGAGCTGGGCTTCCGCGTACTGGTGGGTGGCGGCCTGGGCCGTACCCCGGTGGTTGGCGCGTTTATCAACGAGTTCCTGCCGTGGCAGGACCTGTTGAGCTACCTCGACGCGATCCTGCGGGTCTACAACCGCTATGGCCGTCGTGACAACAAGTACAAGGCCCGGATCAAGATCCTGGTCAAGGCGCTGACGCCTGAAGTGTTCGCACAGAAAGTCGACGCTGAAATGGAACACCTGCGCGGCGGCCAGACCACCCTGACCGAAGCCGAAGTGCACCGTGTGGCCAAGCACTTCGTCGACCCTGAGTACAAGGCCCTGAGCAACCAGGACGCCGAGTTCGCAGCCCTCGACCAGGAGCACCCGGGTTTCGCCCGCTGGCGCAGCCGCAACACCCTGGCCCACAAAAAGCCGGGCTACGTGGCCGTGACCCTGTCGCTGAAACCCACCGGCGTTGCGCCAGGCGATATCACCGACAAACAGCTGGACGCCGTCGCCGACCTGGCCGACCGCTACAGCTTTGGCCAACTGCGCACTTCCCACGAGCAGAACATCATCCTCGCGGACGTTGAGCAAAGCCAACTGTTCACCCTGTGGGGCGAGCTGCGCGAAGGCGGTTTCGCCACGCCGAATATCGGCCTGCTGACCGACATCATCTGCTGCCCGGGCGGCGATTTCTGCTCCCTGGCCAACGCCAAGTCGATCCCGATTGCCGAATCGATCCAGCGCCGTTTCGACGACCTGGATTACCTGTTCGACATCGGCGAGCTGGACCTGAACATTTCCGGTTGCATGAACGCCTGTGGCCACCACCACGTCGGCCACATCGGCATCCTGGGCGTGGACAAGAAAGGCGAAGAATTCTACCAAGTGTCCCTGGGTGGCAGCGCCAGCCGCGATGCGAGCCTGGGCAAGATCCTCGGCCCGTCCTTCGCCCAGGAAGCCATGCCCGAGGTGATCGGCAAGCTGATCGATGTGTACATCGAACAGCGCACCGAAGATGAGCGTTTCATCGACACCTACCAGCGCATCGGCATTGACCTGTTCAAGGAGCGCGTCTATGCAGCGAATCATTAAGAACAACGAAGTCGTCGACGAAACCTGGCACCTGCTGCCCAAGGACGCGAGCTTCGATGGCATTTCCAACTGCGACGACCTGATCGTGCCATTGGCCCTTTGGCGCGAGCACGGCCACGCCCTCAAGGCCCGAGACGGCGGCCTGGGTGTGTGGCTGGACGCCGACGAAGAGGCCGAGGAAATCGGCGATGACGTGGAGCATTTCCAGGTTATCGCGTTGAACTTCCCGGCGTTCACCGACGGCCGCAACTACTCCAACGCGCGCCTGCTGCGTGACCGTTATGGTTACAAGGGCGAGTTGCGAGCGATTGGCGATGTGTTGCGCGACCAGCTGTTCTACCTGCGTCGCTGCGGGTTTGACGCCTTCGCCTTGCGCGCCGACAAAGACCCGTACGAAGCGCTGGAAAGCCTCAAGGATTTTTCGGTGACCTATCAGGCTGCCACTGACGAGCCGCTGCCGCTGTTCCGTCGTCGTTAACTAAAAATGTGGGAGGGGGCTTGCCCCCGATCACGGCGCCTCAGTCAATATTTAGGTGACTGATGTACCGCAATCGGGGGCAAGCCCCCTCTCACATTTGGATCTGCTTCGCCTTGCACATCGGCGCTTTCTCAAGCGCTGGCGTTAATCGACGCCAGCAGCTGCTTCTGCCCCATGGAGCACGGCACGCCCTCGGGCTGCGCGCGCACCGCCTCGATCACACCCAGCAACTGCGCCTTGCTGTGCGCCAGTTGCGCCTGCATCCCTTCGATCTGCACCACTTTGCGCTCCAGCGCTTCGATCAACTCCTCACGCTTGTGTTCGCCAGGCGCCGGCATCAATGCCTTGAGTTCCTGCAAGGTAAACCCGGCCTGTTGCGCGATCTGGATCAAGCGCAGGGTCTGCAAGGCTTCGGGCGCATAGCGCCGATAGCCATTGGCCTGGCGCCCCACCTGGCTGATCAGCCCTTCGGCCTCGTAAAAGCGGATACGCGACGCCGCCAGCCCGCTCTCTTTCGCCAGTTCACCAATATTCATCGCCTTGCCCTGCTTGACATTAAAGTTAACTTTAAGCTTAGCCTGAGGCCTCCCCCGTTCAGGAGTCAATCCATGTCACCCTTTCAATCCTTGCAACTGCCCAATGGCCAGGTGCTTGCCAACCGTATCGCCAAGGCCGCGATGGAAGAAAATATGGCGGACGCCCAACAGGCGCCGTCGCGCGAATTGAAGCAGTTGTACAAGGCCTGGGCCGACGGCGAACCCGGCCTGCTGCTGACCGGCAACGTGATGATCGACCGTCACGCCATGACAGGCCCCGGCGGCGTGGCCCTGGAAGACGAGCAGCACCTGGACAGCTTTCGCGAATGGGCCGATGTGGCCCGCGCCAAAGGCGTGCACTTCTGGGTACAGCTGAGCCACCCAGGTCGCCAGACCATGGCCAACCTCGGCCAGCAAGCATTCGCGCCGTCCGCCGTGGCCCTCGACCTGGGCGGTTTTTCGAAGATGTTTGCCAAACCCAGGGCCATGACCGAAGAGCAGATCCAGGAGGTGATCCAGCGCTTCGCCACCAGCGCACGCCTGGCCGAGAAAGCCGGGTTCACCGGGGTGCAGATCCACGGCGCGCATGGCTACCTGCTCAGCCAATTTCTCTCGCCGCTGAGCAACCTGCGCACCGACCGCTGGGGTGGCTCGCTGGAAAACCGCGCGCGCCTGCTGCTGGAAGTGATCCACGCCGTGCGTGCCAGCGTCAGCCCGTCCTTTTGTGTGGCGGTAAAGCTCAACTCGGCGGATTTCCAGCGCGGTGGCTTTGAAGAGGCCGATGCACGCGCTGTGATCCAGATGCTCAACCCGCTGCCCATCGATCTGCTGGAGTTGTCGGGCGGCAGCTACGAGTCACCGGCCATGCAAGGCGACGTGCGCGACGGCCGCACCCTGGCCCGCGAAGCGTATTTCCTGGCGTTCGCCAGCGAAGTGGCGGCCATCGCCAGCATGCCGGTGATGGTTACCGGTGGCATTCGCCGCCTGCCGATTGTGCAGCAGATACTCGACAGTGGCGTCGCCATGGCCGGCATCGCCACTGCGCTGACCCTGGAACCACAACTGATCAAGCACTGGCGCGAGGGCCGCGAGCTCAACCCGCAGCTCCAGCCCATCAACTGGCAGCGCAAGCCGTTGGCCGCCCTCGCCACCCTGGCCGTGGTGCGCTACCAGATGCGCCGCTTGAGTCGCGGCCATCGGCCAAAACCCAAGGTTGCGCCCTGGGTGGCGCTGGTGCGTGACCAATGGTTTATCGCCCGGCGCACCCGGCAATACCGCGCAGCCATGACCGCTCAGTCAGCAATCCAAAGCCTTCCGCTTGACCAACAGGCCTAGTCATAGAATTAATCAGGCAGGATGTAGGAAGGTTATTTCTTACATCCGAGAGCCACGAAATGAAGCGAACCTGTCCGACATGACAAAACAAAAGCCCGACGTTTCTAATAGCGACACTTTTAGAACAGGTTTCCCCCATGTCGGAACTACAAAAAAACAATGCCTCCCCACAACTCGTTGCCACGCTCTTACTGGCACCTGAGTCCAGAACACCCACGTCACACCGCACCGAATCGCCAGGCCGACCCTCCTCGCCATTATTGATTCCTGACCCTGAATTCGATATGCGCGGCCTCACATGGACCCCCCTGTGTGAGGCGGCAACGCCCCTGATTGGCTTGGTCCTCACAGCCGATTACCGGATCAAACGCGCTTGGCCATTGTCGCCGCCGTCGTGCTGACGGCTGCCTATACGACCTACTCGATCCGGTTGAATGCCATTACTCAGGAAGTGCTCGCGTCACTGGACGGAATACTCGCGTTCTAACGCCCTCCCCCAGACATACAAGGAAGCCCCATGCCCCGTCAAAGCGACCTTCGCTACACCTTCGAACCGCTGCGGGGCGATCCCTTCGAAGTGGTCTCGTTCACCCTTCAAGAGGGCCTGTCCCAGCCGTTCAAACTCGAACTGGAGCTGGTCAGTCACCACCAGGCCATCGACTTCT
>NZ_JBAWDE010000232.1:0-8576 GCF_049590575.1 Pseudomonas sp.
GCGCAGGGTCAGGCGCAAGCCGGCCTTGGCCTTCGGCTCGCTGGCGGCCAGGCGCCCGAGTACGGCGGCGGGGTTGCCGAAATACTCGGCATGACTGACCTGCAACGGCCATAGCGTCACCGGGTGTGCGGTGCGGTACTCGCAGCAGGTTTGGGTTTCGCGGCCCAGCGCGGCGCGCAACACCGTGTCGCGCGGCAGCGGGAAGCCGCTGGCCAGCGAGCCCTCGTCGGGGTCGGTCTGTAACTGCACCACGGTCATCGACGGGGTCGGTGCGAGGTAGTGCGGGTAGGCGATTTCCAGCAGGTTATGGGTGAAGGTCGGGTACTCGGCGTCGAGCTTGAGCTGCACGCGGGCAGTCAGGTAGGCAAAGCCTTCGAGCAGGCGTTCGACGTACGGGTCGGCGCAGTCCATGCCGGACAGGGTCAGCCGACTGGCGATCTTCGGGTATTCCTTGGCGAACTCGGCGGCGCTTTCGCGCACGTGGTGCAGTTCCTGGTTATACAGCTCCAGCAGGCGCGGGTTCATGGGCGTCTCCGCTGATCGGCATTGACCACGCGCACGTGGCCGGATTCCAGGTCGAGGTCGGTTTGCAGCAACAGGCGCAACGGCACCGGCTGCGCCCACAGGTCGCCTTCGATCTCGAAGCTCAGCGCGTTATGGTTCATTTCGCCATGGCCGACGCGGGCTTTGACGCGCAAGGTATGCCTCAAAATACGTGGTTCAAAGGTGGCGATGGCCTGGTAGATCAGGGCTTCCAGGGCTTTGATGTCCACGCTGGAAACGCTGTTGCCCGCGAGGGCCGGCAGGCCGTAATTGACCACCGAGGTCCCGGCCGGGGTGTGCAGCGTGGCATCGGCATCCAACAACGACGTGGTGTTGAGCAGCCACGCCAGGTCGCGCAGCACCGAGGCTTTCAATTGGGTCAGGGACAGCACGCGTTTGTCGGCGCTTTCCTTGGGATTGGTTGGATCGTCGTCGGTCAACCGGTCCAGCAGGGACGGTTGCAGACGGTCGCGGGAAGCGATTTCAGTTACCACCAAAGCAGCTCCACGGACGGGGTGCGAGAGGAACACAAGGCCTGTGGCCATGGCGCGAGGCCATGGCCACAAGGGCTATCAGCGTTTGGTGTTGGAACGGATGTTCCAGCCAAACTTGATCGCGCCGCCGTCTTTGGTGCCGTCGGCTTTCTGCGGCTGGTAGTCGACCATCACTTGGGCAAAGTTCAGGGTGACGTTCTCGGTCAGGCGATCATCGCTGCCCGAACCGCCGGTGCTCAGGGACGTGACCAGCACTTCTTCCAGGTTGATCACCATGTACTCGACCTGGCTTTCGCCACCGGCCTTGCGCACGGTCAGCTTGACCTTATCGATGTGCTTGCCGCTGGCGCAGTGCATCATCAGGTTCGGCGAGGCTTTGTCGACGTACTTGGTCAGCGACAGGTCCTGGATATTCACCTTGCCCGCACCGCCGCCACCGCCCACGTGCATGTTGCCGGACTGGGCCATGCCCCAGCTCCAGTTCAGCACGTCGATTTCGTCCTTGTGGGCCTTGTCCATGGACTCGCCCTTGATGTCGCCGATCTTGATGAAAATATCAACAGCCATGTTTTCTCCCTGTGTGGCGCGTGCCACTCGATTTGGTTTTTTGTGGGAGGGGGCTTGCCCCCGATGCAGGCGACAAGGTCTTTCAGTCAGACCGCGTCGATGCCATCGCGGGCAAGCCCCCTCCCACAGAAGAGCTAGCTCATCCGTGGGTTACGCGCTTTTCGCCGAAGGCAGCTTCGATACCAGGCGCAGCGACACGGTCAGCCCTTCGAGCTGGTAGTGCGGGCGCAGGTAGAACTTGGAGTTGTAGTAACCCGGGTTGCCTTCGACGTCTTCCACGATCACTTCGGCGGCCGCCAATGGGTGCTGGGCCTTGGTGGTTTCGGTGGAGTGCGCCGGGTCGCCGTCGACGTAGTTCAGGATCCAGTCCTGCAACCAGCGCTGCATTTCGTCCTTCTCTTTGAAGGAACCGATCTTGTCGCGCACGATGCACTTCAGGTAGTGAGCGAAACGGCAGGTGGCGAACAGGTAGGGCAGGCGCGCGGCCAGGTTGGCGTTGGCGGTGGCGTCCGGGTCATCGTATTCGGCCGGTTTCTGCAACGACTGCGCGCCGATGAACGCGGCGAAATCGGTGTTTTTCTTGTGCAGCAGCGGCATGAAACCGTTCTTCGCCAGTTCCGCTTCACGGCGGTCGCTGATCGCGATTTCGGTCGGGCACTTCATGTCCACGCCACCGTCATCGGTAGGGAACGTGTGGGCCGGCAGGTTTTCCACTTCACCGCCGGACTCCACGCCGCGGATGCGCGAGCACCAGCCGTAGTGTTTGAACGAACGGTTGATGTTCACGGCCATTGCGTAGGCGGCGTTGGCCCAGGTGTACTTGGAGCTGTCGGCGCCGTCGGTGTTTTCTTCGAAGGCGAAGGCTTCCACCGGGTCGGTCTTGGCGCCATACGGCAGGCGCGCCAGGAAGCGCGGCATGGTCAGGCCGATGTAGCGCGAGTCTTCCGATTCACGCAGCGAGCGCCAGCCGGCGTATTCCGGGGTGGTGAAGATTTTGGTCAGGTCGCGTGGGTTCGACAGTTCCTGCCACGAGCCCATGCCCATCACGGTCGGCGAGGCCGCAGCGATGAACGGGGCGTGCATGGCGGCGCAGACTTTGGACAGCTCGCCCAGCAGTTCCACGTCGGGTGGCGACTGGTCGAAGTAGTAATCGCCCACCAGGCAGCCGTAAGGTTCGCCGCCGAACTGACCGTATTCTTCTTCGTACATCTTCTTGAAGATCGGGCTCTGGTCCCACGCGGTGCCCTTGAATTTCTTCAGGGTCTTGTGCAGGTCCGGCTTGGAGATGTTGAGCACGCGAATCTTCAGCTGCTCATCGCTCTCGGTGTTGTTGACCAGGTAGTGCAGACCACGCCAGGCGCTTTCCAACTGCTGGAAATCCTGGTGGTGGATGATCTGGTTGACCTGGGCGGTGAGCTTGGCGTCGATGGCGGCGATGATCGATTCGATCGACTTGATCGCGTCGTTGGACACCAGGTCGGTTTGCGCCAGGGCCTGCTCGGCCAGGGTGCGCACGGCGGTTTCCACGGCTTCGCGGGCACGCTCGGTCTTCGGCTTGAATTCTTGCAGCAACAGCGAAGCGAACTCGCTGGTCTCTTCGGTTGCGCCCAGGTTCTGGGCGCCTTCGCGGGCGGTAGTGTCAGTCATGATTACTGGTCCCCTGCTGGCTTAGGCGCGCTGGCAAGTGCCTGAAGCAGTGCCGGGTCCTTGATTGCCTTCATGATGATTTCTTCAGCGCCGGTCTTGCCGTCCATGTAGGTCAGCAGGTTGGCCAATTGGGTGCGGGCTTCGAGCAGCTTGTTCAGCGAGTCGACCTTGCGGGCCACGGCGGCCGGGCTGAAGTCGTCCATGCTTTCGAAGGTGATGTCCAGGCTCAGGTTGCCTTCGCCGGTCAGCTCGTTGGGGACGTGGAACGCCACGCGCGGTTGCATGGCCTTGAGGCGCGAGTCGAAGTTGTCGACGTCCACTTCAAGGAACTTGCGGTCGGCGACGGGCGCCAGAGGCTCGGCAGGCTTGCCGGCGAGGTCGGCCATCACACCCATCACGAAGGGCAGCTGGACCTTTTTCTCGGCGCCGTAGAGCTCGACGTCGTACTCGATCTGCACTCGAGGCGCGCGGTTGCGCGCGATGAATTTCTGAGAACTTTGCTTCGCCACGTTGCTGCTCCTGGTCGCTTGAGCGACGGTGTTGTTACTGCACGATCGGGTGGCTTACTCGCCGTCCGGGCCGCGCAGGTTTTCAAATTGGGACATGCCGTCGGGAATCAGATTGCGCACGATGGCCGCGAAGTCGGCGTGCACCAGATTTTTCGCCCGGTTCAACAGCACCGGCAGCGGGCTCGAAGGCTCGTGACGGGTGTAGTACGCAAGGATCTTGTCGAGGCTGCGCAGCACGTCATCACGGGTCGCGATATCGCCGGTCGGGCGCGGTGCTGCGGGGGCGGCGGCGAAGTCGACCGAGGGGGCATTGTCGTCACTGACGGCCTCGGGTTCGCTGCTGCCGGCCGTGTCGGGCACGGCTTGATTGAGGATTTGCAGCGCCTGCTTGAGCGGTTGCTTCAACAGGCTGAGGTCCACGCCCTGGGCCGAACCGACCTGGTCGCTGACCTGTTGTTCGATGGCTTCGCAGGCCGCGCGTGCGGCGCTCAAGGCATCGCGAGTGGCCTGCAGTTGCTCGGGATCGCTGTCGAGAAACGCCGCGTTGAGCTGCTGGGCACCAAGGTGTTCGTCGGGGAAACTCATCAGGCCGCTGGCGTTCAGCGCGGCGCGCAAACTCACCGGGCCGAAGGTGCGCGAGCGTGTGAGGATGCTTTCGCGCAGCAGGCGAATGGTCGCGTCGCTGGTCAAGCCGGACAGGGCGTTGATGCGCACGGTGGGGTCGTTGTTGTCGTCGGCATCCAGGCGCGGGTGCAGGTCGGCCCAGTATTCACGCAGCAGCGCGTTGATCAGCGTGAGGACGTCGGCCAGCCCGGCCACACCCTGCAGGGCGAGGGCGCTTTGCAACAGAAAGTGGGTGATGCGCAGGTCTTTGCTGCGCTGCAACAAATCCAGGCTTTGCTGCTGGATGCTGCGCCATTCCGGCGGTTCGGCAGGCAGGATCGCATCGCCCATGCTGCGCTCGGGCTGGCCTTTGGCGGCACGCTCCAGATGGAGAAAGTCCGCGTCATATTCCATGTCTTCGCCACAGGGCGAAGTCGCGGAAACGGCGGTGAGCAGCAACGGCACATCCACTGAAATTGATCTCCCTATCAGCCCGTTAGATGGCGGGCAATGCATGCATTAGTTGCGCGAGGAACTTTGCATGTTTTCTTGGTCATATAAGCGCAATGCCACTAATGTGCCAGCAATGCAATGCAAGAAGTTGTGCATTTTTGGTGTAGTAGTTAGGCGTTGTCAAGGTAAGCTATTCGCCCTCTGTGACAGATGTGCGGTGCTTAACAACCTGCGCGACTGGTGGGTCGAACGGCACACCGGGATAGGATTTTTGTCATGCAGCCCAGTTAAGATCAGCGATCATGCTGACAAAACCAGGCAGTGGAAGGTCGCTTGCACGACCTGATGGGGGCGCTCGGGAACCGCTGTCCCGGGAATCGACTGCGCGCGAAGTATCAGCAAGGAGGCAAGATGTCGCTGTGTTTGACTATCACTAGTTATCACAAGATCACCCCCGGGCAATGCTCGGAAAAGTCCATGAACCAGGGCTCGATGGCGATCGGCCGCAGCTCGGATAATGACTGGGTGTTGCCTGATCCCGAGCGCCTGGTGTCTTCGCAACATTGCGTTATTCAATACAAAGATGGCCGTTATTATTTAACCGATACCAGCACAAATGGCGTGGAGTTGGTGAACGCGGCTATTCGTTTGCGCAGAGGTAACAGCGAGCCGCTGCAGGATGGCGAGTTGATCCGCATCGGCGATTACGAGATCCAGGCGCGTATCGATTTCAACGTGCAGGCTGTCGACAGCCAGCCGTTTGACGGCGAATCGCCGAACAGCTTTGAAGCCTTGATGGGCGCGGTGGCGAACAAGCCCGCGCAAGCGCCGGTGATCGCCCCGCAGTTCCACGGTGCCTCGTCGATGGACACGCTGCCCGACCTGTTCGACTTCCTCAGCCCTACCGCCGTGCCCCCGCCGACCGTGCCGGACCACGTGCCTTCCGAGCAACACGACTTCCGTCCACCGACCCCGGTGGCGGTGCCCGTGGTCGAGCAACCGGTGGTGTCGAGCTCGGTGATTCCCGAAGACTGGGACCTGTTTGGCGATACGCCGCCGCCCATTGTCAGCGCGCCGCCGCCGTCACCACCGCCCGCGCCGGTCATCCAGCCGCCACCCGTGGTCGAGCCAGTGCTCCCCGTGGCTGATAATTCGCCGCAAGCCGACCTGCTGCAAGCCTTCCTGCGCGGCGCCGGCCTTGACCAATTGCGCCTGGACAAAGCCCAGGCCGAGGCGCAGATGGAAAACATCGGGCGCAGCTACCGGCTGATGGTCGAAGGCCTGATCGATGTGTTGCGTGCCCGCGCCAGCCTCAAGGGCGAGTTCCGCATGCAGCAGACGATGATCCAGCCCGCCGAAAACAATCCGTTGAAATTCGCGCCGAATGCCGACGAGGCATTACTGCTGCTGCTGCGCCATGGAAACCAAGCGTTTATGGCGCCGGACATTGCCGTGCGCGACAGTTTCGACGACCTGCGCGCCCACCAACTGGCCGTTATGGCCGGCGTGGAAGCGGCGATCAAACACCTGCTCACGCGCTTTGAACCAGCCCAACTGGAAGAGCGCATGGGCAAGCCCGGCGGGCTCTCGAGCATTTTCAACGGTTCACGCCAGGCGCAGTACTGGCAGCAGTTCACCGAGCTTTACAGCAATATTTCCCGCGAGGCCCAGGAAGATTTCCAGGACCTGTTCGGCCGCGAATTCAGCCGGGCCTATGAAGAACACAGCGCACGCCAACGGCGCTGACAACGCGCATTACATGGATTAACGGATAGCTAAGTACGTCATTGAGGACGCAGGATGATTCCCAGGTTTTTACTCGCAGCCGCCACCGCGCTGCTGCTGACGGCGTGTGCCAAGGATGCTGCCAAACCCGACGCCGCCGTCGAGGCTGATGCGGACACCGCCGCCGTCGAGTTGCACTTCCACGCGATTGCCGGGCTCAACCCCGGTGCCAACGGCCATGCCGCGCCGGTGCGGGTACGCATCTTCGAACTGAAAAACGCCGCCACCTTTGGCCGCTCCGATTACTTCGCTCTGGCTGACCGCGCGCAATCCACCCTCGGCCTGGACCTGCTGGACCAGGACGAAGTGATGGTGCAACCCGGCCAGCAACTGAGCATCCAGCGCGACCTCGACCCGTCCACCCGCCAGATCGGGCTGTTGGTGGGTTACCGCGAACTGGACCGCGCGCAATGGCGCACGGTGATCAACGTGCCGCCGCGCCAATACACCGAATACCAGATCAGCCTCGATGTGCGTGCCGTGCGCGCCGACGTCGTGGTCACCCCATCCAGCCCTGCCCAATAAGAAGCAATCGGAGCCCCCATGTCCTGGAACAATCGCGTGGTCTGGTCGGAAGGCATGTTCATTGGAACGCAGCACTTCCAGCAGCATGACCGTTACCTGGAAAACCTGATCGACGCCCGCAGCCGCCCATTGTCGGCCGGTGCCTGGGGGTTTTCCGAGTTGCTGATCGACCAGGGCCTGCTGGCCCAGGGCAAGCTGGCAATCGTCTCGGCACGCGGCCTGTTGCCCGACGGCACACCGTTCAATATTCCCCAGGACGACCTGGCGCCGAGCCCGCTGAACATCGACGACAACCTGCGCGACGGCCTGGTGTACCTGGCCTTGCCGCTCAAGCGTGCGGGTGCTCGCGACACCGTTGACGATGGCGAAGACCTTGGCGCCGCGCGGTACGTGAGCCAGGTGCGCGAAGTGCGCGACGACAATGCCCCGTTCGAAAACCGTGCACCGGTGGCCGTGGGTTCCCGCGCTTTGCGCCTGCTGACCGCCCAGGATGGCATCAGCGATTACGCCGCCATCGGCCTGGTGCGCATCAAGGAGAAACGCGCCGACCGCGCGCTGGTGCTCGATGAAACGTACATCCCGCCGGTGCTGGACGTGGCCGCGAGCAAACCGTTGACGGCGTTTCGCAGCGAACTGCTCGGCCTGCTGCACCAGCGCGGCGAAGCCCTGGCGGGCCGCGTGGTCGCGTCGGGTGCCGGTGGTGCGTCGGAAATTGCCGACTTCATGCTGCTGCAACTGGTCAACCGCGCGCAGCCGCTGCTCCAGCATTTCAGCCAGTTGAGCCCGCTGCACCCGGAGCGCTTCTTCAGCGAACTGGTCAGCCTGGCCGGCGAATTCTCGACCTTTTCCACCGCAGGCCGTCGGCCCCAGGAATACCCGCAGTACCAGCACGACGACCTGGCTCTGAGCTTCACCCCGGTGATGGCGGCGCTGCGCGAGGCGCTGTCGATGCTGATCGACAGCAAGGCCACGCCGATCCCGATTGTCGAGAAAGCCTATGGCATTCACGTGGCGATGCTCGCCGACAAAACCCTGCTCGACAGCGCCAGTTTCATCCTCGTGGTACGCGCCGACGTGCCTGGCGAAACCCTGCGCGCGCGCTTCGGCCAGCAGAGCAAGGTCGGCTCGGTGGAGCACATCCGCGACATGGTCAACCTGCAACTGCCGGGCATCGGCCTGCTGCCATTGCCGGTCGCGCCACGGCAGATCCCGTACCACGCAGGCAGCACTTATTACGAGTTGGACCGGGGCAGCGAGCACTGGCAGCAACTGCATAACTCGGGTGGTTTTGCCTTCCATATCGCCGGGCAGTTCCCGGGCTTGAACCTGGCCTTCTGGGCGATCCGAGGATAATCCGCGATGCATCCCAATGATGATGACCGCACCCAGTTCATGCCGCGCCCGGGTGGCCGTGCGCCGGAACCTGCGCGTGCCGAACCGGCCCCGCTGT
>NZ_JBAWDE010000233.1:0-5101 GCF_049590575.1 Pseudomonas sp.
CCCGCCTGCGCAACACCATCGCCCACCCGGCGCCGGCCAGCCTGCGTGCGCAATTGCTCGCCTACCTGCGCCAGTTCGAAGAGCGCGCCGAAGCCGCCGGTGTGGCGCGCAACGAAGTGCTGCTGGCGCGTTACGCGCTGTGCACTGCCCTTGATGAAGCGGTGTTGAGCACGCCGTGGGGCAGCACCAGCGACTGGGGCAAACAGAGCCTGCTGATCACCGTGCACAACGAAGCCTGGGGCGGCGAAAAGGTCTTCCAGTTACTCGACCACTGCCTGCAAAGCCCGCGCGAGCGCCTGTACCTGCTGGAGCTGTTGTACCTGTGCATGTGCCTGGGTTTTGAAGGCCGTTACCGCGTGATGAACGACGGTCGCAGCCAGTTGGAAGCCTTGCGTGAACGCACCGCCGCCGCGATTCGCAGTGCCCGTGGCGATCACGAGCGCGAGCTGTCGCCGCATTGGCGCGGCGTGAGCGTGGCGCGCGATCGCCTGGCGCAGTTCATGCCGCCGTGGATCGCCGTGGCCATCGGCTTGGCGCTGCTGCTGGCGTTGTTGTTCGGCTTGCGCATGAAGCTGGCCTCGGACGCCGAGCCGGTGTTCAAGAATATCCATGCGCTGGGCGAGATTCCGGTGCAGGCCATCGACCGTCCGGTGGCGCAGCCCAAAGTCATCGAGCGTCCGCGCCTGGCCGGTTTCCTGGTGGAAGACATCAAGGCCGGCCGCGTGGCGGTGGAAGACAAAGTCGACCGTTCCGTGGTGACGATCAGGGGGGATGAACTGTTCGCATCGGCCAGTTCCAGCATCCGTGATGACTTCGAGCCGCTGATGCTGCGCATCGCTGACGCCATCCGCAAGGTCAAGGGTCAGGTCCGCGTGACCGGGCACAGCGACAACCGCCCGATTGCCACGCTGCGCTTCCCGTCCAACTGGGCGCTGTCCGAAGCGCGGGCCAAGTCGGTGTTGGAAATCCTCGCGGCCAAGACTGGCCAGGCGGATCGCTTCAGTGCCGAAGGCCGCAGCGACACCGAGCCGGTGGCCACCAACGCCACCGCCGAAGGCCGTGCCCGTAATCGTCGGGTTGAAATCACCGTATTGGCGGAGGGCGTCGAGTGAAGGCGTTTTTCAGTTTCATGATTCGCTGGGTGATTCCCGTGCTGGGCCTGATCGCCCTGGGCCTGATCATCTGGTTTGTCGGGCCGTTGCTCGATGTATTGGTGCCGGAAGGGCGGCGCTGGGCGCTGATCGTTCTGGTATTTGCGCTGTGGATCGCGTACCGCGTGTTGCGCATTATCCAGGCGCGCCGCCAGGCCGCCGAAGTGATGCGCAGCCTGGCCGCCGAAACCCCGGCCGACCCGAACAGCGTGGCGACTGCCGAAGAACTCACCACCCTGCGCCAGCGCATGGACGAGGCTTTGGCGCTGCTCAAGAAAGCCAAGCTCGGCGGTGACGAGCGTCGCAATCTGTATGAGCTGCCGTGGTACGTGATCATCGGTCCGCCGGGTTCGGGCAAGACCACCGCGCTGGTCAACTCCGGGCTGCATTTCCCGCTGGCTGCGCAGCTGGGCGCGGGTGCAGTGCGCGGCGTCGGCGGTACGCGCAACTGCGATTGGTGGTTTACCGACCAGGCCGTATTGCTCGACACCGCCGGCCGCTACACCACTCAGGACAGTAACTCGACGGTGGACAAAGCCGCCTGGCTGGGCTTCCTCGACCTGCTGAAAAAGCAGCGTTCGCGGCGTCCGATTGACGGCGCGTTTATCGCCATCAGCCTCTCCGACTTGCTGCTCGGCACGGATGCCGAGCGCGCGGCCCACGCGGCTGCGATCCGCCTGCGGATCCAGGAGCTGTACACCCAGCTGGGCGTGCGTTTCCCGATCTACCTGATGCTGACCAAGCTCGACCTGGTGCCGGGTTTCATGGAGTTTTTCGACAACCTGAGCAAGGAAGAGCGAGCCCAGGTGTGGGGCATGACCTTCGCCCTGGACGACGGCAAGAACAGCGACAGCCCGCTGGCTCATCTGCAAAGCGAATTCGCCGGCCTGGAACAGCGCCTCAACGAACGCCTGGTGGAGCGCCTGCAACAGGAACGCGACCCGGCGCGGCGCGACCTGATCTACGGCTTCCCGCAGCAGTTCGGCGCGTTGAAAGATTGCCTGCAGAGCTTCCTCGAAGGCGTGTTCAAACCGAATGCCTTTGAAGAACGCGTACTGCTGCGCGGCGTGTACTTCACCAGCGGCACCCAGGAAGGCAGCCCGATTGACCGCCTGATCGGCGCCATGGCCCAGAGCATGAACCTGGACCGCCAGCACCTGGCGCGCCAGAGCGGCACCGGGCGCAGTTACTTCATCGAAAAACTCTTCACCGCCGTGGCGTTTGCCGAGCGGGGCTTGGTCGGTGTGAACCCGAAAGTCGAGCGCCGTCGCAAGTGGATCGCACGCGGTGTACTCGCGGCCACCGTGGCGTTGGTGGTGGTGGTCAGCGGCCTGTGGTGGGTGAGTTATCGCGCCAACCAGGCGTATATCGCCCAGGTCGACCAGAAGGTCGCGCCGCTGGGCCAGACCGTACAGAACCTGAGCCCGGCGCAGCGTGAAGTGCTCGCGGTATTGCCATTGCTCAATGCGGTGAAGCACCTCGCGGGCGATTCGCCCAGCTGGTCCGAGGGCCTGGGGTTGTATCAGGGCGACATGCTCGAAGCCGAGTCCGCGAGTGTCTATCGCAAGCTGTTGATTGCGGTTTTCGCGCCGCGTCTGGTCACGCGCATCGAAGAGCAGCTGCACGGTGGCGGCAATTCCGATTTCCTCTACGAGGGCCTCAAGGCCTACCTGATGCTCGCCGACAACGAGCATTACGACCCGGACTTCATCAAGGCCTGGATCGCCCTGGACTGGGACCGCAACTTGCCGCGCGACCTGCCGGCCGATCAGCGCCAGGCGTTGACCGGGCACTTGCAGGCGCTGTTCGAGCGCCACCCGCCGAGCGCACGCCTGGACCCACGACTGATCGACGACCTGCGCCGCCAGCTGCAACAACTGCCGGTGGCCCAGCGCGTCTACGACCGGGTCAAGCGCCAGAAACTGCCCGACGGCGTGCCGGACTTTCGTCTCAACGAAGCCGCCGGGCGTGACGCGGCGCTGGTGTTCAGCCGCAAAAGCGGCAAGCCGCTGGGCGAGCCGTTGAGTGGGTTTTTCACCGCCAAGGGCTATCGCCAGGCATTCCTGCTGAGCAGCCTGAACCAGACCGGCACCCTTGCCGAGGAGCAATGGGTACTGGGCCGTGAACAGGCCGACCAGCAGAACGTGGTCAGCCTGGCCGCCGATGTGCGCCGCCTGTATTTCCAGGACTACCAGCGCCAGTGGGATGCCTTGCTCGCGGATATCGACTTTGTGCCGATCACCAGCGTGGCCCAGGCGGCCGATGTACTGCGGGTGATTTCCGGGCCGACCTCGCCGCTGAAAAAGCTGCTGGTGGCGGTGGCCAAGGAAACCGATCTGCAAGCCGAAGAACGCCAATTGGCCGCCAAGGGCGTGCCGGTGGAAGGTGGCGTCGACAAGCTCAAGGAGCGCCTCGGCAGCCTGCTTGGGCAGGAGCAACCGACCTCGAATGCGCCGGCGGCGGCGGATGATCCGGTGACCGCGCACTTTGCCGAACTCAATAGCATCGTCAGCAAAAACGAGGGCGACCCGGCGGCCATCGACGGCCTGCTCGCGGACATGAACGCGCTGTATGTGCAGGTCAGCGCCATGGTCGGCGCCAGTGGCGATGCGTTGCTCGGCGAGGCCAAGAACCAGGCTGCGGCTGCGGCGACGCGGGTCAGCCTGAATGCCGAGCGCCAGCCGCCGCTGGTACAGGGCATGGTCAAGTCGGTGGTCAATTCCACCACCAACAGCATGATGGGCGGGGTGCGTAACCAACTGAACGCGGCGTGGGTCAGCGAGGTGGTCAACGTGTATCGCCAGTCGTTGGCCGGGCGTTACCCGATGTCGCCGGGCAGTGCGCGCGACGCCACCCTGGATGACTTCGGCCAGTTCTTTGGCGTGGGCGGGGTGATGGACAACTACTTCCGCAAATACCTGCAACCGTATGTGGACACCTCCGCGCAGACCTGGCGCTGGCAGCCGGGCGCCGCGCAGAAGCTGGGGATCGCGCCGGGCGTGCTGCAGACCTTCCAGCGTGCCGCGGCTATTCGTGATGCGTTCTTCAGGTCGGGGGGCACCCAGCCGATTGTGCGTTTCGAACTCAAGCCGGTGTCGATGGACCCGACCATCACCCAGTTCCTGCTGGACCTGGACGGCCAACAACTGAGCTATGACCACGGCCCGAGCCGGCCGGTGGCGATGCAATGGCCGAACCCGGGCAGCATCGGTGTGGTGCGTATCTCGATCATGCCGCCGTCGGCCAGCGGGCGTTCCGGTGTGACCCTGGACGGCCCGTGGGCCTGGTTCCGCCTGCTGGAGCAATCGGACCTCACCGCCGGCAATTCACCGGACCGCTTCAACCTGCGCCTGCGCGTCGACGGCGCGAGCATCGCCTACGAGCTGCGCGCCAACAGCGCCTTCAACCCGTTCAAGAGCCGCGTGCTAAGCGGCTTCAGCCTGCCGGAGCGGTTATGACGACGCTGGGTTTCTACGGCAAGCTGGCCAGCCGCGGTGACTTTGTCAGCCGCAGCTTGCCCCAGAGTTTTATCGGCCCATGGGACAGCTGGCTGGCGGCCGGGTTGCTCGCCAGCCAGCACAGCCTGGGTGCCGAGTGGCTCAACGTGTACCTGGTCAGCCCGCTGTGGCGTTTTGTGTTGGCGCCGGGCGTGTGCGGGCCGGATGCGGCGACGGGCGTGGTGATGCCGAGTATTGACCGGGTCGGGCGGTATTTCCCGTTGGCCGTGGTGGCCTTGCTCGATCACGACACCAACCCCGCCTCCCTGGTGGGCGGCCCGGACAGCTGGTTCGAACAGGCCGAAGAGCTGTTGCTCGGCACCCTGGATGCCGGCGCTACGTTCGAAAGCTTCATCGCTGGCCTGGACAGCCTGGGTCTGCCCGCCGTTGAACCGCGTGCGGTCGACAGCCGTTTCGCCGGCCTGCAACGCGTGGCCGCCAGCGCGCCGCAGC
>NZ_JBAWDE010000234.1:0-2195 GCF_049590575.1 Pseudomonas sp.
TTCGCGAGCAAGCCCGCTCCCACATTAGATCTGCACACTGCTCAAGAATTGATCAACTCTCTCGCAGCCCATATATGCCCTGCCCTCCAGCCTTCGCCCAACAACTTATCCACAGAGCCACCCACAGCAATTGTGGGCAACTGCCGGTTTACCCTTAAATAAACTCAAGAAAATCCGTGACTTATTCAAAGTCAGGGGTTTTATCCTCTATTGGTTATTTTTTGATCTAAAGCCTGTAGGCCACGTTTTTATTGGCGTGTAGAGGAACGCAAACACCTTATCCACAGAAGCGCCAACAGACTTTGGGGGCAACTTTCGCGGTTCTGTGGAAAACCACGTTCGAAAGAGTAAAACCGAGGGTTTGAGCGGGATATCGAGGGAAAAAGCCAGAATTGATCAATTTTTAATCGGAACTCTACAAGCCTTTATCTACGTGGCTTGTAGCCGGTAGCGAACATCTTATCCACACGCAGGCTAACAGGCATTGTGAGTAAAAGGTGGGAGTGGGCCTGCCCCCCTCCCACCTTTTTATTCAGCGTACGACGCCTTCCTCAATGAGCAACTTGAGAATCGCTTGGGCGCCGTCTTCCGGGCTGAGCCCCTTGAGCACCTGCCCGCCGCCACCGCTGGCCTTGGCCGTGGCGGCTTTCATGCGGTCGGCGCCGCTCTTGGCCTTGATCACCTTGAGGCGTTTGGGCCGAGGCTTGGCCGGTTGCAGCTGCGCGCCTGTGAATAACTCATCTTCTTCAATCGCCACCTCATGCGCTGCGAGTTCACCGCGTTGCGCCGGGCCATAGGCGCTTTGCCGTGGCTTGGGCGCAGCGTTATCCACAGTCGCCAGAAACGGCAGCCGCACCTTCAGGCGCCGTCGCTGACCACGGGGCAAGGCTTGCAGCACATGGGCCACGCCACCGTCGATGGACTCCACCTGCGCCAGCCCGACGATCAGCGGCCAACCCAGTTGCTCGGCCAGCAGGAACGGCAGCATGCCCGAGCCTTCGCCGGTTTCCGCCTGGCTGCCGGCGAGCACCACGTGGGCACCGGCCTCGCGCAGGTAGTCACTGAGCACCGGCAAGGCGTCGCTGCCGGCCGGCTGTTCGAGCACATGCAATTGCGGCAAGCCCATGCCCAGGTAGCTGCGCAAGGTCGGTTCGAGGATGTCGCCGGCGTGCAGCACCTGCAACTTATCCCCAGCCATTTGCAGGCCCAGTTCGACGGCGCGCGCGTCCTGCTCGGCGCGGCGTGGCCGGCCGGACGTCGGGTGGGCACCGATGGACACCAGGCTGATTACATTCGTGGTCATGGCCATATCCTTAAGCCGCATCGCGCTTGGCGCCGCTGCGGTACAACTCGACCGCCTCGATCAAGGCGTGCAGAATCGCGGCGCTTTCGCCGATCACCGACAGGTCGGCACGCTTGATCATGTCGCAGCCCGGGTCGAGGTTGATCGCCACCACCTTGTCGCAGGCGCCGATGCCCTGCAGGTGCTGGATCGCCCCGGAGATACCCACGGCCACGTACACCCGCGCCGTGACCCAGGTGCCGCTGGCGCCGACCTGGCGATCACGCGCCATGTAGCCGTCGTCCACCGCCACCCGCGAGGCGCCTTCGGTGGCGCCCAAGGCGGCGGCGGTCTGGTGGAACAGTGCCCAGTCCTTCACGCCATTGCCGCCGGAGAAAATAAACTCGGCCTCGGCCATTGGGATCGCTGCCGGGTCGACCGCCACCGCGCCGAGGTCTTCGATACGCGGCAGGCTGCGCGCCAGGCTTGTGGATAACTCCACCGGCAGGACCTCGTGGCGGGTTTCGCTGACCGGTTCGGCGCACTCGGCGGCGGCCAGGATCAGGCGCGGCAGCGGCCGGACCAAGTCTTCCTGGCCCGCGCCGGCGCGGCCGATGCATTCCTCGCATTTGATCTGCCAGACCCGCGTGGCCGGGCGTTCCTTGAGGCTCGCGGCAAAACGCCGCCCAAGTTCGCCGCCGCCGCTGCGGCTGTCGGGCAGCAACCAGTGGCGTGGGTTGAACTGGTTATCCACAGCCCGCAGGCCCTGGACCCGTTGCTCCGGTGCATAACCTTCGAATTCATGGCCTTCCAGCACCAGCAGGCGATCGACGCCCGCCGTGGCAAACGCGCCTTCCTTGTGTTCGCCAAACACCACCGCCAGCACCGCGCCGTCGCTGCCGGCCAACTGGCG
>NZ_JBAWDE010000235.1:0-2513 GCF_049590575.1 Pseudomonas sp.
TCGCTAGGCCGAGGCCGAAGCCACCGGTGGCACGGTCGCGGCTGCGGTCGAGGCGGTAGAACGGCTCGAAGATGCGCTCACGCTGGTCCAGCGGTATGCCGATGCCGTCGTCGTCGACCCAGATTTCACAGCCTTCAGCGCACACCTTGACCCCCACCTGGATGCGCTTGTCGCAATACCGCGTGGCGTTGCGCAGCAGGTTTTGCAAGGCGCGCGCGGTCAGGCGTGGGTCGAGACTGAAGCGCTCCACGGCGCAGTCGAGCGCCACGTCGATGACGATCTCGGGGTTTTCCAGTTCGTCATCGACGCTGCCGAGCACGCTGTCGATAAATTCATCGAGCACCACCTCGACCCGTTCCGGCAGTTGCGCCGGGTTTTGCAGGCGGCTGTAGGACAGCAGCTCCAGCACCAGCTCATCCAGCTCGCGAATGTGCGCCACCAGGCTTTGCAGGCGCTCGCGGCTGGCGGCGGGCAAGTCTTCGGACAGCGCCAGCGCCAGGCCGAAGTCCAGGCGTGTCAGCGGCGTGCGCAGTTCATGGGACACGGCGTTGAGCAGGTCACGCTGCTGGTTGAGCAGGTGTTCGATATCGTTGGCCATGGTATCGAACACCGAGGCCAGGCTGCCGATGCTTGAGCTGGCCGGAACACCGGTGCGCTCGGCCAGGTTACCCTTGCCCAACTGCGCGGCGGTACTTTTCAGGCGCTCCAGGTCACGCCAGTGCGGGCGCAGCCACACCAGCAGGCACGCCAGCAGCGCGGCGCCGATCAACACGTTCATCGACCAATACAGCAGGTTCATGTCCAGCGGGTCGGGCGGGATGGTCAGCTTGACCACGAACTGCGCATTGATCGGCGAGCTGACCTCCTCCATCCAGCCCCACTCGCCCAGGCGGATCACCGGCTTGCCCTGTTCGAGCTGCAACGCTTCTTGCGGGGTGTAGCGCGCGTCCTGGCGCAGTAGCAATTGCACTTTCAGCGGCGCAAAGTCCTGGCCCAGTTGCTCGGTGATCTGCGACCAGCGCTCTACCGGCGCGCGCAGGTACTGCTTGACGATGAGTTTCTGCATGCCCCGCGACTGTTCGAGGTTGTAGTCCAGGTAGCGGTGCTCGAACAGCTGGATCACCAGCTTGGGGATCAGAAAGATCGCCGCGCTGTAGGTGACGATGGTGATCAGGTAAAGCCGTAGCAAGACACGAAACATGGCTCAGCATTCCCACTCGGAGCGGCTGAACAGGTAACCCTTGCCCCACACAGTCTTGATCTTGCGCGCTTCGCCGGCATGGTCGTCGAACTTGCGGCGCAGCTTGGAAATGGCCACGTCCACCGAGCGGTCGGTACCATTGAATTCGATACCGCGCAGGCGTTGCAGGATCTGGTCGCGGCTGAGCACCTCGCCGGCATGCCGCGCCAGCACCACCAGCAGGTTGTACTCACCGCTGGACAACTCCACCGCCTGCTCGCGCCAGGTCACGGTGCGCTCGGACAGGTCGATGCACAGGTTGCCCATGATGATCTGGTCACTGGCCACCTGCGGCTCGGACAAACTGCTGCGACGCAGCAAAGTGCGCACGCGGGCCAGCAACACGCGCGGCTCGCAGGGTTTGGTGACATAGTCGTCGGCGCCCATTTCCAGGCCCAGCACCTGGTCGTGGCTGTCGTCGCGGGCGGTCAGCATCAGGATCGGCAGGCACGCCGAGTCGGCGCGCAACAGGCGGCACACCTGCAGGCCATCCAGGCCGGGCAGCATCAGGTCGAGGATCACCAGGTCCGGCGGGTTCAGGCGCGCACGCTCGCGCACGTGGTCGCCACGGCTGAGCACGCTGACATGGTAGCCATTGCGTTCCAGGTAGCTGGCAATCAGCTCCGAGAGCGCGGCGTCGTCTTCCACCAGGAGGATGTTGGGCATGGTGTTTCCAAATAGTGCAGTTTTGCAGGATTGTGCAAGGATATACGCCCGCAGGCCGACATGGGCCGCACCTTACATTTCTTCACACACGACCTACACAGCTTCACAGCACCCGGGCGCAGGGGACTTTAGGATGCGCCAGTCAATAGTGGGATAAGAGCATGTCGAAGAATCTGTTTGCGCCGTTTTGCCTGTTGGCCCTGACCCTGGCACTGAGTGCCTGTAACCAGTCGGCCAGCGAGGCACCGGAAATGCCCCTGGCCAAAGTGCGCGTCGAAACCCTGCAGGCCAAACCCCTGTCCATTACCAGCGAGCTGAGCGGGCGCATCGCCGCGCCGCGCATTGCCGAAGTGCGCGCACGGGTCGCCGGCGTGGTGATGCAGCGCGTGTTCAAGGAAGGCCGCGATGTGAAACAGGGCGATGTGCTGTTCCGGATCGACCCGGCGCCGTTCAAGGCTGACCTCGACAGCGCCCAGGCCAACCTCAGCAAAGCCGAGGCCAATGCCTTCCAGGCGCGCCTGCAGGAGCAGCGCTACAGCCAGTTGGTGGAAGGCAACGCCATCAGCGGCCAGGACTACGACAACGCCCGCGCCGCCGTGCGCCAGAC
>NZ_JBAWDE010000236.1:0-4056 GCF_049590575.1 Pseudomonas sp.
GCATTCGCGAGCAAGCCCGCTCCCACGTTCGATCTCATACATCAGCAGGATTTGGCGTTGCGGTGCTATTGCAAACACCCCTTTTTCACATTTTTTGACCGTGCCTACTTCAGGCTTTGTTCCAGCCAGGCCTTCAGGTCTTCGACCTCTGCCTCGCTGACCGTGTGGTTCATCCCCCGATAACCATGAAACTCCGGTTTCAGCCCCAACCCGGTCAGCACCTCATTCGCGCGCGTCGCCGACGCATACGGCAGGGCCTGGTCCAACGTACCGTGGCCGATAAAAATCGCCAGTTTGTTCAGGCGCTCATCCGGCTTCAGCTCGGCCTTGAGCACCGGCAACACGCTGCCACTCAACGCCGCGATCCCGCGAACCCGCTGTGGCTGACGCAAACCGACCTCGTAGGACATGATCGCGCCCTGGCTGAAACCCACCAGGAACACACGATCGGGCTGGGTGTGGTATTTGGCGGTGGCCTGGGTCACAAAGTCTGCGATCAGCGCGGCGCTGCGTTGCAGGTCGGCGGTCTCGCCGTTGTAATCGGCGTCGTCGAGGGTCTTGGTAAACCAGCGAAACCCGTGCGGGTCCACCGGCATTGGCGCGCGGGCGGACAGGTAGGTCCAGGTGGAGGGCAACGCGTCCTTGATGCCAAACAAGTCTTCCTCGTTGCTGCCGAACCCATGCAGGAAAATCACCAGTGGCTGGTTGCGCGCCTCGCCCTGGGTCTGTTCCAGGTATGACAACGGCAAGTCGGTGTGCAGGGTCGCATCGGCCTGGGCCGCGCCGGCCAGCAGGCTCAGCGCCAGGGTCAACAGTTTGAGCATGGGTCGTTACCTCAGGGTTTACGCAGCAAATAAGTGTCCATGATCCAGCCATTGTCCAGGCGCGCCGCCTTGCGCACCCGTTGGATTTCTTCCGCCACGTCGCTGACTTTGCCGCTGATCAGGATTTCATCCGGCGTCCCCAGGTAGGCGCCCCAGTAGATATCCAGGTCCCGGTCGGCCACGGTCCGGTAGGAATCTTCGGCGTCGAGCATCACCACCAGGGTATCGGCGTCACTCGCCTGCCCCGCCGCCAGCCGGCGCCCGGTGGTAATTTCGATGGATTTGCCGATGCGGTTCAACGGCACTTTGTGCTGGGCCGCCAGGGCCTGCACGCTGGTGATGCCGGGGATCACTTCGAACTCGAAGGTGCAGCGGCCACTGGCCAGGATCGCCTGCAGGATACGGATGGTGCTGTCGTACAGCGCCGGGTCGCCCCACGCCAGGAACGCGCCGACTTCGCCGTCGGCCATTTCCTCGGTGATCATGCGTTCGAACGTCTGCTGCTTGTCGCGGTTGAGGTCGCGTACGGCCGTGGTGTAGTCGATGTCACCGCGTACGCGCTCGGGGCATTCGGCCTCGACGAAACGGTAGCCCGGCTCGGTGATGTAGGTTTCGCAGATCTCGCGGCGCAGGTCGATCAGCTTGTCTTTGCTCTGGCCCTTGTCCATCAGGAAAAACACGTCGGTGCGGTTCAGCGCTTTCACGGCCTGCATCGTGATGTAGTCAGGGTTGCCGGCGCCAATGCCGATGATCAGGATGCGTTTCATGGGGTGCTCTCATTGCGGGGCGTGGATTTTGCCATGTTCACGCGGCTAGGCGTGAGTTTCCAGGCGCAGGCGCCAGACATTGTTGAAGCGCAACTCGGTGGCGGACAGTGGTTCGACGTCGATTCGGTAGAACATCGACACCGGGAACTGCAAGACGTACAGCATCGCGGCGCGGATGACAAAGGGATGGGTGATGGCCACTACGTGCCCAGGCTGGGTTTCGAGGGTTTTCATCCATTGCGCCACACGTGCGCAAACCTGCTCCACCGACTCGCCACCGTGGGGCGTGCTGGCGCTGTCTGTCATCCAGGCCTGCAGTGCGTCATTGTCGAGTCGAGCGATGGCCTGGCCTTTCCAGGCGCCAAAATCTGCGTCGCGCAAGGCCTCTTCAATCAGCGCATCCGCGCCGAACAAACCCGCCGTCTGCCGGGCCCTTGCCTCCGGCGCGCTCACCAGGCGCAGGTGCTGCTTGTAGCGCCCGGCCAGGGATAACGCCGCATTTTGCCAATCCATCGCCACCGACTCGTCGTCGGGAAATCGCCCGTGTTTTTGCGCGGGCGTGAGGGCATGGCAAATGAGGGTCAAACGGGTGGCCTGCATGACTATTCACTCTGTTTCGGGGCGCGATCGGCATCGACTGGCGAAGCTGTTTCGACATGTTACAACGAACAGCAAGGCCCCTCCCGCAACGTCCGACAAAAACCTTATTCAAACCACTCCCGCCGCCCCTCGAACGTCCCCACGATCAACTCGACCATCATCTGCACCGCCTCGGCATGCTGCACCTGTGCATTCACCGCCAACCACACCTGACGCTGCATACTGTCGGCCAACAACCCCGGCAAGCCCACCAGCCCGCGGTCAAAGCTGCTCATGTAATGCGGCAACAACCCGATGCAGGCCCCGCAGCGGATCATCTCCAGCATCAGCGAATAATCATGCACCTGCACCACCGCCGCCAGGCGCTGCTGCACCACTTGGTTCCAGGGCTGCAAGGCGCCAACCTGCGCGTCCGGCTGCCATTGCACCAGCATGTAGTCATCCAGGTCCTCCAGACTGTCCGGGCGCGTGGTCAGCCGTGAATAACGCTTGGCAATATGCGGCAGATACTGCAGGCGCGCCAAAGGCCTGGGCGGCTCGGTGGCGAAGCTCGGCCCAGGCGCCGGGCCGTCGCTGTCCGACAGCCACAGCACCACATCCGCCTCCACCGCCTGCAAGGACATTTGGCTATCAAGGGAGATAATCTCCAGGCGCACGCTGGCGTTGCGACGCAGCAAGGCGATCAGGTCGCGCCCCAGGATGTCGTGCAGGATCGGCGCGGCCACCGCCAGGCGGATCAGCGGCTGCTCCACCACCGGCAGGCGCCGGGCATGGGCCAGGGCGACGAGTTGCGCCTGCAATTGCTGGCCATCGCGGCTGAGTACCAGGCCATTGCCCTGGTAACTGAACAGTGAATGGCGCACCTGTTCCTCCAGTTGCGCCAGGCGCTTGCGCAGCAACGTAGCCTTAATGTTCAAGCTGCGCGCCGCCTGCATGAAACAGCCGCAGCGCGCACTCACCAGAAAGTAGCGCACCACCTCCGGGTCGATCTCGTTGGCCACGGCCAACCAGTTGCTGCGCGACGCCGAAGGTGCGCGATAGGCGGCCGGCCCTTGCTGGCCGGACGGTTCAAGTAATGCCATGGGAGACTCCCTGTCTTGTCGGTCTGTGCATCCAATGCGGGTTGACGCGTGTTACTCCAGCACTTTGTTCAACTCGGCACCGTCGATACTCAAGGTCGCGGTGTTAAGCATGCCTTCCAGATAGGCCTTGGCAATCTGTTCCTGGCGCTGGGCGCGCAGCGCCTCGGTCAGGCGTGGGCGCAGTTCATCGAGGGTGGCCGTGCGCGCCGGTTGCTGGCCGGTAAGCTTGAGCACATGGAACCCCGCCGCGCTCTGCACCGCGTCCGATACCGCACCGGTCTTCAGGCGCGACACGGCGTCACGCACCGGCGGCACCAGCTGCTGCAACGGTTGCAGGCCTGAATCGCCGCCGCGCGCGGCGGTCTCCGGGTCTTGGGAGAACTGCGTGGCCAAGGCTGCAAAATCAGCCGGTGCGGCTTGGGCGCGACTGCTCAGTTCCTGGGCCTGGCGGCGCACCGTGTCGAGGTTTTGCGGGTCATTCACCGCCAGGAAAATCTGGCTTACCCGGTACAGCGGCGGGGTTACCCATTGCGCCTTGCCGCTGTCGTACGCCTGTTGCAGCTCGGCGGCACTGGGGTAATCCGCCGGTACCTGGCTGACCGACAACAGGTAGTCGCGAAACACAATCTGCTCGGTGGCTGCGCGGGTCTGCTGCTCCACCTCTGGGCGCTGGCGCCAGCCCTGGGCGTCGGCTTGTTCAAGCACCGCCTTTTGCGCCAGGCGTGAGCGCAGCCAGGTTTCCAGCGCGCCGCGGTTGCCGCGCAGTTGCTCGCGGGACTCGGC
>NZ_JBAWDE010000237.1:0-8035 GCF_049590575.1 Pseudomonas sp.
GCGCTGCAGCTCACGGCCCATGCCGCCGTCGAGAATTACTGTTCTGTCGCCCATATGCTTTTTACTCATAAGCTTATGAAAATAACTCACTATGAGAGTCGTTCTTATAACTATTTAATACGGTCCATCCGGTTCATAACAACTCTTTTTTATTTAGGTGGCCTTCTTGAAACTCAAACCGCTATTGGCCTTGGGCCTGACCATTCTGGCTGCCTCCACCCAAGCGTTCGGCGGGACCACCCTGGACCGTATCGAGCAGAAAAAAGAACTGGTGGGTGTGCTGATGGAAAGCTACCCGCCGTTCTCGTTTCTCAACGATCAAAACCAGCTCGACGGCTTCGACGTCGACGTGGCCAAGGCCGTGGCGCAAAAGTTGGGTGTCAAGCTGCGCCTGGAAACGCCCTCGTGGGACGTGATCGCCGCCGGCCGCTGGAGTGGCCGCTACGACATTTGCATCTGCTCCATGACCCCGAGCAAGGCCCGCGCCGAAGTGTTCGATTTCCCGGTGGAGTATTACGCCTCACCGGCTGTGATCGTGGTCAATGCCAAGGACGACCGTATCCACGGCGCCAAAGACCTGAGCGGCAAGAAAGTCGGGCTCACCAGCGCCTCCAGCTATGAGAGCTACCTGAACAAGAACCTGGTGATCGAAGGCGCCGAAGACACGCAGCTGCAATACCCGTTCGAGGATGTGCAGATCGCCCCTTACGACACCGATAACGTGGCCTTCCAGGACCTCGGCCTGGGTGCCGGCGTGCGCCTGGATGCGATCCTCACCAACCTGGTCACCGCGCAGCCGCGCCTGAAAGAAGACCAGCGCTTCAAGCTGGCCGGCGAGCCGCTGTACGCCGAGCCGAACTCGGTCGCGATTGAAAAGGGCGACGCACAGTGGGACGCCAAGGTGCGCGAGGTATTCGCCCAGCTGAAACAGGACGGCACGCTGAGCAAGCTTTCGCAAAAATGGATCGGTGCTGACATCAGCAAATGAGTGACTTTCAAAAAACCGAGCGGCCGCTCCTGGGCTTTCGCACACGGCTATACCTGACCTGGGCCGCCATGCTTGGGTTGTTTGCCGGGTTCTTCCTGAGCTTTGACCTGAAGTTCTCGATCATCCTCGACAAACTGCCCAACCTGGTGGGCCTGCACCTGGCGCCCAACGGCTTCCTGCAGGGCGCCGCGCTGACCCTGTTTTTGTGCCTGTGCTCGATCCTGGCGTCCTCCCTGCTGGGCTTTGTCACGGCATTGGCGCGCCTGTCCAAAAGCGCGGTGGCCTTTGGTATCGCCACGTTCTACGCCTCGTTCTTTCGCGGCACGCCGTTGTTGATCCAGATTCTGCTGATCTACCTGGGCCTGCCGCAACTGGGCATCGTGCCTGGCGCGATCGCTGCCGGGATCATCGCTCTGTCGCTGAACTATGGCGCTTACCTCAGCGAGATTTTCCGCGCCGGCATCCTCGGCGTGCCTCACGGCCAGCGGGAAGCCGCCTTGGCCCTGGGCATGCGCGACCGCGCGATCTTCTGGCACGTCACACTGCCCCAGGCGATGCGCACCATCATTCCGCCGACGACCAACCAGTTCATCTCGATGCTCAAAGACTCTTCGCTGATTTCGGTGATGGGTGTCTGGGAAGTGATGTTCCTCGCGCAGTCCTACGGCCGTTCCAGCTATCGCTACATCGAGATGCTGACCACTGCAGCAATTATCTACTGGGTCATGTCCATAGGCCTGGAATTGATCCAGGCGCGCATGGAGCGTCACTACGGCAAGGGCTACGCGCGCCGCGAGTAAACGTCTATAAAATGCAAATTTGGCGACAGGGCCAGATGAATTTTTAATCGCTCAAGACTAGAGACATCTCCCGCGCTAGAGGGGTGGAAGCGCTGACAGTTATCACCCGCCCTCCTCGCCTAAATTCCCGGCCTCACATTACAGAGGTTGGGACCGTATGCCATTTACACCACATCGACTTTTGCTCGCCTTCGCGTTGGGCGCAGCCAGCATCCAGTGCGCCCAGGCGACAGAAGACTGGGAACCCGACAGCGAGTGGGTCGCGCCACTGCCCGTTGTCGTGCAGACAGAGCATCGGCCACACGCGCCGAATGACCAGGTCGATTTCCATTTCGTCGACCACGCGACCACCCGTAACGGCCGGCAGGTTTCTCGCGTGCTGGACTCCGCCGTGCAGACCTTCCTCGCGTACGGAGAGCCCACGGCGTGGCAAGTAAACAGGCTTGGAGAAATTGGCTTTGCACTGGGCAATCTGGCGCCAGGTCGCCTGGGAGGAATTCTTGAGCAATTGGCAGGCAGCCAGAATGCCAACCTTGGCACCGCCACTCAAAACAGCCTGAACCAGATCAACAGTAACTTGCTTGCGACTCTGCGTGAACTGAGCGACAACCGCAATGACAGCCGCGATGGACGCTTCTGGCTCCGAGCCCTGGATAACACCGGCAGCCTCGGCAAACAGCACGGCAGCGCTGGCCTGCAGCAACGCACCCAAGGCCTGATGCTGGGCAGCGACTGGGCTGTCGACGACGCCTGGCGTATCGGCGTGGTGGGCGCCAAATCTACCACCGATCTGAGCGCCAAACGCTTCAAGGGTGAGCTGGACAGTTGGCATCTGGGCGCGTATGCGGTTCGCCAGGACGGCCCCCTGGCCTTGCGCCTCGGGGCGATCTACAGCAGCCATGCAGGCCAGAACAACCGTACGGTGGACTTCAATTTCCGCAATTACAGCGAACAGGCAGAAAGCAAATACGACGCCCAGAGCCACAACGCCTTCGCCGAACTCGGTTATCAGTTGAGCATGGGCAACCTGCGGGCCGAACCTTTCGCCAGCATCGGTTACCAGCGTTACCAGCGCGAACGCTATAAAGAAAAAGGTGGCTTTACCGCACTGAACGTTGGCGCCCAGGCCCAAGAGAACCTCAGCAGCAACTTTGGTTTACGTCTGGCCGGCACCCTTGAGCTGGATAACCGGATGGTCCTCAAACCGCACCTGAGCACGGGCTGGAAACACCTCTACGGTGACGTAGGCAGCAGCGTGCGCCAATCTTCCGCCTGGGTAAAACGGCCGGGGTTCAACAGTAATTTCACTACCCAGGGCACCTCCCTGGACCGTGACAGCCTGGCGTTGCGCACCGGAGTCGACGTGGCATTGTCGGCTCAACACAGCGTAGGTCTGGCTTACACCGCCGAGGTCGGCAGCAATAGCCGCAACCAGGGCCTGACGGGCCAATGGACCCTGGCGTTTTGATTATTACAGGCAAAAAAAAGGGGAGCACCCGCTCCCCCGAGGATTAACCGCTCGTGTCGAAGGCTGTATCAGCCTTCGATTTCAATCAGGATTTCACCCGGGTTGACCCGGTCGCCCTTGGCCACATGAACGGCGGTTACCTTGCCGGCAATCGCTGCCTGCACTTCGGTTTCCATCTTCATCGCTTCGGTAATCAGCACGGCCTGGCCGGCCTTGACCACGTCGCCTTCCTTGACCAGAACGTCGACGATGTTGCCCGGCATCGCCGTGCTGACATGGCCGGGCTCAGTGGCGTGCTTGCGCTTGCTGCCACCACTGCTGACAAACTCGTTGAGCGGTTCAAACACCACTTCTTCCGGCATGCCGTCGATGGACAGGTAGAAGTGGCGCTTGCCTTCGGCCTTCACGCCGACACCGGTGATGTCCACGCGATAGCTTTCGCCGTGCACGTCGATGACGAACTCGGTCGGCACGCCTTCGCCACCGGCGCGGGCTACGCCGCCCGCTTCTGGAATCGGCAACAGCACTTCAGGCGCCAGGGTGCCAGCGTCGCGCTCTTCGAGGAACTTGCGCCCGATGTCCGGGAACATCGCGTAGGTCAGCACGTCCTCTTCGGACTTGGCCAACGCGCCGATTTCGCCACGCAGCTTGGTCATTTCCGGCTTGAG
Organism: Pseudomonas sp.; assembly: GCF_049590575.1. Lineage (GTDB taxonomy): Bacteria > Pseudomonadota > Gammaproteobacteria > Pseudomonadales > Pseudomonadaceae > Aquipseudomonas. The sequence goes on from NZ_JBAWDE010000237.1 coordinate 3,925, forward strand.
CAGGTCGGCCGGGCGCACGTCGATCACGTCTTCGCTGCCGATCGCCTGGCGACGCAGTTTCTCGTTCACTGTACCTGGCGCCTTGCCGTAGCCGCCTTGCAGATACAACTTCACTTCGTTGGTGATGGTCTTGTAGCGCTCGCCGGCCAGCACGTTGAAGAACGCCTGGGTGCCGACGATCTGCGAGGTCGGGGTGACCAGCGGCGGAAAGCCGAGGTCTTCACGCACGCGCGGGATTTCGGCCAGCACTTCGCCCATGCGGTTGAGTGCGCCCTGCTCCTTGAGCTGGTTGGCCAGGTTGGAAATCATCCCGCCCGGCACTTGATTGACTTGCACGCGGGTATCGACCGCAGTGAATTCGCTTTCGAACTGGTGGTACTTCTTGCGCACGGCGTAGAAGTACAGGCCGATTTCCTGTAGCAGTTCCAGGTCGAGGCCAGTGTCGAATTCGCTGCCTTTAAGCGCCGCGACCATCGACTCGGTGCCCGGGTGGCTGGTGCCCCAGGCGAAGCTGGAGATGGCGGTGTCGATGTGATCGGCACCGTTTTCGATGGCTTTGAGTTGGCACATCGCGGCCAGGCCGGCGGTGTCGTGCGAGTGGATAAAAATCGGCAGGCTTTGCTCGGCCTTCAGCGCCTTGACCAGTTCGCCGGTGGCGTACGGGGTCAGCAGGCCGGCCATGTCCTTGATCGCGATCGAGTCGCAGCCCATGGACTCCAGCTGCTTGGCCTGGGCCACAAACGCCTCGACGGTGTGCACCGGGCTGGTGGTGTAGGCGATGGTGCCCTGGGCGTGCTTGCCGGCGGCTTTCACCGCTTCGATGGCCACGCGCAGGTTACGCACGTCGTTCATCGCGTCGAAGATACGGAACACGTCGATGCCGTTCACCGCAGCCTTGGCGACGAACGCTTTGACCACGTCGTCGCTGTAGTGGCGGTAGCCCAGCAGGTTCTGGCCGCGCAGCAGCATTTGCAGACGCGTGTTAGGCAACGCGGCGCGCAATTGGCGCAGGCGCTCCCAAGGATCTTCTTTCAGGAAGCGCACGCAGGCATCGAACGTCGCGCCGCCCCAGACTTCCAGGGACCAGTAGCCGACTTTGTCGAGTTTGTCGCAGATCGGCAGCATGTCGTCGGTACGCATGCGGGTCGCCAGCAACGATTGGTGGGCGTCGCGCAGGATGGTGTCGGTTACGAAGATCTTTTTAGTCATTGGAATATTCCTCACAGGCCTGCGTGGGCGGCGATGGCGGCGGCGATGGCCAGGGCCAGCTCTTCGGGTTTGCGCTTGATCGAGTAGTTGGTCAGCTCAGGGTGGCTTTCCACAAAACTGGTGTTGAACTGGCCGCTGCGGAATTCCGGGTTGCGCAGGATTTCCTGGTAGTAGGCGGCGGTGGTCTTCACGCCTTGCAGGCGCATGTCGTCCAGGGCACGCAGGCCGCGGTCCATGGCTTCTTCCCAGGTCAACGCCCACACCACCAGCTTCAGGCACATGGAGTCGTAGAACGGCGGGATGGTGTAGCCGGTGTAGATTGCCGTGTCGGTACGCACGCCGGGACCGCCGGGCGCGTAGTAACGGGTGATCTTGCCGAAACTGGGCAGGAAGTTGTTTTTCGGGTCTTCGGCGTTGATGCGAAACTGCAACGCGAAGCCCCGGTGCTGGATGTCTTCCTGTTTCACCGACAGTGGCAGGCCCGAGGCGATGCGGATCTGCTCGCGGACGATGTCGATGCCGGTGATTTCTTCGGTGATGGTGTGTTCCACCTGCACCCGGGTGTTCATCTCCATGAAGTACACCTCGCCCTCGGCGAGCAGGAACTCCACGGTGCCGGCGTTCTCGTAGCCCACGGCCTTGGCGGCGCGCACCGACAGGTCGCCGATGTAGGCGCGCTGTTCGGGGGTCAACTGCGGGCTTGGGGCGATTTCGATGAGCTTCTGGTTGCGACGCTGGATCGAGCAGTCGCGCTCGAACAGGTGCACCACATTGCCAAAGCTGTCACCGAGGATCTGCGCCTCGATGTGCTTGGGGTTGACGATGCATTTTTCCAGGAACACTTCCGCCGACCCAAACGCCTTGGTGGCTTCGGAAATCACCCGGGGGAAGGCTTGTTCGAGTTCTTCACGGCTGTTGCAGCGACGAATGCCGCGACCGCCACCACCGGAAGTGGCCTTGAGCATCACCGGGTAACCAATGCGGTCGCCTTCAGTAAGGGCCTCAGCGATGTCGGCGACGTTGCCCTCGGTGCCGGGCGTGACCGGTACACCCGCCTTGATCATGCTGCGGCGTGCTTCGGTCTTGTCGCCCATGCGGCGAATCACTTCCGCCGACGGGCCGATGAATTTGATCCCGCGTTCAGCGCAGATGTCTGCCAGCTCGGCGTTTTCCGAGAGGAAGCCGTAGCCTGGGTGCAGCGCATCGCAACCGGTTTCCACGGCCAGGTTCACCAGCTTGCGCGGGTTCAGGTAACCGGCCAGGGGCTCGGCACCAATGCTGTGGGCTTCGTCGGCACGTTTGACGTGCAACGCATGGCGGTCGGCGTCGGAATAGACCGCGACCGAACGAATGCCCATCTCGGCGCAGGCACGCACGATTCGTACGGCAATTTCACCACGGTTGGCGATCAGGATCTTTTTTATCACTTGGAAATTCCCTTGAGCCGATTGCTGCGTCTTCGACCCTATGAATCCGGGTCGGCGCGTGACCAAATGTTTCATGACAGTCGCGAGACACACACTATGCGCACCGGAGGATTAACAAAAATCAATAATTATTGGGTTGTGTATAAGTAAAGACTTATAGTTGGCCGGACGGCTTCAGGCGGAAGGGTTTTAATAATGCGTAAGTCATTGATGCGTATGACATTACGTCAATTGCAGATCTTCAACGAAGTCTGTGATTTGCGTTCCTACAGCCGTGCAGCCGAGGAAATGTCGCTCACACAACCGGCCGTTAGCCTACAGATCCGTCAGCTGGAGGAGCTGATTGGCCAGCCGTTGTTCGACTACGTCGGCAAAAAGCTCTACATGACCGAGGCCGCCGAAGCCCTGCAAAGGGCCAGCCGCGATATCTTCGGACGCTTGGAAAACCTCGATATGCAACTGTCGGACATGCAGGGCTCGCTGCAGGGACAACTGAAGCTGGCCATCGAATCCAGCGCCAAATACTTCGTGCCACACCTGTTTGCCGCCTTCAAACGCCAGCACCCCGAAGTGCAGTTGCACCTGACGGTGGTCAACCGCGCCCAGGTGATCCGCAGGCTTTCGGACAACCGCGACGACTTGGTGATCATGTCCATGGTGCCCCAGGACATGGGCCTGGAATTTCTGCCGTTCTTGAACAACCCGATTGTCGCCGTGGCGCCGCTCGACCACCCGTTGAGCCTGCAAGGGCCGCTGCGCCTGCAGGATCTGGAGCCTTACACGTTGCTGATACGCGAGCCGGGGTCCGGCACGCGGTTGGCCTGCGAGGAATATTTCAAGGAGAAACGCGTGCACTTCACCCAGACGGTGGAAGTGGCTTCCGCCGAGGCGCAGCGTGAATGTGTGAATGCAGGTTTGGGCATGGCCTTGCTGACGCGCCACGCCGTAAACCTGGAGCTGGCCACCGGCGGGCTCAAAGAGCTGCCGGTGGAAGAACTGCCGCTGTACCGCAGCTGGTGCCTGGTGCAGGCCAAGGCTAAGCGCCTGTCACCGGTGGCCCATGCGTTCCTGGGCTTTATCCGCAGCGAACGGGTACAGATCAGCGCGCTGGCTGAGCGCTTCGCTGGGCAGCCAAGGGTGCCTGCCAGTGGAGTTCCGGGTAGTCAGTGATGCTCTGGAGCAGTTGACGCTCATCACAGCGGTCTTCGATTGCGCGACGAAACGCCATGCGGCGCTGGTCTTCCTGCTGACGACGGGTTTTGACGGAGCTGTTGCTGTCTTCGTGCCGGGCCATTTGGAGTCTCCCAATGCGAGTACGGGGAGTTCAGGATGGCCTTGGGCGATGACGGTTTGGCGGCGCGGGGGTTACAGGACGATGAATATTCTGGAGTGAGCGCAATTCAAAATGTGGGAGCGGGCTTGCTCGCGAAAGCGCCGGATCAGTCAATATTTTAGCGACTGACACCCCGCATTCG
>NZ_JBAWDE010000238.1:0-40896 GCF_049590575.1 Pseudomonas sp.
GCATGGGCCACCGCTTCCCGGCTGTTCACCGCGCCGGTGCCGACGATGGTCGGCACGCCCGCTGCCACCAGGCGCGCTACGCCTTCCTGGCGCTCGGCTTCGCTCAGCAGCGGCCAGTCACCCATGGAACCGCAATACACCACGGCGCTCATGCCGATATCGATCAGCTCGCGGCCTTTGGCGACCAAGGCGTCGAAGTCCGGTTTGCGCGCGGCGGTGCACGGGGTCATCAGGGCGGGGATGCAACCGGTAAAGATGTTGTCGCTCATGTTCTAGCTCCTGCAGCGTTCAGTTAAATAAGGCCAGGGCTCAGATGCCCCAGGCGAAGGGGTCCTGCTCGTCGATCAGCAACACGCTGTCGGCGGTCATGTGGGCGCGGCCGGTGATGAAGGGGCGTACGCGTTCGCCGTCCCATTCATAGCGGCCTTCGAATTGGCTGCCGGTGATGCTGGCCTGGGTCCAGGTTTCGCCTTCGGCAAGCTTTCCATCGGCGGCCAGACACGCCAGCTTGGCGCTGGTACCGGTGCCGCAGGGCGAGCGGTCGTAGGCTTTGCCGGGGCACATCACGAAGTTGCGGCTGTCGGCGTGGCTGTCGTCGGCGAACAGTTCGATGTGGTCGATCAGCGCGCCGTCGGCGCCATGGATGCCCTGGTCCTGCAGGGCCTTGAGCATGGCCCAGGTATAGTCGGTGAGCGCGTCGACGTTGCTCATCTGCAACGTGTGGCCATGCTCGGCGACCAGGAAAAACCAATTGCCGCCCCAGGCGATATCGCCATAGACCACGCCATGACCAGGCACGTCCACGGGCACCCGTTGGCGATGGCGGTAGGCGGGCACGTTGCGCAATGTCACCGCGCCGTCGTCGTGCAAGGTGGCCGCCACCGGCCCCACGGGCGTGTCGATGGTGTGCACGCCCGGTTGAATGCGCCCCAGGTGATGCAGCGACGCGACCAGGCCAATCGTGCCGTGGCCGCACATGCCCAGGTAACCGGCGTTGTTGAAGAAGATCACCCCGCAGATGGCACCCGGCGTGACCGGCGCGCAGTACAGCGCGCCGACCAGCACATCATTGCCACGCGGTTCCAGAATGCAGGCGCGGCGCCATTGATCATGCGCGCTGCGCAGGTACGCCAATTGCTCGGCAATCGTGCTGCCGACGAGCGCAGGAAAGCCGCTCATCACCAGGCGTGTAGGCTCGCCACCGGTGTGGGAGTCGATCACATGCAGTCGCTTCATAAAACGCTCCGATTTAGTGAGTCGCCGGGGTGAATGGGGCATGGCGGTGAGGCTCGTCAACCGCCTCGCTTTCATCGGCTTCGTGTTCCAGGCGCACCAGCTGCGCCGGCACACCGGTGGCGGCGCCCCAGTAGTAAATGCCGAGGGCGCAGACCGCGACCACCACGGTGTCGAACGGGTGGCTGATGACCCCGATGCCGCCAAAGCTGCCGAGCTTGGAGAGCAGGATAGTCACCGCGTAAAAGCCGATCAGCCAGGCTGACGAGCGCACTTGCTGCTTGAGGCTCAGGTGCGCGGTCGGCACCCAGCGCGCGCACAGCAGGTACACCACGAACATCAGGATTTGCAGGCCAAGCAGCCAGGACACGGTGCTCCAGCCCGACCAGTAGACGATCAGCGCGGCGATGATGAACGACAGCGGGCCCAGCACCGCCATGCCCTTGACGCGAAACGGGCGGGCCATGTCCGGTGCATTGCGGCGCAGCGCGGCGACGGTCACCGGGGCCACGGCGTAGCTGAGGATCAGCGCGGCGGACACCACATTGATCAGCGCTTCCCAGGACGGGAACGGCAGGGTCCAGAACACCGACAGGCCAAAGGTCAGCCACAGCGCCGGGCGCGGGATGCCGGATTTCTCATCAATGCGCGTGAAAATCTTGAAGAACGTGCCGGTCTGCGCCCAGCCGTACACCACACGGGGCGTGGCGTTCATGTAGATGTTGCCGCAGCCGCTGGGGGAAATCACCGCGTCGGCCACCACCAGGTAGGCCAGCCAGCCCACACCCAACGCCAAGGCGATATCGCGATAAGGCAGCGCCAGTTCCTTGCTGATCCCGGCCCAGCCATTGGCGAGCATTTCGGTCGGCACGCCACCGAGGAAGGCGGTTTGCAGCAGCACATAGATCGCGGTCGAGAGCAGCACCGAGAGGATCAGCGCAATCGGAATCGTGCGTTGCGGGTTTTTCACTTCACTGGCTACCGAGATGATCGGCGTCAGGCCCAGGTAGGCAAAAATCACCCCGCCGGCCGACACTGCCATCTCAATCCCCGACAGCCCGAACGGCGCAAAACCCTGCACTTGAAAGTTCGCCGGTTTGAAAAAGGTGAACAGCACGCCGATCACCAGCAACGGCACGATAAACTTGAACACGCTCACCAGGTTATTGGCGATGGCGAAGGTTTTCACGCTGCGGTAATTGAGCACGAAAAACACGCACAGCAGGGCGAATTGCACCAGCCAGCCGAGGGTGGTCGGGTCGCTGGAGCCGACCTTGGTCAGCTCGGGAAACCACGCCGCGGCGTATTGGCGCGAGGCGACCACTTCGATGGCCACCAGGCTGGAAAACGCGATCAGCGTGATAAACCCCATCAGGTAACCCAGCAGCGGGCCGTGGGAGTACACCGGGTAACGCACTACGCCACCGGCGCGGGGCAGGGCGGCGCCGAGTTCGCAGTAGACGATGCCCAGCAGCAGCACGGCGAAACCGCCGATCAGCCACGAGATAATCCCCGCCGGGCCGGCAATCGCCGACACATGGCTGGCCGCAAACAACCAGCCCGAGCCGAAGATGGCGCCCAGGCCGATAAAGGTCAGGTCCATCAGTGAAAGTTGCTTCTTGAATTTGCCTTGAGCAGACATGGCGGCGCCTTCTTGTGAGTTATTGGATAGGCATGCAGTGGCGCTATCGTGAACCCATCGCCAGGGCGCCGATTGATGTTTTGCGCAGCTCTGGATGACGAATTCAGCACAATTCGCCACGCTCGACAGCGTCCTGGGCATGCGGCAATCTGCTCGACGTCGAGGTTAAAAGTGCGGGGAAATACTCATGCTGCAACGCGCGTTTGCGACCCTTTGCCAAGGGAACGAGGCCCATCGCCCGCACAGCATCGAGCACCTGTTGGCCGGTGTGGCGCAGTTGCTGCCGATGTTCGATGTGATCCCGAATGCCGCGATCTTCATCAAGGACCTGGACGCGCGTTACGTGCTGGCCAACCGCACCCTGGTGCAACGCTGCGGCCTCAAGCACCTGCAACCGCTGCTGGGCAAGACCAGCGCCGAAGTGTTCCCCGCGCAACTGGGGCCGGGCTACACCGAGCAGGACCGGCGCGTCCTCGAAGAGGGGTTTGTGCTTGAAGACCAGCTCGAACTGCACCTGTACGGCACCCGCGAACCCGGCTGGTGCCTGACCCACAAGTGGCCGTTGTACAACCACCTGGACGGCATCATCGGGTTGGCCGGCATCTCCGTCGACCTGCAAACCGCCAGCGAAACGCACCCGGCCTACCAGCGCCTGGCCGCCGTGGACGAGCACATCCGCGCGCACTTCAACCGCCGCGTCAGCCTTGGTGAGCTGACGCGCATTGCCGGTATTTCAGTCGCCCAGCTGGAGCGTTACTGCAAGCGCGTGTTCCACCTCACGCCGCGGCAGATGATCCAGAAAGTCCGCCTGGAGCATGCCCATCGCTTATTGCATACCGACCTGCCGATTACCGAGGTGGCGCTGCAGTGCGGCTACACCGACCACAGCGCGTTTACCCGCCAGTTCAAGGCGTCGACCGGGTTTACGCCGAGGCAATATCGGCAGGCGACGGGGGGACGCGATTCATAACGGGTTTACTGTGCGGGGCGCTTTTTCGTTGGGACTTGGGTGGTAGCGATAAGCTATCATTGCTCGCGCATTCGCACGACACCGTTGATTGGAAGGCAGGACGATTCAGTGACTCAGGGACTAGTGAGTAGGTTTCAACATAGTTGGAAAGCCTTTCATAAGGTGTGGAGAGCTGCTAAAGCTACGCCCAAGAGTGAGGGGGCTTTGGAACCCCTGACGCCCGCCTTGCTTGAGGGCAAGCAAGCGGATCGCTATGAAGACGTGTTGCTGAACGCGTTGGGAAACGAGCAGGTCCGCAATGTTGCGCTCACAGGCGGTTACGGCGCAGGCAAGAGCAGTGTGATCAGAACTTTTTTTGATCGCCACCCGGAGTACAAGCACGTACTCGTTTCACTGGCGACCTTCAGCAAGGACAGTCCGATAGAGGGCGAGGCAGGCACCCATCTGATGTCGCGCATTGAGGAGACAATAGTCCAGCAACTGTTGTACGCGGTGCCGGCAAAGCAGCTGCCAAAAACCCGCTTGAAACGTATCGTGCAAGCCTCAAAATCCAGCATTACGTGGCATACAGTGTTCTTCGCGCTGTTGATTGTCAGCGTTTTGCGCATGTATCTACCCTCCGTCAACATGCTCCCCAAAATCGATCCTGCCTGGCTTTTCCCCGGACTGATGCGCCTGCCCGATTGGTGTGCTCTGATTTTTGTAGGGGGCTCGAGCTTGTACATTCTTCATAGCCTGTTGAAGTTCGTCTCGCTCTTCAGCATTGATGGACTGACGCTCAAGGGCGGAAAACTGGAAGCGACTCACCATGGGTCCGTATTGCACAAGCACGTCGACGAAATTATCTACTGTTTCGAACGCAGCGATATCGATGTCGTGGTGATTGAGGACCTCGACAGGTTTGGTATTCAGGATGTGTTTTTTCGCTTGCGCGAGATCAATTTCACGATCCGGCAGGCTCCGCAGATCAAGCGTCCCGTCCATTTCATCTATGCCATACGTGATGAGCTGTTTTCCGTGGGTGAAAAAACCAAGTTCTTTGACCTCATCATTCCCGTGATACCCGTCGTCAACTCGGAGAACTCGTGGGAAAAAATGACGGACTTGTTGAAGACACAACGCTTTGAAGCGGTGAGCCGGCGCCTTCATCCTGGGTTGATCGAGACCGTATGCAACTACATCGATGACATGAGGCTGATCAAGAATATCGTCAATGAGTTCGACATCTTCTCCAGCCTGTTGGGCGGTCGTGGCGTACAGCTGGAGCCGAGCAAGCTGTTTGCAATGGTAGTCGTGCGCAATTTGTACCCTGAAGCGTTTGCCGATCTGATCAAGCGACGAGGGCCGATCTATTCGGTACTTATCGGGTTTGGCGAGTGGCGAGCTAATCAGGCAAGTTGGCTTGAACGCCAAGCGGAAGAAGCGCATCTTCCCCGGTTCAACAAGAGGCAAATGCCGCTCGAACAAGAAATCGAATTACTCAAGAGTCAGAGCCTGCTCGTCAAGCGAATGCCCTTTAGAGTTGCCGCAAAGCAAAAGTACGGTGAGGTGCTGGCCGTGAAACTCGTGGGGCTCGAAGCCGTGGTTGACCTGATGCAGGCTGGCGTCTTCGACACTGATTACAACGATTACCTGAGCTTTTTCTATGAAGGGGCACTCACGCAGGATGACAAGAACCTGATCCTGGCCCTGCGTCGCGGCGAATCCCCGCCGGTTATGGTCATCGTCAACGACCCGGCGCGCGTACTTGCCAAACTTGAGCATGAAGCCCTGGAAGAAGGCCGCGGCTTTATCTCTGGGTTGGTCGAGTATCTTTGCAGTCAACACACTGCCGAAGAGGAGGGGCCCCATGCCGGGAAGCTGGCCACGATCCTCAACGCCGCGCCCGCGTTCATGGAGCGCTTTGCCGAGACGGTCGATTCAATTCTACCGAGCCAGCAGGCACCCATCTTGATTCAGGCTATCTACCACTCAGATCCGATGCTATTGGAGAAGCTGGTGATATCGTCTAGAGCTTTTGCTCAAAGCGGCCCCCGGCAGGCGTTGCTCTGCGCAATTTTCAGTAGCCTGACCTACGAGCAGGTCGCCGAGCTTGAGGACTGCGACTATGGCGTTGCGCACAGTGTCGAAGGACTGTCGGATGTCACTCAGCTACTCCCGCTGCTTGCAAAAGGCGAAGGCGCATGGAAGTGGCTGCAGGAAAAGCCCGTGCAGTTTCATAACCTCAGCGATACAACCCAAGCAGAAGACCTCAAGCAGTTGCTGAGGTTGGGCTTTATCGAGCCGCGTCTGGGTATGTTGGCGCTGATGTGTTCATTGTTTGAAACAAACCCCGTCCCTGAAGCGCCTGTTACCTTTCGTCGGTTATTGGCGTTGCAATTGGACGGTACGGATAAGTTGCTGGCGAAGGATCCGACGGCGTTGGTTAAGGTGTTGTTGGAACAGCCGGGGATGCTGGATGAGTGCGCAGAATCATTGAACGCGTTACTTGCCGCAATCGGTAGTGAACCTGAGTGGGTCAACGCATTACTCGAACGAACCGATTGCCCTTGGGGTGAGCTCAAGAATGCGCCTGTTGCAATCTGGACGCGGCTGCTGGATGCCGACAGAGTCAGTGAGAAGGCCGGTGCGACCTGGGCCTACTTCCTGGCTATCCAAGGACGTAAAGCCCTTCTGGCTGATTTGGTAAAACCCGAGGAGCCTAAGAAAGTGAGTTTGAACAGGTTCATTGAGCGGCATGCAAGCCGCTTGGCTGAAACGCTCTGGACACTTCATCCCGACCGTCATCCCGACTTGCAGGCGTATCTGCTTCGAGAGTCGGCGATCTCGGATAAAACGCTGATGACTCTTTTCTCGGGAACCACCCTGGCAGCGATTGAAACGTTGGTCGCAATCCCGCAAACCCGCTGGGGCATGCTTGTGTCATCCGACTTCCTGCCCTATTCGGAACAAATCAGTGAGATTGTTCAACAGAACGCCAGCCCGGAGGAGGCTGAATATTTCGAACGACGCAAGCCGGTATTCGATGCAACGAATAGCACCTCTACGCCTCATATGACTAGACCCGGTGTTTTCGACATTTGATTCCACCGCGTCGGACTCTTTCACGACGACAGGTACTGAGCTTATGACGGCGGCTGAAAACAACCATGTGAACTGGCTGGTGGAACAATCGATGCTGCACGCGGCACGCCAGCGCGCCAAGCTCTATTCGGGGCAAGGCCGGTTGTGGCAGCAGCCTTACGCGCAGACCCGGCCCCGCGATGCTTCGGCCTTGTCGTCGGTGTGGTTTACCGCCTACCCGGCGTCGATCGTGACCCGCGAGGGCGGCACGGTGCTCGAGGCCCTGGGCGACGAAGCCCTGTGGCATGCGCTGTCGAAGATCGGCATCCAGGGCATTCACAACGGCCCGCTGAAAAAATCCGGGGGCCTGACCGGGACCACCCATACGCCGACCATCGACGGCAATTTTGACCGCATCAGCTTCGAAATCGACCCGCAACTGGGCACCGAGGCGCAGTTGCAGGCGTTGACGCGCATGGCGGCGGCGCACAACGCGGTGATCATCGACGACGTGATCCCTTCGCACACCGGCAAGGGTGCGGACTTTCGCCTGGCCGAGATGGCCTACGAGGACTATCCCGGCCTGTATCACATGGTGGAAATCCGCGAGGAAGACTGGTCATTGCTGCCCGAGGTGCCCGAGGGCCGCGATGCGCAGAACCTCACGCCGCCGGAGGTGGACGCCCTGCGCGACAAGCACTACATCGTCGGCCAGTTGCAGCGGGTGATCTTCTTCGAGCCTGGGGTCAAGGAAACCGACTGGAGCGCAACCCCGGTGGTGCTGGGCGTGGATGGCAAGCCACGGCGCTGGGTGTACCTGCATTACTTCAAGGAAGGCCAGCCATCGCTGAACTGGCTGGACCCGACGTTCGCCGCGCAGCAGATGATCATCGGCGACGCGTTGCACGCCATCGACGTGATGGGCGCAAAAATCCTGCGCCTGGATGCCAATGGTTTTCTCGGTGTGGAACGCAAGCTCGATGGCACTGCGTGGTCGGAGAGCCATCCCCTGTCGATCACCGGCAACCAGTTGCTCGGCGGGGCGATTCGCAAGGCGGGCGGGTTCAGCTTCCAGGAGTTGAACCTCACCGTCGACGACATTGCGTCAATGTCCCACGGTGGCGCCGACCTGTCCTATGACTTCATCACGCGCCCCGCGTATCAACACGCGCTGCTGATGGGCGATGCTGAATTCCTGCGCCTGATGCTGCGCGAAATGCACCGCCAGGGCATCGACCCAGGCTCGCTGATCCACGCCTTGCAGAACCACGATGAGCTGACCCTGGAACTGGTGCACTTCTGGACCTTGCACGCGCATGACACCTTCCTGTACCAGGGCCAGACTTTCCCCGGCAATATCCTGCGCGAGCACATCCGCGAGCAGATGTACGAGCGCCTGGCCGGCGAGCACGCGCCGTACAACCTCAAGTTCGTGACCAATGGCGTGTCGTGCACCACGGCGAGCATCATCACGGCGGCGCTGGGGATTCGTGACCTTGATGCGATCACCGCGGCGGATATTCAGCAGATTCGCCAGATTCATTTGCTGCTGGTGATGTACAACGCCATGCAGCCGGGCGTGTTTGCGTTGTCGGGTTGGGACCTGGTGGGGGCGTTGCCGCTGGCCGCCGAAGAGGTTGAGCACTTGATGCGCGATGGCGACACGCGCTGGATTCACCGCGGCGCCTATGACCTGGTCGACCTGAACCCCGACGCCGAGCTGTCCGCCGGACACATGCCGCGCTCGAAAAGCCTCTACGGCAGCCTGAACAGCCAGCTGCAGGACCCCGAATCATTCGCCTCGCAGCTGCAGAAAATCCTCGCGGTACGCCGTGCCTACGACATCGCCGCCAGCCGCCAGATCCAGGTGCCGGATGTGCAGCACCCCGGGTTGCTGATCATGGTCCACGAACTGCCGGCCGGCAAAGGTACGCAAATCACCGCGCTGAACTTCAGCAACACGCCGATCACGGAAACCCTGAACCTGCCCGATATTGCGGCGGGGATGGTGGTGGACATCATCAATGAGCGGGTGGAAGGCGATCTGACGGCGGAGGGCGAGTTCACCATCACGCTGGATGCGTATGAGGGCCTGGCGTTGCGCGTGATCGGCAGTGCGCCGATCTGACGGCGGAGGGTGCGCTTAGTGTGCCCTGTAAGCTTTGTGGGGTGAGCGGGCGGTGCGACGATTCGATAAGCCCGCTCACCCCATTGACCTCGTCGCGACGTCTCAAATCGTCTGCCAATAGCGGTGTTCATCAACCGCCATTCGCGGGCTGCGCTTGGAGCGCGCCATAAACCACTCCAGCACCAGGTATTCGGGTAATCCACAGCGCCAGTAACGCTCGCCCTCGTGGGCGAGGTGTACGGCTTGCGCGTCGGTAGGGCGGCTGTAGATGAAGGCGTTTTCAATCCCGTAGCTTTCAAACCATGCGCCCTGGGCGCCGGGCTTGCGCACCACATGATCGGCGGCCAGCAACACATCGAAGGGTTTGATGCCTGCACGGCTCAACCGCCGGGCTTCCGAGGCGCTGGACGCCGTGGCAATGCAGTAGTAGCCCATGCGGTTGAGCATCTTTTCAATCTGCATGACATGCGCGTGCAGTGGATCCGCGATAAGGATCCGCAGGTGTTTGTCGATCATTGGAGGGTACCTGTCAGTTGGGTGCCGGGCGCGTTCCATGTGCGAGTGGCTGAGGGCCCAGCTTAGCGATGACGGGTGTGGGTGGATTTAAGACGGGTCTGAAAGTCCGGCGTGCGTGCAGCGCCGGTTGATGCGGGGCATGAATGCAACTAGGATCACCGCCTTTTTCAAGGGAATGAAACCATGCACCCCACACGCCACGCCGTTGTTTTGCGCTCCGTTGCGCTGATGCTGTCCGCCCTGGGGCTGACCGGTTGCATCCATTACGAACACAAGAGCGCAGAGGGCCAGCCCGTCGCGCAAGTCGTGACCATCCAGCAGCTCAATAAACATCTGACGATTACCCAGATCGATGACGATACGACGCTGTTCTGGCTAAGCCGCCAGAGCGAATACCGGCTGGGCGCCGGCATCCACAAGATTCGCGTCAAATGGTACTTCGGTGAAGCCAGCACGGCGCCCCTTGAGACCACGGTTAACCTGGTCGGTGGCCGCACCTATGGGCTGGACGGCCAGATGTTGATGGATCGCTGGGGCTACGATATTCGTGATGTCGAGACGGGGCAGAGCGCCTTCCTTATCCCCCAAGCGGCCAAGACGCCTTGATCAGGGTAAAGGCGTTTTTCACTTGGCCGCCAGCGCACCCAGGAACTGGGTGTGTTTCAGCGTCTGGGAAAACATCGGCAAGGTGAAGTTTTCGGCGGCCTGTTGTTGTTCGTCAGTGAAGGTCGCGGTGCAATCGGTCAAGGTGACCACGTTGTAGCCCTTCTCATACCCAGACCGCACCGTACCTTCGACACAGCAGTTGGTCAGGAAACCCGCCACCACCAGGGTGTGGATGCCGTTGTTGCGCAGCACCAGGTCCAGGCCGGTGGTGGCAAAGCCATCCAGGCCGCGCTTGCCTTCGATGACGATATCGCCGGCTTCCTGGGACAGCGCTTCACTGATCTCGGCGCCCCAGGTGCCGGCGATGAAGGCATGGCCGTCGGCGACCCCCTTGAGGATCCCATAGTCGCGTGTGGTCAGCTCGGGGTAGCCCTCGGCGAAACGGATCGGCAAATGAATGATCTTCACCCCCAGCTCGCGCGCCTGTTGCACCGTGGTCGCGGCGTTGGCAAGCATATCGGTGTTGTGCATGACGTCTTTGACGGCTTCGTGGAACACGCCACCCTGGGTGGTGAAGTCGTTCTGGAATTCAATCAGGACCAGTGCGGTGGTGTGCGGGTTCATGGTGGTTCTCCGATAGATGGGCCGTAGGCGTTAATCGTAGATCAGTGGCAACCGCGCAATACTTGCCGTTCGTCCAGTGCCTGGCACTCTCCAACTGCTGCCGTCTCTCATGATTATGCGCGGGCATTCCTCGCGTCAGACTGGAGACATAGCATGCACATTGACGAAAATGCACCCGGCAATCGCTCCCAACAGGCTGTAACGCGCGAAACCGACAACGAAACCGGCTTGGACCCGAAGCGCGGTGAAGGTCAAATCCCGCTGCCGGCGGATGACGATGCACCGCTTGAAGAAGACATGTCGGATGTGGACGCCGCCGATTCGGTGGCCAGCGAACACCCGGACAACTGATTAAAGCTGCGCGCTTTCAATCGTCCACGGTGAAGGTCACCCAGCCAGGGCCATCGGTGGCGCGTTCTATCTCAACGATCACGCCACCCACCGAAGTGCCATCCGGCAGGTTGACGGCGACGAAGTTGGGGTGGCCGGGCCACTGCAGCGGCTTGTCGAAACTCAAGCGTGCGATGGTTGGCTTGCCGCTGCTGGTGAGCTGAATGTTCACCGACTCGTTAAGGCGCTCATCCGACTCCGTGCCCATGTGGCGCGAGGCGGTGATGACACTGGCGATACCCTGATAATCGTAAGACATTGGCTGACCTTCCTCAGTGGAACGCGGACGTATCCGCGTTGATGTTGTTTGGAGGAGGGTGGGCCAATGATCGTTCAATCCGGCTGACCGAATGCCCTGCACCAGCAACAGCAGCCATACAGGAAAGCAGCCGGCGGGATTACTCCGGCGACATCAGTACCGCCAGGGTCAGTTTGATAAACTCCTCGTTGTCGTCGATGGTGTGCAACGCGCTGCGAATGTTCTCCGCTACCTCGGCGGACCCGCGTTGCTCGACCCAGTTGGAAAGCTCCATGACAGACGCTTCAAGGGCCAACTGGTTTTCATAGAGCTTTGAGAGCAGGGACGGCAGTAGGTCTGAGTTTGGCATGGCTGATTCTCCGTGATGCAAACAGCTTAGCAGCCTATGCAATGAAGGGTTTGATTCAGGTCGACAGGATGCCGGGCTTTTGGCATGTGCGATGGGGTGTTAAATTCGCCGGGTTAATTCCCACAAGGACAGTGAAATGGCCCGCTACTTCAAAAGCCCAGACAGTGACCAGATTGAAGAGGTCGACGCATTTCAAGTGTTGGCGGTATTTTTCCTCGGTCCGATCTACCTTCTTTTCGCCGGCCTCTGGCAGCACCTGCTGATATGGGCTGTCGCGATAGGATTGGGCATCGTCGCAGGCCCGCCCTGGGCGGTTATACCGGCAGCATTGCCGATCATCTACTGTTTTTTGATCCGCAACATCGTAGCTAAGGAATATTTGAAAAAGGGCTGGCTGGAAGTACCGGACCCCAAGCTTGCGCTGAAGCACCCAGCGCCAAGCGCTCAGTCGCCCGCTGAGTAACCGTTGCGCGACTGGACAAAATGCCGTCTACAAGCGGACTTGGCGCAAGCGCATAACCGGCTGGGGTGGGCCGACACTGTCATGTAAGCGCGTTGCTGTTCAGGTGCTGCGACTTGAGTACGGGGGCGGTGCGTGCACTCAGACGATACTCAATCGTCGCCGCCAGCCACATCGAATAGGCCAACAACTCGACGCCTTCTTCCACAGTGGTCTTGGCCAGACGCTGATAGCCTTCGCCCAACACCGAGTGCCACAGGCTGCCCATGCCGAACACGCGCGAAAACAGCAACACGCCAAAACCGGTGGCAAACGCCCCGAAAAACCGCGACTGGGCGAACGCCGCAAGGTCCGCCCAAGTGGCGCGGCGGTCAGTCTTGTTGAGGGCGATTGCCACGCACACGGCCGCGATCGCCAGGAAGGGGATGCACCAGGCGCTGTGGCTGATGGGGTCAAACAAACCGTCCAGCTCACGCATCAACAGGCAGGCGAAAAAGCCGCCGGCCAAGGCCTTGAACCCGGAGCGACCGCCGGTTACGGGCGCGGTCCAGAACAGCAGCGCAATGACCAACAGCATCACTTCCTGGCTGATCTCGGTGAAGGATATTTCCAGGATTTGCGTGCGGAACACGGCGATGTCCAGCCAGATCATGCCCAGGGAAAACAACACAAAACCCACTCTCAACAACAAGGAGCAGGCGGCCGGTTTTAACTCACGCAAGTAGGGATGCAAAACAGCTCCAATTCGTTATGTCTTTGAAATGAGGCCGTATTTGACGATATTTTCACATCCTGCATGTATGGATTATATGGATGGTCAACATCGATGGATTCGATTTTTAGGCACGGCCCCAACGGGGCCGGGGTGTAACGCTTTTTATCAGGGGGCGCCTGACTATCTCTGACGTTTGAAACTGATAGTCACTATGCCTGTCGCCAGATAGGCGTGTGCCGGCGTAGTCTGCGAACTGGTCAGCACAACCAGTCTCAGCGTTTCGCTGTCAAGTTCCAAAGAGCCACACAGTGATAAGGCCTGCGACGTTTTCGCGGCAGTCAGGGCCACAGATTGTAGTGACAATTTACTCGCCACGGCATTGATGTCTGTGAAACCTGACACTTCAACCTTAGTCAGTTCAGAAGCCAAGGATAGGCGCCCGCGCACGTATCCGAACCTGCGCAGGCTGGATGTGTGAACGCTTAATTCAAGTGTTGTGCGATCTGGCGCTACCCATGTGCCAGTCAGCAAGTTGTCGAGCGGCAAGGGTATGGCAGACACAGGGTGCTGGTCGTGCGGTTGCGTTGTATCAACTCTTCGATAAACCAGCTTATCGATATAGGTTCCCCGATCTGCAAGTCCAGGGAAGTCACTGGTCGCCACCAGCAGGTGAGAAAGGGTAAGGGTGTCGCCCTTATCGGTACTCCCTAGTTGACCGCTGAGTCCCGAGCACCAATTCCAGCTAGGATCTGCTGGGTCACTGGCAATGGAATGCCATTCGATGGCCAGCGCCACGGGCTGGTTCAGAGCTGGAGGTGCAACAGTGTTTAACTGATAGCCCGTTACCTCGTAGAGGCCTGTCGAGCCTGTGGAAGATCGGTAGGTGCCGGACACCCGTCCACCGGTTACCGTGAGCTTCATGACCGAGCCGTAGGCATTTTCCCAGGTGCCCGCCACTGACGGCGACGGGGTGCCCGGACCTTTGGCCGTTGAGGCGTTCAGGATGACCTTTGTCGGGGTCGGCGGGCGTTGGCCGGCGTTGAAGCGACGTGACGAGCTGCGCGTAATGATTTGCGGCCCCTCTGGCCGGTTGAACAACCATATTCCCACCGGCGCCAGCGAATAGACCTCACTGCCACATCGCACCACCTGATATTCATGGACGGTGTAGCAATGCTCCATCACCAATGAACCCGTCAGCACCAGGTCGTGCAGCCCCAGTGGCGCGAACTGCGGGAGTGTCTGGCCTTTTTGTGGGCCTTCTTCGATCAGTACGTTGTACAGGTCTGCCCCCAGCGTGATTTGGCCATCGGTAAAGTCCAATACGACCTCGGGGTGCCCGCCACGTGCGATACGAGCCAGGGTTTGCGCCATGATTTTATCGTCGCCCTTGAACCGCGACGATCCGGAGTCCAAGGCAAACTTGACGTCGGTGGCCAGTGTTTCACCACCCACTGAATAGGCTTTAAGGTCAGTGGCCCAGAGGTATTCCACGCCCGGTAATTGGCTATACACAGACCATGGAAGAAATAGGTGAGGGGCGTGAATCCTGGACGCGTCAATAGCCCCCATTTGGCAGGTGCCGCTGCGGTCTTTGGTATCCCAGTCGAACGCTACGTAGGGAAAATTCGGGTCGAGTTGGCCGTTACGCAGTAGCTCCTGGAACAGAAATGAGCTTCGACCTTCTGCGTAGGCGCTGCTGCAGGGCAGGCCGATACCGCCGTCCCAATCCAGCTGTTTGAACTGATCACCGCTGTAAGCGGCCGCGAGAAGTAGCTTTATCGAGAGCCTGGCTCCCGAAGGTGTTGTCAGTACCTCCGACGCGCTTTCGACCTGCATGGTGCCCCAGGGGCCGAAGCTGTAGGGGCGTTGCAGGCAGTCAGTGAACTCAAAGGTACTGGATGCCTGGTAATCGAACCGGCCGCCGCCAAAATGGTCGCATTGATCCGGCGCGCACAGCGTGGACGTGACCCAGGTAATGTTGGTGCCGGAGTCAATCGATAGCTTGAGCCGCTGGCCGGGCGTGCCAAGGGTCAACGTCGCGTACCACGGCGAGGCGCCGTTATTCTGAAAAGGGCCACGCTGCATGGGAAATACCAGCCCGTGTGCCGAAGGTTTTATGCTCATGGTGAAGTCCGTTTCAACGGTGGGATACCCCGCAGTGCGCGGTGTTTTTTCCTGGGAGGATGCGTTGTCAGTACGCAGAGCATCCATGCCCCAACGCGTATTCAATCCAACGGGTGGGGTGGTGAATATCAGCCCAACGCTGCTCGCATTGTCGGAATCAGCAACAGCGCATGGCCGCTCAACGTAGTGCTTCACCCTCGGTTTCGGGTATGCAGGCCGCAAGAAGTACGGTGACCAACAGGAAGCCGTTGATGACAGTGGTGGTCAGGTTGAACGATGCGCCGTGGGCAATCAGTGCGCCGATCAGCGAAGGGGCAAGTACGTTGGCCACACGTTGGGCGAAGATGGCCCAGCCGTAACCCAGGGTGCGCAGGGGAGTAGGGTACAGTTCGCCGATCCAGGCGGCCCATACACCCCAGGCTCCAAGGCTGAAAAACGCCAGGGCGAAGTTGCTTATGTAGAGCATCTGCAGGCTTTGTGCATTGGCAAAAGCGTAGCCGGCTACCACTGAACAGCTGATAAAGCTGATGATGATTTTTTTACGTCCGAAACGTTGCGTCAGGTAGGACGCAGCCACGTAACCGGGGATCATGCAGAGCGCCGACAGGGCGATGAATCCATAACTTTGCGGCAGGCTCAGCCCGCGCTGCTGGAGCAAGGTCGGCAGCCAGGTCTGCAACCCCCAGTAGCCCCACGAGAAGGTGAAGTTGACGATGATCTGGAGCAGGCTGACTTTGAGCAAGGCCGGGCTGAACAGGTCACGCTGCCTGCCTTGGGTGCTGCGGTCGACTTGTAACTCACATTCCGCGGTCAACAGTACCGAACCACGGCTGAGTGTTTTTATCACCGATCTGGCCTCCTGCTGTTTGCCTCTGGCCGCCAGCCAGTAAGGCGACTCGGGCACCCAGCGCGCCACGACCAGCGCCCATAGGCCGCCGAGCGAACTCACCACGATAATCGCGCGCCAACCTTGCGGCAGTAACCAGACCGTCGCCCCCAGTGCCAACAGCATGCCGACCGGCCATCCGGAAGCCAGATACACCGTCAACGCGCCGCGGTGCCGAACCGGCAGCAGTTCCTGGAAGTGAGCAAAGGTCACCACCATCATGCCTACGGCCGCAATGCCGGAGAGCAGGCGCAGCCCATAGAGCGTGGCGTAGTCGGGCGCGAAGGCGCTGGCCAGGGATATCACCCCGTACGAGCCGAGACTCCAGATGATCGCGCGCTTGCGGCCGATGCGCTCGGCGACTTTGCCCCACGCCAGCGAGCCCAGCAACATGCCGATGAACATGGCGCCAATCAGATGGCCGACGGCGAAGGCATCCAGGGAAAACTCATTGGCGATCAAAGGCGCGGTGTAGACAATGATCATCATCTCCCAGGCCTCGATCGCGAACACGAAGAACAGTGCGAGGCAGCATTTCAGATGCTCGCGGGTCAAGGGAACATCCCTGAACACATCGCCCACCTGCAGGGTGGCCGGTGGCTGTGTCGAAGTCTCGGTGATATTCATGGCAGCTTATCCTGGTGGGTGAGGGTTACGCCTTGACCCGATTACCAATGGGCACCGGCCCCTGAAACACGCCAAAAGCCTTGATCTCGGTTTCAGGTGGTGGCTCGCAACTACCCACCCGGCTGGGGGACCATCCGAAACGCTTCCATGCATTTGTTCCATCCATTTGTTGCGTCCGACGATGATCGAAAAGCGATTGGCCAGATGCTCGACCACTTGCAGGCTTGCCTGGCAAGGCGCGACGACGATGGGGTTCAGCCAGCGTACCGAAACCGGTACGTCCTGCGGTTGGGTAGCCGGCGCAGTGGTGTGCATACGCGATTCCTCGAAGAGTGTTTGGGGTTAGAAAAACTTCACCAGCGCCATGGTCAGCTCATTGGAGCGCGGCAGATTGGCGCTGCGGTAATAGTCAAAGTTCACATTGGCAGACAGGTACAGACCTTGTTCGGCAAAGCCTGTGTAGGTCATGGAGGGTCCGATCTTTCCAACCCGTGATTCAGCGAAGTCCGACGCGGAGGTGTTGTTGATGTGGTACACGTGATGGGCGCCCAGCCACAGGTCCTCGGTTACCAGGTAGCCGGCAGCTACATCGGCCAGCCACACGCTGACGCCTGCGCGTAAACGGGTCGGGTCACCGGTGCCGAAGTCAGTAGCGTTGCGGTTGCGGGCGGCGTAATGGATGCCGGCCGGGGTAAAGGTCACGGCAAAGCGCCCGATGCGCAGGTAGTTGGCGACACTGAAGCTCACCGCATAGCGATTGGCGAATGCGCCATAGCCGGCCATATCGTCATTGCCATTGGGGAATTCGAGCATCAGCGTCGGGTTGGTCCAAAAAGTCGTAAAGTCCGCAGCGCCGAAGTCGGTCGTGGGTTCGACCACGTTGTAGTAATAGGCAAAACCAAGGTTGGGTGCGGCAATACCCCAAGGGCTGGTATCGCGCACGCCATTGGTGCTGGCGTACCCAGGAATCGCACCCACCCAGAACTGCAATTGGTCACGTTGAGTCTCGGTGAAGCCGGTTTCTGAAAAGTATGCCAACACCGTATTGCCGCCGGCGCGTACGTTGCCTTCGGCGGTTCGGTTAAGCACTGGGAATGATTCAAGGGCCCACTTGCCTGGCAGCCCCGGCTGGCCAAAACCAATAAACTGTTCGGCTTGGATGAGTGGGCTTGATGTCAAAATCAGCGCGAGTAAAAGCCATGCGCTTAAGCGCGCAGAGTGGTGCCGTTTCATGAAGGCTCTCTCTTCTTGTTGTTTTGGGGGGCAGTCGGAGCGTGATGAAGCAGTGTTGATCAGGACTGCTTCAGCCTATTTCCGGGATCCGTGATCAGACCCTGACGCGATAAATTTCGAGTGCACTTTGAGCATCGACATAGCCGTTTTTCAGGTCCTCCAGCACAGCCTCCCGACGGCGTTCAGCAGGCGGGCCGTAGCCACCACCCGCACCGGTGCGTACCCGTACCAGATCGCCAGCGTCGAGGCTGATGTTGCTGGCCATTGCATAGCGTTCCTGCGTGCCATCTTGGCGGATGACCTCGACATAATTAGGCGTGCCGTCCAGTCCTTGCGCCAGGCCCCAGGGCGGTACAACCGCACGCGTGTAACCACAGGTCAGAAAGTTCTCATCGGAGCGGATGCGGTAGTCGATGCAAATACCTCGGCCACCGCGAAACTGACCATGCCCCCCTGGCTCGTCATTGAGGGACACGCGTTCGACATACAAGCCATAACGCGCTTCACACACCTCGACAGGGCAGTTAAAGGTTTCACCATGCAGGCCTGAGTAGACGGCATTGTTGCCGTCGCGACCGGCTTGAGCACCCCAGCCGCCAATCTCCGGTTCTACCAAGGTGAATATCCGCCCGGTATCAGGGTGCCGGCCGCCAATGATGGTGGCGCACACCGAAGCAAAATTGCCGGCGGGCAGACGCTCAGGAAAACGCTGGGCCAGGCAGCGCAGGATCAGGTCGTGGACACGGATCAGGTTCTCGAAATAGAACCCTTCGGCGGCGGGTGGTTGTGCATCGAATAGCGAGGCGTGACGCGTCAAGACTTGCAATGGCCGGAAGGTGCCGCCGTTGGTGATAGCCTGCGGTGCAGTCAATGCCTTGAAGGCCATTTGTGCCGCAACCACCGCACCATCACGGCTCAGGTTGGTGGGCCCGGCGCATTGGTCGGGGTTATCCCGCAGGTCAATGATCAATTCGTGCTCGGTAATCTGGATCGTTACCCTGAATACGTTGCCATCATCCTGCAGTTCCTCATGGTGCAGTTTGTCGGCGGGCAAATCGCATAGCGCACGTAGAGAGATTTTTTCGCCCAGGTCCATAAACGTTTGCATGGCGGTAAGGAACACTTCAGTGCCATATTTTGCACTGAGCGCTTGAAGACGCAGCGCGCCACCACGCACGGCGGCGACCCCTGCCCACAAGTCACCCTCCATGAAGTCCGGCATCCGCGTGTTGTAACGCAAAATCTGCAACACCGAGCGGATCGGCGTCCCCCGGCTGATCAGTTTGACCGAGGCCAGTCGCAGGCCTTCCTGGAAAATGTCGGTCGCCTGCGTCGACAGTGACCCCGGCACCATGCCGCTGACATCGTTCCAATGCGCGATATTGGCGGTCCAGGCCACCAGGCGGCCCTCGGTAAACACCGGCATGGCCAAGACCACATCATTGAGGTGGGTGACGCCGCCGCTATGGGGGTCGTTGGTGATGAACACATCACCGTCCTCGATATCGCCAGGGGCCGGGTGTTGGAGCAAAATCTGTTTAACCGCTTTATCGAGCACGCCGACAAAAGCCGGGATACCGGCTCCAGAACTGGCAATTTCACCCTCGGCGTCGGTGATGCCGGTACCCATGTCCAGGACTTCGTAGATGACCGGACTCATGGCGGCCTTGCGCATGGCCGCGAACATTTCGTCGGCGATGGCTTGCAGCGAGTTCTGGATGATGTCCAAGGTAAACACGTCAAGTTTGCTCATGGTGTTCTTCCTTCATGCGCCAAGGCTGATATGCAGGTTACCGAGCCGATCAACGAGGACCTGATTCCCGGGATGAACCACAACGGTGGAACCGGCGTCCTCGATAATCGCCGGACCACTGAAGCGCATCAGTGGCTCCAACTTGGCGTAGTCGTAGATCACGCTGTCGTGAATCCCTTCCAGGGCGAAGTCCACCAGACGCTGGCCTTTGCGCGCATCCTCAAGCCGGCGGCCTGTGACGGGTAGCGCTTGCAGGCTCAACTTGCCGATTTGCGCGACAGCCACCAGGTGAAACCCGATGATTTCCAACGGCGCTTGCAAGCGGTAGGTGTATTGGCGCTCGTAGAACGTGTGAAAGCGTTGGGCGATGGCATCCCAGTCGTCGGACAGTGACTCATCCTTGCCTAGTGCGACTTCCACGGCATGTTCCTGGTTCTGGTAGCGCAGCTTGCAATGCACCTGTAGCTCAACCTGTTCCGGGGCAATCGATTCACCGATGAACTGGGCGCTTGCCTGGCACATCAACTCTTTCAAAAAGTCCTCTGCAAGCAGCAGCGCGCCTTGGCGTTCGGTTTCGACAAAGCGATTGATAAACAGATCACGGCGCAGGTCCGACATGGTCATGCCCCAGGCGGAAAACACCGATGCTCCGCGTGGCACGATGACCTTTTTAACGCCCAGTTCCTGTGCCAGCGCAACGGCATGCATCGCACCGCCGCCGCCGAAGGCGACGAGCGTCAAGTCACGAGGATCGTGGCCACGGCTTAACGACACCAGTTTCAATGCGTTGATCATGTTGTCGTTGGCGATCCGCACGATCCCGCGCGCAATTTCCGCGGTGGACAGCTTCAAACGGCGGCTCAACTCGGCGAAGGCGCCCTGTACGGCGGCCATGTCAGCAACCAATTCGCCGCCGCAAAAATAGTCCGGGTTGATCCGCCCCAGTGCCAGGTTGGCATCTGTGGTGGTGACTTGAGTGCCGCCGTTGCCGTAGGCTGCCGGGCCGGGCAGGGCCCCCGCGGACTGTGGGCCTACATGTAATTTATCGAACTCGTCGACCCAGGCGATGGAGCCGCCGCCATTGCCGATTTCCACGAGGTCCACCACCGGTACCATGATCGGATAACCGGCATTCAGCCGGTTGCGTTCGATCCAGTAATCAGTCTTGATTGACACTTGGCCGTTGCGCACCAACGAGCATTTGGCGGTGGTGCCGCCGATGTCCAGGGCGAGCAGGTTCGGCTCATCAAGCAGCCGCCCAAGTTCCGCGGCAGCCCAGAAGCCACTGGCGGGACCTGACTCGACCATGGTGATGGGGATGTCGCGGGTATGGCTCACGCTGTCGATTCCGCAGTTGGATTGCATGATGTACAGCGGCGCCGTGTAGCCGCCTTTTCTCAAGCCGGCTTCCAAGTCATCCAGGTAGCGGGCGGCGATCGGCTGGACATAGGCCGAAAGCACCGTGGTGCTGGAGCGTTCGTACTCGCGCCATTCGCGTGTGATCTGGTGCGAGGCGACCACCGAAACCTCGGGCCACAGCCGTTTCACCTCAACCAGCACCGCCTGTTCGTGAGCTGGATTGGCATAGGCGTGCAGCAAGCAAATGGCAATCGCCTGGACCCCATCGGTGCGAAAGGCGTCGATAATTGCGGGCAGGCCGCAGAGGTCCAGCGGCTCACGTTCGCTGCCATCGGTATGCAGGCGGCCGCTGATTTCACGCCTGAGGTAGCGCGCTACGAAGGGCGCGGGTTTGGCCCATTTCAGGTTGAAGTAGTCCGGGCGATTGGCCCGGGCAATTTCCAGGATGTCGCGAAAACCCTGGGTGGTGATCAGCGCGGTTTTCACCCCCCGACGCTCGGTCAGGGCGTTGATGACCACGGTGGTGCCGTGGGCGAGAAAGTCCACCGTGTCCAGCGCAATGCCGGCTTTGTGAATCACATTGAGCACACCCCGTGCGAAGTTTGGTGGCGTTGTGTCGACCTTGGCCGTACGGATAGTCTGTTGGCCGGTGGCCGGGTTGCTTTCGAAATAAACCAGATCGGTGAACGTCCCACCGACATCCGTCGCGACGCGTACAGTTTTGCCGTCCATACCCACAGGGTATCTCCTGATGTGATTGTTCTTTTTGGGAGTTGCGAGCTGTGCCGCTAACACTTCCCGCTGGCAGGAGGAATGCTAGGCGTCAGTGGTGAAGGCTTTCCAGGGGCGCTGAGGGTAGGTTGAGGCGCTACCGTCGGTTCGCCTACCCGGATGGGTAGGCGGGTGGGTCAAAACTGCGGGTCGATGACGCCTAGGCGCAGCGCGGCGCCGATGGCGGCAGTGCGGTTGTCTACCGCCAGCTTGGTGTACACGTGCTTGAGGTGGAACTTTACGGTGTTCTCGGATATATCCAGTGCCTGTGCGATTCCCTTATTGGGCTGGCCGCTGGCAAGCAGGGTGAGAATTTGCGTTTCCTTGGCGCTGAAGGGTTCCCTGGCCCGGACCGGGTGTGCTCGCCAGCCGCGCAGGCGTGTCAGCACTGCGGCTTGGCCGGCAAATGTCTCTGCGCAGGCCTCGAGCGCGGGCAGCAGGCACGGACCCGCCTCCAGCAGCAGACCGGGTGGGGCATGCTGGAAAACCGCAATCAGGTCGGCGGGTTTCAGCGTGTGGCGATCTTTGCCATGGGCCGCCAGCGCCAGTAGTTGCAGACGCTTGGCAGGCAACCACAAGCCTTTATCTTGCAGCACTTTACCCTCGCGTTGCAGGCGGGTCAGTGCGGCGTTTGAAGCGCCGCTGGCCAACTGCAGCCTGGCGAGTGCCAGGGTCGCCGCCTCGTGGTTGCGCCAGTCAGCATGATGGTCCGCAACCCCTTCAAGGTCGGTGAGCGCCGCTTCATCACGGGCTTGCACGAGGGCGCCACACTGCACCCGCAGATCGACCCGCCACGCGTTTACCAGCCGACTCAACCGCGGCCAATTACGCTCCGTCGCAAGCCTGGCTACCCGTTCCAATTCACGCAGGGCCGGTTGCTGGCCCTGGTCGCGTAGTGCCATGCGCCACGTGACGTCAGCCGTGGCGGCGATGATATCCACCCAGCCATCCACCTGCTCAAGCGACGCCCAGCCGTCCCGCAGCCAAGCAGTCGCTTCGGTCCAGGCGCCCTGCCAGTACCCGTGTTGTGCCTTGAGGCAACCGACCAGTGCCCTGAGTGAACTCTCGCGACCAAACTGTGTATCTGCAATGCTCAGCGCCTCATCGACCAAGCGGTGTGATGCATCGATATGACCCGCCAATGCCAGTGCCTGGGCCTCGTGAATACGGCAGTAGTTTTCGCCGCGCGGGCTATCCACCAGGCGCATCTTGATGTGTGCCGAGCGAATGCTGTGCAAGGCCGACGTCAGCTCGCCGCGAATCATTGCGCCCAGTGCATCCACACATTCCAGCGTGGCTTGAGTGAGTACTTCATCCGCGTGAGGGGGATAGGTGCTTGAGTTGTGAGGTTCGAAATGATCGACGTAGGCGTTTGCGAGGGTTTGAATAACGTGAAGGTCCCTGATTAAACGAGGGTCTTCATGGATAGTACTTCGCGCAAGCTGCAGCAACTGAGTGCTCAGCGCGTGGTCGCCGAGTTTGGCCTGAAGATACGCCTGTAACATCAACAGGTCAGGGTCACTGCGTCGTGTCTGTTCATCAAACTGCAGCAGCAGGCTCTGTGTGTAACGGATGCCATGGCGAAGCACCAACTCCCAACCTCCGGCGCGTACCACCAGGCTCACGGCCAGCGTTGTATCGCGCGCTTGCAAAGCATGCTCTACGGCGTTAACCCAATCTTTTTCCTGAGCCAACCATAAGGCCGCGGCGCGATGTATACGTTGAGCGTCATGGACGTCGATCCGCTGGCTCAGAAAGGCCCGCAGCAGCCTGTGGTAGCGAAACCACTGACGCCCGGCATCAAGCGGAACGAGCAGTGCGTCCAGGTGTTTGAGTTGCACCAATAACTGCGCGCTGTCGCTACGTGCACGTACTGCATCGGCGAATTCTGCGTTGAAGCGTTCCAGCAATGCGGTTTCAAGAAGGAAGGATTGGCACGTCTGAGGCAGTCGTTCGAAGACTTGCTCTGTCAGGTACTCGGCAATATCGGTGGCACGCCCGGAGAACGCGTTCAAGCCGTACAGCGAACCGTCTCCGCTGGCGCGCCAAAGCCTTGCCAGTTGCACGGCGACAGCCCAACCTTCTGTGGTGTCATGCAGGTATTGCAGTTCTGTAGCGGCGATGCCTGGGCCTAGTATGCTGCCGGTCTCGGCCTCGGTGAGGCTCAGGTCCCGTGCCGACACTTCATGCACCCAGCCCTTCGCTTTCCAGGTCGCCAGCGGCCAGCCGGGACGCGTCCGACTGGCCACGACCCACTGTAACCAAGGCGCGGCTTGCTCAAGCAGGTCTTGCACAATGTGGTCGAGTTGATCATTTGCCGCCGTGTGATAGTCATCCAGGAAAAGACTGACGCGGCGATTTTCCTGAGCCAGCGCGCGTAGCAGGGCGGTGATCGTGTATTGCGGCTGAGTGTCCAGCGACTGAGATTCCGCCAGTCCGGTCAAATGACCGAGGTTCAGCCCCGCATGGTCAAGCGCCAGGATCAGGTAGGCCAGAAAACGATTGGGCTCGGCGTCGGCCTCGTCCAGAGACAGCCAGGCCACCGCGCCCGTGGGCGTGCGCAACGCTTGCCGCCATTGCATCAATAGCGTGGTTTTACCGTACCCGGGCGGAGCCACGATCAACACCAAAGGTCCTTGTGGTCGGGTGTGCAGTGAGGCCACCAACGCATGACGAGGGGTCGACGTCTGGAGTGTTATCGGCGGCGTCAGTTTGCCTATTCGGCGCCAAGCATGGGGTGATAGGTCTTTGGTCACGGCGGGATGGCTCGTGTTGATGAGGGGCTAGGATGCTTTATCAGCAATCCCCGGGTAGCAGTGAATCGATGAGTTACGGAATGTTGATCGGTGTAGAAAGCGCGAGCACCTATGGGTGGGGGTTCGTCATTAATCAGACCGCTGATGCAATGGGGTCGCAGCTTGTAGTTTTTTTCTTACGATATCTGTAAGGAATTTCTGGGTTTGCTTTGTAGGTTATTACGGTGACGGCTTTACAAGGCCGGGTAAGATCCGCTTGTGCACGTGAGGGGGCAGTAGGGTTACATCTTGAGATTTCGAGGCGGCGAAATTTTTTTCGAGGTGCTCTTGAAAACGTTTTGGCCGTACCTATTTTGGGTTTTACGCGATGCCGCAATCGGGTCGCGTCTTAAATCACTTGGAGAAAACTCAGGAGATTTTACTATGGCTACTACGCTTTCCTTGGCCCCTCTGTTCCGTCAGTCGGTGGGTTTTGATCGCTTCAACGACCTGTTTGAATCGGCGCTTCGCAGTGAGGCGGGTAATTCCTACCCACCGCACAACGTCGAGAAGCACGGTGACGATCAATACCGCATTGTGATTGCAGTGGCGGGGCTCACGGAGCAGGACATAGACATTCAGGTTGAGAAAGGCGTCTTGAGCGTTTCCGGCGGAAAACGTGAAAACGATCAGACGGTGACTTACCTTCACCAAGGCATTGCCCAGCGTGCCTTCCGCTTGTCCTTCCGGCTGGCTGACCATATCGAGGTGCAGGGTGCATCCCTGATCAATGGTCTGTTGGCCATCGAGCTGCTTCGCGTTGTACCCGAAGAAGCCAAGCCAAAACGTATCGAGATCGGTACTGCTGGCACGCCGGACCTGCGTCAAGTCAGCCTGCAATAACGCTGTAAAAGGCGCTCTTCGGAGCGCCTTTCTCTTCAGCGTTTACCGCGCATCACGCTCGTCGGATTTCCTCAGTTTTCAGCACGCAAGGCCGATAGCCTCGTATAACCAAAGAGGCGGTTGTCCATGTTCAATACCAAGCTCAGAAACCAGCTTATCTCCCAGCAAGCGGAATTGTCGGAGTTGCGCCAACTGCGCGACGGGATCAACCGTGAAATGCTGACGCTGAGCATCGATCCGACGTTCAAAATCATCGCATGCAACCAAAACTTCGCAACGGCCTTGGGCTATTCCCCAGACCGTCTTCTCGGTCGGGCGATGTCGGATATTGTTCCGCAGTACGTGGCCAAGCTGCCTTGCTTTCATAATTTCCGCGCCGCAGTCGCGTCAGGCCAATCGATTACCGACGAGTACCGGTATTTGCATGCTGACGGCTCCCTGGTATGGATCCATGCGCATTGGCAACCTATTAATGATGTCGATGGCAACCTCAGCCGGGTTTCCTGCTGCGCAACAAACATCACGTTTCGCCTGGAACAGGCTTCGGAGAATACGTCCTTCATCGATGCGTTGCTTCGCTCAACAGCGGTCATCGAGTTTGACCTCTCCGGGCATGTACTCCAGGCCAACGACCAGTTTTTGAAAGCGATGGGATACAACCTGGGCCAAGTAAAAGGCAGCCATCACCGTATTTTCTGCACACCCGAAGAAGCCTCGTCCCAGCAATACAAGGATTTCTGGGCAACGTTAAACAAGGGTGAGTTCGTCGCGGGCCGATTTGAACGTATTGATAGTCGCGGACAGACGATATGGCTGGAAGCGACCTATAACCCGGTGTATGACGCTGAAGGGACGCTGTGCAAAGTGGTCAAGTTTGCGACGGTGGTGACCGACCAGGTTGCCCGGGAAAAGGAGGTCAGCGAGGCTGCCAGGACTGCCTTTGAAATTTCCCAGCAAACCGATGTCAGCGCTCAGCACGGCGCAGTCGTGGTCAATGACACGATGCATACCATGCGTAAAATCGCTGTGGATATGCAGGCTGCCTCTGGTGGAGTCGAAGCGCTCGGTAAACAGTCATTGTTGATCAGCTCGATCATCCAGACAATCAGCAGCATCGCCCAACAAACCAACCTGTTGGCCTTGAACGCTGCGATTGAGGCCGCACGCGCAGGCGAACAGGGCCGAGGCTTCGCCGTTGTGGCGGACGAGGTCCGGCAATTGGCCGGACGCACCAGCAGCGCGACGGAAGAAATCGCTTCGGTCGTCCTGCAGAACCAGAAGCTGGTCGACGAGACCGTGAGTGAGATGGCCAACAGCAAGTCCCAAGCCGAACAGGGCCTGGCATTGGCCACTCAGGCAGGCGAGGTCATCGTGGAGATCCAGGATGGCGCGAAGCGGGTAGTGGAGGCGGTCGGTAAATTCGCGCATCAATTGATCTGAAAAGCGCCGTCATCGTCTGCTCGCGGGCGCTACGGTAAATAATTGCTCAGCCACGCCTCCAACTCATTGGCAGGCATTGGCTTGGCTATTAAGTACCCCTGCGCCTCGTGGCAACCCCAAGCCTTCACCAGGTTGAAAATCTCCTGGGTTTCAACGCCCTCAGCAACCACGCGATATCCCAGGCCGCTGGCGAGTTCAATCAGAGTTTTGACCAGACGTTTGTCTTTTTCATTGGTTGCCAGGTTGCTGATCAACGATTGATCAAGCTTGACCGTGCTGGTCGGCAGCGTGGTGAGGTAGGTCCAGTTACTGTAGCCCGTGCCAAAGTCGTCGATGGCGACCACCACTCCCAGGTTTCGAAGGCGCGTGAGTTGCCGAATGACCTCACTCGGATCGGTCATGAGGGTGCTTTCAGTGAACTCCAATTCCAGCCGATCCGCGCTTAGCTGCCGGGCCTTGAGGTGCTCGATCAAGGTGTCGACGAAGGCCGGGCTTTCCAGGTCGCCAACCGTGACATTCATCGCGATTTTCAAGTCGCGCCCCTGCGCCAGCCAAAGAGTGGCCTGCTGTAGCACCGCTTTGAGAACCCATGACGTCAAGGAGGGCATCAACGCGGTTTTTTCAGCCAGCGGTATGAATTCTGCTGGGCTGATGGTCCCGAGTTGTGGGTGGTCCCAGCGGAGCAGGGCTTCTACCGCCGCACACACACCACCCGGCAAATTGATTTTCGGCTGAAACACCAATCTGAGTTGGTCGCTGACGTGGAGGGCTTCCGACAACGAGCTCAACAACGTGAAGGCGCGTCGTTGCGCGGCATCGAACGTGGGGTCATAGAGCAGGTAGCCCAGGCCACGGTCCCTGGCTGCATCGGCAGCGCTGATGACCAAGCGCAGCCAGTCCTGCTCCTCGCTGCTTGCAATCGGCAGGGCGCCGATTCCGACTTGCATCGGGATAGGAATGCCGTGGCATTCGACGGCCGCCTCGAAGTTTTCAATGATTCGCGTGCTGATGGTCTCTTTTTCAACGGTTCGCGGCTGCAGGAAACCAAAGCGGGTCGGGCTGATTTTGTACAGTAGGCATCCAGACGGCAGGAGCCCCTGTAAGCGCTGTTTTATCTCAAGGATCAGGTCCTCCGCAAAGCGGTAACCGAGCGCTTTGACCACCTCGTTGAGAAACTTTGGCGAGGTGACGTCAACCGCATAAATCGTGATCGCGCCGTCGCGGGCGAGCGCCTCGCGTATGTCCTCTTCAAACCGGAGTCGATTAAACAGGCCGGTTGGCTGGTCAATATAATTGCGCGAACGTACACCCATGATCTGCATCATCACCAGTTCGGCCAAGTGGCTGAGCATGGCTGCATCGCGTGAATTCATGGGCTCACGCGCAACGGTATCGATAAAGCACAGGCTGCCCAGCGATAAACCGTCATCGGTCAAGAGCGGGGCGCTCGCGTAATAGCGAATAAAGGGCGCGCCAGTCACCAGAATGTTGGATTTGAAACGCGGGTCGCTGCGCGCATCCAGGATCTCCAGTGGCTGATTATCCAGCAGCGAGTAGGCACAGAACGAGGCACTCCTCGGTGTGGAGCACGCTTCGATTCCGACGCGCGCCTTAAACCACTGCTCTTGCTCATCGACGATGGATATCAAGGCAATCGGCGCTTTGAAGTATTCAGCCGTCATCGCCACGATTTTGTTGAAAACGGGGTCTTCTTGAGTGTCGCGCGCACATAACTGCGCCACACGTTCCAGCCGCTTTGACTCCGTCTCGGGAAGGGGCGCACCGTCGTCCATGATTAGCTCCGTTTAACAATAGCCTTCACAGACGATATCAAATTCCGGCGGTATGTTTCGACTCGATTTGACTATCGGCAACTGGGCGTACCAGGCGGGCCAATGCGCAGGGTATTTCATGTGAGTCGGCAGGACGCCGGGAGATGCACTAAAACAAGCTCGCCCCGCGACATCGCGGGGCGAGACTCTTGCTGCGTTTCGAGCTTCTTGCCGGCACTATGCCGGGCGTATGGCCTTACACCGCCGCAGCCGCCGTGGCGGGCTCGCCGTCGACCACGACGTTGTAGGGTGCCTGTTCGCGATCACGCAGGCCGTAATCACGAATCACCGATGTCACGCGCACGCGATAGTCGTCGAAGATTTTGTCGCGGCCGGCGCGCTGTGCCGACAGGTGGGCTGTGACGTTGCGCCACTGCACCACGGCTTCCTCATCGCGCCAGGTGGTAACCGACATCACTTTCTTGGGGTTCAGCGTGCTTTGAAAGCACTCGACGGAGACAAACCCGTCCATGGGTTCAAGCAGCGGGGTCAGCTTGTTGACCAGGTCAACATAGGTCTCACCCTGGCCTGGCAGTGCCTGTAACTCAAACAAAACAACGATCATCTTTGACTCCTCATCCTTGACGGTATTTTCAGGTGGTTTTACACGGTGCAAATGCGTTGGGCCGGGGCCCGGCGGTCTTGGGGTATCGGGGTACCCAGGTTGTTCAACCAGGCCCGCATGACGTTGCCCGCTGCGCGGGTCAGGCGGTCGCCGAGGTGCATGGCCTCGCTGCGCAACGCGACGGGATCGATGCCGGCTTGCGCCAGTTCGCTGGCATGGCCAACCAGCCATTGCTCAATGTTGGCGGTATCGGCTTCGAGGTGAAATTGCAGGCCGAGAATCGTGTTGCCCACGGCGAACGCCTGGTGCGCACCCACCTGGGAACTGGCCAGCAGCACAGCGCCCTCCGGCACATCGAACTGGTCGCCGTGCCAGTGCAGCACGGGGGTGTCCAGCAGCGCGGTGAGCGGCGAGGCTTGACCGGCCGCGGTCAGGCTCAGCGGTGAAAAACCGATCTCCTTGACCCCCATCGGGTAGACGTTGGCATGCATGGCCCGGGCGATCAGTTGCGCACCGAGGCAGATGCCCAGCAGGGGCTTGCCGGACGCAACGCGCTGGCGCACCAGCTCCAACTCGTCATGCAAAAACGGGTACAGCGGCTCGTCATAGGCGCCAATAGGGCCGCCGAGAACGATCAGCAAGTCAGCCTGCAGCACGGGTTCGCTATAGAGGGCGTCGACCGTGGGGTCCAGGTAGATCAGCGTATAGCCTTGTTCGGCCAGGACGGCATCCAGGGTGCCAACGTCTTCGAAGTGGATGTGGCGCAATGCAATGGCAGTCTTCATGGGAAAAACCAATGGTTGAAGTAAAGGCGGTAAGTGTTCATGCCGGGGTTGTGAGGTCGACCTTGACCGTCCCGGATTGCGGAAAGGTGCAGCAGGCGAGGGCGTAGCCTTCGGCCTTGTCCTTGTCCGTCAGGCAAAAGTCAGGCTCAAGGGTGTAGTGCCCCTGCGACACCTTCAGCCTGCAGTGCCCGCAGATACCGGCGCGACACAGGCTGCGCACCGCGATGCCACCGGTTTCGAGCATCTCCAGCAAACTCTTGCCAGCGGTTGGCTCCAGCACTTGATCGTTGTGGTTCAAGTACAGGCGCAGCGTCGCGTCGGCCCGGTCCTCGACCTCGGCCTGTGCGGCGGTGACCGGCGCGGCCGGTGGCGTGAATGACTCGATAAGCAGGCGGCTGGCGGGGAACATGGCCAGTGCGTGTTCACGCATGCCCTGGGCGAAACCATGGCTGCCGCAGATCACCACGCTGTCGGGGTTACCCAGCCGGCTCAGGTCCTGGGCCTGGGGGCGACCGGCACTGAAGTGTCCGTTGTCGTTGACGGCTTCGCGGGTGATGAACACCTGCAAGGAGAACCACGATGTGGTCAGCTCAAGCGCCAGCAACTCCTGTAGAAACGCAACCTCGGCGATGGACGGCACACACAGCAGCAGGCTCACATCGGGCACCGCCAATCCGCGCCGTGCGCGCTCGGCCAGGCCACGCAGCAACGCAATCGGCAAGGTGATGCCGATGCCGCCGGCGAGCATGCCGACCTGTCGGCAATCCAAGATCGACGCCAGCGAAATATCACCTGCCACAAACTGCACCGCGGTGCTCGAACCGGCGTGCAGCGTAGCGTGCAATTGGTCCGAAACCCCACCATGCCCTTCGCGCTTGACCGCAATGTCGAACCGGTCCGGGCCGTGTTTGCGCGTGATCGAATACAGCCGCTGGTGGTGGGTGCCCGCCGTGTCGGCGGCGTGCAGGGCCACGTGTTTGCCTGGCTCCAGGCTGTCGAGGAAGTCGGCAGGTGCGCCGACCGCGCGCAGGGTGAACACCTTGACGCTGGCCGTTTCAATGCTCACCTGTTCGCACAGGGCCTTCAGAGATGTCGTGGCGTTCATGCGCGGGCCTTCTCGCCCAAGGTTTCAAGCGCATGCTCGGCACTGCCGAGGCCGTTGCCGGTCAAGCCGATCCGGTCTATCAGGGCTTCGAGCGAGTCGGTGTAGACGCTGATTTCGTTGCTGTCGCCCACGTCGTGCAGGATCTCGCCGGCATGCGGGAAATCCAGCATTGAAAACACGGTGGACCATGCGCCCATTTCGTTATTGGCGAACATCTGCACTGTGCGCAGGATGATCGCGCGCAGGTACTCGCGTTCCTTGCGGCTCAGGCCGTTGACGATGTCGGAAGCGACGAAGCTGAAGACGCTGGAATGGCTCCACTCGTCGATGGCATGGGTGCGCGTGACTTCATGGCACACCGCCTGGATGCTGGCGTCTTCGGCCATGGTCTTGAGGTAGTCGGTGATCAGCGTTTCGCTGGCACAGGCGACGCCGAAGCGGGTCAGGCGTCGCTCCCATTCGGCGGTGCAGTTGGCCAGGAGGGCTTCGCGCCAGGTCACCAGGTTGAAGGCGCTGAAGTCCAGCGGGGTGAGTTTGCGCATGTCATAGATGTAGTTGCAGGCCATGATGGACATCCGTGTATGCAAGGCTTCGTCGAGCAGTGCCTGTGACATCACGTCTTGCAGCAGGGCGCGGTTATTGCTCGGCGGCGGGGTCTTGATAATGTCCTCGCAGGCCGGCACGACCACATCGCATTCGATGTAGATGGTCTTGAGGTTGTAGATGCCCCACGCATAGGACAGGCATTTGGATTGCAGGTCCTGAGGCGCTTCGAGCCAGGCCTGGTGATGACGGAACGGCAGCAGCGACAGACTGAAGTCGTGCTTGTCGGCATCAAAGGCGAGGCCCCAGTAGTTCGGTTGCGGGTTGTTGACGGCGGCGCGGGTTTTCCACAGTGTGGAGAGCTTGGCCAGCATGTTTTTTACCACGTCATCGGTACCACAATTCAAACGGTCCATGTTTTAACTCCAAGGAAATAGGGGTTCGGGTTTACCGTGCAGTCCTTGCAAAATAACGAGTCCGCACAAGCGAAGGTGCAGCGCAATAAATGCGGGACGCTGCCCTTCAAGTCTGCGGCAAAAACGCCGTGTGGCGATTGACCCAGGTCACTTGAATGCCACGTGCAGTGCCAGCATTTTTCGCACCCTGGCCATGGACCGCTCCTGCATCAGGGTCAGTCCAACGGTCAGGCCCATGAAGGCGGCGCTGGCCCAGAAAATGGCGTTGGGGTGGCCTTGGTCGAGCAGCCAGCCGAACCCGACGGGCCCGATGGCGCCACCGATATTGAAACCGGTAGAGACGATGCCGAAGGTTTTGCCTTCGGCACCTTTCGGCGCGGCTGCCCGTACCAGCATGTCGCGGGACGGTGCGATCACCCCGGTCAGGAAACCCGCAGCCCCTAGTACGACCAGCAGCGCCGGCTCGCTCAAGCGTGCCGTGGCGACCAGCAGCATCAGCACGCTGGCCAGGCCAAACGCGCTGGCTGCGACTACTCCATGGCGGCGCGTCCGGTCGGCCAAGGCGCCGCCTGCCAGCACGCCGAAGGCGCTGGCAAAAAGGAAGGCAGTCAACGCCGAGTTGGCCCAGGGCAAGGCCACGCCCTGGCCTTGCATCAGGGCGGCGACCGAGAACTTCTCGATTGCGCCGGTGCTCAGGTTCAGCAGCACGAACAGCAGGGTCAGGCTGAGCACCATCGGCGAAAGCAATGCCACGCGACTGGCGCCGCTGGGTGCCGGGTCAACGCTGGGAAGCACGCGGCTGACTCGAGCCGGTGCGGAGCCAGGGATCAACAGCAGCGCCAGCACGAAATAGCCCACCAGCGCCGCCGCCGCGAAGGCCATGGCCAGGTCACTCGCCACCGCGACCCCCAGCAAAAACGCCGGGGCCACGGCCGCGCCCAGGAAGCCGGCAAAGGTATGCACGGAAAACGCCTTGCCGATGTGCGCCGGGTCAATGTGTCGCGACAGCAGGGCGTAGTCGGCCGGGTGATAAATCGCATTGGCGACGCCGGCCAGCGCCATGCCAATCAACAGGCAGGTGTAGCCGGGCAGGAGTGCAATCAGCAGGAAACTGCTGCTGCCCAGGGCCAGCGCGACCAACAGCAAGCGCCTGGCACCGTGGCGGTCCACGGCAAACCCCATGGGGGCCTGGACCAGCGCCGTGACGATATTGAACAGGCTCAAAGCAAAGCCAAGCTCGACATAACCCACGTTGAAAAAAGCCGGAAGCAGAGGAAATAGCGCCGCCAGCACCATGATGTGCAAATGACTGACAAAGTGCGCTGCGGCAACCTGAGGCAACAACCCGATACGAATCGTCATGGCGAAACCTGTGTAGTGAGCTTGGCAAAATCGGTGCGGAGCTTAATGAGGCGATGGTCTTGCGCGATAGTCCATTGTCGATGAAGCCACCAGACCACTTTGCAGGGCGGCGCTTTCCCCGTGCCTGCCCCGGCGTAGACCTGTGGTAACGGCATCCAGCGCGGTGGTCTGCACCATCGGCACGAACTGGTATGGCTGGCCGGCCCGTGGGCGGCTAGGGTAGTGCGGCGTGTTATCGGGCGTTTACACAGGGAGTGACCATGCCGCATTTCGCTTATCAGGAGGGCCACGCGCTGCCCGGGGTCAGTGGCGTTGCGCTGCCCCAGGTGGACGGGGAGGTGTGGCGCGCGATTGACGCCGAGCGTCAGCGCCAGGTGCAGTCGATCGAGCTGATCGCCGCCGAAAACGTGGTCAGTCGTGCGGTGCTCGAGGCCCAGGGGTCGGTGCTGACCAATAAATATGCCGAGGGCTATCCAGGGCGACGCTATTACGCCAGTTGTTGCAATGTCGATGCCATTGAAGAGCTCGCCATCGAGCGGGCCCGGCAACTGTTCAACTGCGCCTACGCCAACCTGCAACCGCATTCGGGCAGCCAGGCCAACCAGGCGGTGTTCCTCGCGTTGCTGGCGCCGGGGGACAAGATCCTCGGCCTGGACCTCAAGTCCGGTGGGCACGTGTCCCATGGAGCTGCGTTCAACTTGTCCGGGCGCTGGTTCCAGGCCCTCAGCTATGGCGTGCACCCACTGACCCACCGGGTCGACATGGATCAGGTCGAGCAGATCGCCCGCCGGGAACGCCCAGGCCTGATCATCGCAGGTGCCTCGGCGTACTCGCGGGCGCTGGATTTCGCCCGGTTTCGTGCGATTGCCGACGAGGTGGGCGCGTTCCTGATGGCCGACATCGCCCACGTCGCCGGGCTGGTCGCGGGCGGGGCGTATCCGTCGCCCGTGCCGTTCGCCCATGTCACCACCCTGAGCACCCATGCCACGCTGCGCGGTCCGCGTGGCGGGATGATCCTGTGCAACGAGCAGGCCATTGCGCAGAAGATCAATGCGGCGGTGTACCCGGGCCTGCAGGGCGCGGCACTGATGCACACGGTTGCGGCCAAGGCCGTGGCGCTGGGCGAGGCCCTGCAACCGGGCTTCGGCGCGTATGCCCACGCCGTGGTCGCCAATGCCCAGGCCTTGTGCGGCCGATTGGCGGAGGGTGGGCTATTGGTGGTGTCGGGCGGCACCGACTGTCACCTGGGGGTGATTGACCTGCGGCCCTGGGGCCTGGTGGGCAATGTCGCCGAACGTGCGTTGGAGGCCATCGGCATAACCGTGAACAAAAATGTCGTACCCGGCGATGAGGTCAAGCCTACCGTGACGTCCGGCATTCGCCTTGGCAGTGCGGCGTGTACGTCGCGTGGCATGGGCGTCGATGAATTCCGAGAGATCGGCGACATGATTCTGGCCATGCTCGGTGGCGTGCGCAGCGGCGCCCTGGACGCCCGTACTGAACGCTCGATTCGTGAAGGCATCAGCGACCTGACCAAGCGTTTCAAGCTGCCGTATTAACCGTCTGCGCTTTTTTCGAAAAGGAATTCCAATGCCCGGCACCATCCCCACCGGCCGCCCGGCGGCCACCCGCCCGTCACGGTTCAAGCTGTTCGCCAGCGCCAAGCCGCAACCCGTGATTGCGCTGGATTACCCCAAGCTGCCGCGGCATGCGCGCATGGCCGCCCAGGCCCAGCAGCTGCTGATGAACTATGCGCTCGGCCATTAGATCTTCAGCGCGTTGGCCAGACGCAACATGGCGGCTTCTATTTCATACGCGGTCAGGGAGGAGTAGCCCAGCAGCCAGCCCTGTTGCTTCGGTTCGCCCGCGTACAAGCCGCTGAGGCCGGACAGTTGCACGCCGGCCGTGGCGGCCTGGCGGATGGTTTTTTCCTCGGACCACCCGGCTTTCAGCAGGCAGGGGATTTGCAACCCGCCCGGCGGCAGTTCGGCGCTGACCACCGCGCTCAGGTACTTGCCGATCGCGTCGTGCATGATCGAACGGCGCCCGGCATACAGCTTGCGCATGGCCCGCACATGCGCGTTGTAATGGCCGTCCTCCATAAAGCGCGCCAGGGTCAGTTGCAGGGTTTGCGGCGTGTGGCCGTCCATCATGCTGCGCGCATAGGCAAAGGGCTTCACCAGTTCAGGGGGCAGCACCATGTACCCCATGCGCAGGCCGGGGTAGAGGGTCTTGCTGAACGTGCCGATGTAGAGCGTGCGCTGGTACTTGTCCAGGCCCTGCACGCATGCCGTGGGTTGCCCGTCGTAATGGAACTCGCTGTCGTAGTCATCCTCGATGATCCACTTGCCTTTTTGCGCCGCCCAATTGATCAACTCAAGACGCCGCTCCAGCGGCAACGTCGCGCCGGTGGGGTACTGGTGAGAAGGCGTGACATACACGCAATGGGCGCCGCTGCGGTCGGCGTATAGCAGGTCAGTGCGGATGCCCTGTGCGTCGACATCGATCGGCACCACTTTGGTTTCGGCGATCTGGAAGGCTTTGCGCGCGCCGTAGTAGCCGGGGTTTTCCAGCAGGATCGGCTTGCCGGCGTCCACCAGCAATTGCGCACACAGATACAACGCCTGACGCGTACTGCTCAATACCAGGACCTGGTCGGGGGAACATTTGGCGCCGCGTTCGAGGTTCAGGTAGGTGGCAATCGCCTTGCGCAGGGGCTCGGCGCCTTGTGGGTCGCCATGCAGCAGCACGCTCGCGCGATAGTCCTTCATGACCTGGCGTTGCAGGCGCTCCCAGACATCCGTGGGGAAGCTGCGGGTTTCCGGCAGGCCGGTGGCAAAGGCCTTGATGACTTGCTGATCGCGCACGCCGCCGGTGTCGAAGATCATCCGCCCGCGCTGGCTGAGTTCGGCACCTGGCGGAGCGACGCTGCTCCTGACTTCCTGAGCCTTGAGGCGTCGGCGGCCGGCACCGCGCAGTTCGACGCCCACGGTGTCGCAGACGTAACTGCCGGCACCTTCGCGGCGCACGATAAACCCGTCCCGATGCAGCTGCACATAGGCGTTCTCGACGGTGTCGCGGGCACACCCCAGTGACTTGGACAGCACCCGCGTGGCGGGCAGTTTCAAGCCGGGACCGAGGGCGCCGTCAAGAATCAGCGCACGGAGTGCGCGTTGGATCCGCTGGTGCAGGTCCAGCAGCTGAAATTCTGCGTCGTTGAGGCGCATCTTCAGGGTTTCCAGCTCGAAGGTCTTTGCCATGTGGTCTGCTCTCATTCCATGAAATGGCCGGTAAAAGCAGGCCAGTTTATCCGTAGACTCGGGCCCTCGCCACCCCAGGGCTTGACCTCGGTGATGCCGCACCGGGCGAGCGTTCTTGAACAGGAGTTACGCAACCATGGCTCGGTCCCACAACTTCAGCGCAGGCCCCACCGCGGTGCCGTTAGATGTTCTCACTCAGGCGCACGAGGAGTTCTTCGATTTTGCCGGCACCGGCATGTCCGTGATGGAAATCAGCCACCGTTCCCAGGTGTTCATGGCCGTGGCCAGCGAGGCCGAACGGGACCTGCGCGATATCCTCGGGGTGCCGCCTGCCTACAAAGTGCTGTTCCTGCAAGGGGGGGCCTCGCTGCAGTTCGCGCAAGTGCCGATGAACCTGATAGGCGACAAAGGCACCGCAGATTACCTGCACACGGGCCTCTGGTCGGGCAAGGCGATTGAGGCTGCACGGCGCTACTGCGATGTGCGCGTGGTTGCCAGCGCCCACGCGTCGGGTTTCGACCGCGTCCCCCACGCCTCGGACTGGCGCCTTAACCCCGACGCCGCCTACCTGCATTACACCGAGAATGAGACGGTACACGGCGTGCAGTTCATCGACACGCCCGCGACCGACGCGCCACTGGTGTGCGATGCCTGTTCAAGCCTGCTGTCCAAGCCGATCGACATCGCCCGGCATGGTCTGGTGTACGCCGCCGCGCAGAAAAACATGGGCGTGGCCGGCTTGACGGTGGTCATCGTCGACCCGGCGTTGCTCGAGCGATCCCACGCCTTTACCCCGGATATTCTCAACTACGCGCGCATCAGCGATGCACAGTCGATGCTCAATACCCCGGCGACCTTCCCCTGGTACCTCACTGGCCTGACGCTCAAGTGGATCAAGCACAGCGGTGGTCTGCAGGCCCTG
The DNA here is from genome assembly GCF_049590575.1 of Pseudomonas sp. GTDB lineage: Bacteria > Pseudomonadota > Gammaproteobacteria > Pseudomonadales > Pseudomonadaceae > Aquipseudomonas. Next base: position 37,580 of record NZ_JBAWDE010000238.1, read on the forward strand.
CACCAGCGCAACCAGGCCAAGGCGCAGATGCTTTACCGCGCCATCGATGGGAGTGACGGGTTTTATCGCAACCGCGTGCAGGCAGCGTATCGCTCTATCAACAACGTGCCGTTCCGTTTGGCTGATGTGGCGCTGGAGAAAACCTTTTTACGACGCGCCGAGCAAGCCGGCCTCAATGGTCTCAAAGGCCACGCCAGCGTCGGCGGCCTGCGCGCCAGCCTCTACAACGCCGTGTCAGTGCCGGCGGTCGAGGCGCTGTGCGATTTCATGAACGTGTTTGCGCGCGAGCATGGCTGACCCGACCACGCAAAGTGGTCTGGTCTGCTGCGCTAAAGCGTAGGGGTAAAACCTGCCATTGAACCGCTATAAATGCCCGCTTACCCGCGGCGGATACATCGTCCAGCAAGGAGCCAAGACCTATGTCATCTACTCAATCCCCCTCGTCCCTGCGACTTCGGGACCTGCTGCACCCGGTGGTTGCCGGGTTGATTTCGGTGATCGTCAATTACGGCGGCACCTTCATCCTGGTGTTCCAGGCCGCCAAGGTCGCCGGGCTCAGCCCGGAGTTGACCGCGTCGTGGGTCTGGTCGGTGTCGATCGGGGTCGGGGTGACCGGGCTGTTCCTCAGTTGGGTGAGCCGCGAGCCGATCATCACCGCCTGGTCGACCCCGGCGGCGGCATTTTTGATCGTCGCCCTGGCGACCACACCCTACGCCGAGGCCATTGGGGCCTACATGATTTCGGCGGCAGCGTTCGTGCTGCTGGGCGTGTCCGGTTACTTTGAAAAGGCCGTTCGGCTGATCCCGCCGGGGGTGGCGGCGGGCCTGTTGGGCGGCATCCTGCTGCAGTTCGGCATCGGCGCGTTCGCCAGCATGAGCGTCGACCCGTTGTTGGTCGGGGTGTTGATCGGCGCCTACATCCTGTTCAAGCGCCTGAGTGCGCGCTACGCGGTGGTCGGCATTCTGCTGCTGGGGCTTGGCTTTCTGCTGATGCAGGCGCGCGTGGACTTCACGGGGCTGGCGCTGGAGTTTGCGACACCGGTGTTCACACGGCCTGAGTTCTCGATCAATGCGTTGTTGAGCGTGGCGTTGCCGCTGTTTCTGATCACCCTCACGGGGCAGTACATGCCGGGCATGCTGGTGCTGCGCAGTGATGGGTTCAACACCAGTGCCAACCCGATCCTCAGCGTGACCGGGCTGGGTTCTCTGCTGATGGCGCCGTTCGGTTCCCATGCGTTCAACATCGCGGCGATCACGGCCGCCATCTGCACGGGCAAGGAAGCCTGCGAAGACCCCTCCAAGCGCTGGATCGCAGGCGTGGCCGCGGGCATCTTCTACATCCTGGTGGGGATCTTCGGCGTGACCCTGGCGGCGGTGTTCATGGCCTTCCCGGCGACCTTTATCACCACCCTGGCCGGACTGGCCCTGCTGGGCACGCTCGGCGCGAGCCTGGCCAACGCCATGGCCGACGTGAAATCGCGGGAAGCCTCGCTGATCACCTTTCTGGCCTGCGCAGCGAATATCACCCTGCTGGGCATCGGCGGCGCGTTCTGGGGCCTGGTCATCGGCCTGGTGGCCTACGCCGTGCTCAATGGGCGGTTGCCGCGCCGTGAAAAGGCCGCAGTGCTACCGGCCGAAGTGGTTGCCGTGCCTGCCAAAGGAGCGACCCGCTGATGCCTGATCAAACCGAAGACCTCCACGCCCTGCACGCGCGCCATGGTCGTTACCCGCAGGCCGTCAGTGTCGAAGACTTTCGTCGCAACCTGGCCGCGGTGCAGCAACGCATTGTCGAGGCGTGCCGTAGAGCAGGGCGGGACCCGGCCGGTGTGCGCTTGCTGCCGGTCAGCAAAACCTTTGATGAAGCTCATTTGCGTCTGGCCTATGCCGCCGGTTGCCGCCTGCTGGGCGAGAACAAGGTGCAGGAAGCCCAGCGCAAGTGGGAAGCCATGGCCGATCTGCAGGACCTGCGATGGTCGGTGATCGGCCACTTGCAGACCAACAAGGCCAAGCAGGTCGCACGCTTCGCCAGCGAGTTCCAGGCCCTGGACAGCCTGCGGGTGGCCGAGGCGCTGGACCGTCGCTTGCGCATCGAAGGGCGACAGATGGACGTGTTCGTCCAGGTCAATACCTCCGGCGAAGCGAGCAAATACGGGCTGCTGCCCGATGACGTGGCGGCCTTCCTGGAGGCCATGCCCGCGTTCCCGACCCTGCGGGTTCGCGGGCTGATGACGCTGGCTTTGTTCTCGGCCGACGTGGTGCGAGTGCGCCCGTGCTTCGTGCGGCTGCGTGAATTGCGCGACCGCTTGCGGCCTGGCGCCCCTGATGGGGTGTCGCTGCAGGAGCTGTCGATGGGCATGTCCGGTGACTTTGAAATCGCCATTGAAGAGGGCGCGACCGTGGTGCGCGTCGGGCAAGCGATCTTCGGCGCCCGAGCCATGCCGGATGCGTACTACTGGCCGACCGCCGATGCCCGTCCTCTCGGTGAGGACACGTTGTCGTCGATCACGCCCACCCGTTGATACCCCTCTACAGGAAGACCTGCAATGTCTGCTGCACCCGCTTACCTCATGCACACCTCTGCCCGCCAACCGGTTTCGTTCAGCCGCGGCCAGGGCGCCTCGTTGTGGGACACCGAGGGCGTTGAATACCTGGATGCCATCGCCGGTGTGGCGGTGACGAGCCTGGGGCATGCCAACCCCGAAATTGCCGCGGCCATTGCCGAACAGGCCACCGTGTTGCTGCACACCACCAACCTGTTTCGCATCCCATGGCAGGAGCAGTTGGGCGAACGCCTGTGCCTGCTCTCGGGCATGCAACGCGCGTTTTTCTGCAACTCCGGAGCGGAGGCGAACGAAGCGGCGCTCAAGCTCGCCCGCCTGCACGCCAACGCCCGGCAGGTAACCCAGCCGCAAGTGTTGGTGATGGACAACAGTTTTCACGGGCGCACCCTGGCCACCCTCGCAGCCACCGGCAACCCCGCTGTGCATCGCGGCTTCGAGCCGCTGATGCCGGGCTTTGTGCGCGTGCCCTACGACGACATCGAGGCGCTTCGCGAGGTTGCGGCGCAGTGCCCCGCTATCGTCGCGGTGCTGGTCGAACCGGTGCAGGGGGAGGGCGGCGTGCATGCGGCCTCTGCCGGCTACCTGCAGGCCCTGCGCCAACTGTGCGATGAACACGACTGGCTGATGATGATCGATGAAGTGCAGACCGGCCTGGGTCGCACCGGCAGCTGGTTTGGCTTTGAGCATGCGGGCGTCGAGCCGGACGTCATCACCCTGGCCAAAGCGCTGGGCAACGGCTACCCCATCGGCGCGTGCC
>NZ_JBAWDE010000239.1:0-2314 GCF_049590575.1 Pseudomonas sp.
GGCACGCGCCAGGGATATGCCGGGCCGCCGTCAGGCCGTGGAAGCTGCCCATGCGACCAGCACCGATCAAGCCCAGGCGGATGTTCTGTGTACTCATGAAGGACCCCTTTTTATTGTTGGCCCCAGGACGTTCTGGATGGCAAAGGGTTAGGAGCAAGGGCTGTGCCAATTCTCAAGTTATTGATAGTTAAAGATTTATAAAATCTGATAAACAAAATGTGTTCATTCTGATGACATGCCTATACTGACATGTCAAAAACCTGGACATGGACAGCGCCGATGGCTTTCAGTGTGCAAGACCTCGACTACCTCACGGCCCTGGGCCCGGCCTCGCTGAACAAGGGCCCGGTGGCGGCGCTGGAACAGGCCTGGCGAAACTGCCTGGGGGGCCAGGTCGAGCGCCCGGCCGAGGTCCGCCAGGTGATCTGGGAGTCGTGGCGGCGCAGCGTCGACGCAGGGCTCGACCCGTCTGACGGCCAATACCGTTTTGTCGCCCCCGAGACCCTGGCTGCAACCCTTGCCAGCCACCGGGTGCTGATCGCCGCCGCCGCGCAGGTCATGCGCGGCTTGCTGGCCTACAACCCGCGTGGCCATATCAACCTCACCGATGCAGATGGCACCACCCTGTATTTCTGCGGGCTGGACATCACGCCCATCGGCAGCCGCCTGCTGGAGTCGACCCAGGGCACCAACTGCACTGGCTTGGCCCTGGCCGAAGACCGCCTGGTGTACGTGCTTGCCGAAGAGAATTTCGCCATCGGCCTGCGCCAGCGCCGCATGCATTGCGCCGCTGCGCCGATCAAAAACGCGCAGGGCCAGACCCTGGCGATGCTGACCCTGACCGCCGAACCCGGCTGGTTTCACTTCCACACCCTCGGCACCGTGCAAGCGGCCGCCGACGCGGTGTCGCGGCAAATGGTCCTGCAAGCCTTGCTCGCAGAGCAGCAAACCGTGCTCGAAGTGCTCAACGAAGGCCTGGTGGTGCTGGACGAGCGCGGCTGTATCAAGGCGCTCAACCGTTATGCGCGGCAGCTGTTCGGCGTAGGGCTGGAGTTGATCGGTCACCCGTTCCAGCACCTGGGTCGCAGCGAATTGAGCGACTCAATGGGAGAGGCCGTTCGCGACCTCGACTGCACCTTCCACCTGCACGACCGCAGCCAGCTCGCCTGCCTCGTCTCGGTGTGCCCGCTGGAGCAGGGCGGGGTGATTGTGTCGCTGCGCGAAAACCGCCGCATCCGCGAAATCACCCGACGCATCGTCGGCACCCAGGCCCGCTACACCTTTGAAACCATCCAGGGCCACTCGCGCGCTATCCAGGACGCGCTGCACCTGGGCCGCATCGCCAGTCGCAGTGAGTCCACCACCTTGATCCTCGGCGAAAGCGGCACCGGCAAAGAGCTGTTTGCCCAGGCCATCCACAACGGCAGCGACCGCTGCAATGGTCCCTTCGTGGCGGTCAACTGCGGCGCCATCCCGCGAGACTTGGTGCAAAGCGAGCTGTTCGGGCATGTCGAAGGCGCGTTCACCGGCTCTGCCCGTGGCGGCTCGGCGGGTAAGTTCGAACTCGCGGATGGCGGCACCATCTTCCTGGATGAGATTGGCGACATGTCCTTCGATGCCCAGGTCAGCCTGTTGCGGGTGTTGCAGGAGGGTGAAATCACCCGCGTTGGGGCGAAGAGTTCGCGCCAAGTAAACGTGCGCATCATCGCCGCCACCCATCGCAATTTGAGCCAGGCGGTGGCCGAGGGCGCGTTTCGTGAAGACCTCTACTACCGCCTCAACGTGTTGAACCTGACCGTGCCGCCGTTGCGCATGCGCCGCGACGATATACCGCTGCTGGCGCGGCACTTTCTTGCCCGCTGCGCGCGCTCGTTGCGTAAATCGGTGCAAGGTTTTTCCCCGGACGCCATGGCGCTGCTCTCGGCCTACGGCTGGCCGGGTAATGTGCGGGAGTTGGAAAACAGCATTGAACGGGCAACCAACTTGGCCATTGGCGAGCTGATCCAGCCTGCCGATTTGCCCTTGGAAGCCAAACAGCGCTTACCGCTGCGCTCCGACCAAACGCCACCGGCCCAGGACCTGAGCAGCCATGAAATGCACGCCATCGTCGCCGCCCTCAAAAGCACCGGCGGCAACATCCGCCTGGCCGCCCGGCAACTCAACGTCTCGCGTGGCGGGCTGTACAACAAGATGAGCCGGTTCGGTCTGAATGCCACGGATTTTCGTGGCGGCTGAGATTCAACTGTGGGAGCGGGCTTGCTCGCGAAGGCGGTGTGTCAGTCACAAATGCTCCAACCGAACCACCGCCTTCGCG
>NZ_JBAWDE010000240.1:0-2328 GCF_049590575.1 Pseudomonas sp.
CTCCAGTGTCATTTGGTTGCTTTTTGCAAACAAAAAGTCAACTGTATACCGTGCCGGTTTTGCACATGCGTGTGCCAATCTGAAAAAACGAAGGCTCGGCATCAAATGTTTTTCTGCAAAGGCATAGCGGCCTACGCAAAGGCGTTGGACAGCCAAAAAACTATGGCGCTGTAGGCGACTACATTTTAATAATCGTCATTATTATTATTATCGTTTTACCAATTTATCATTAATGCGTATGGTGGTGGTGTCAATAAAGTTTTATTTACTCAGTTCACATTTACAGTCAACATGTAAAGTCTTTACAGACCCCAAAGCAGCGCTACCACGTTTACATAATACGGCATCGGTGTTAAATACAAGCAATTTAAAGCACCAACAGGTCCTTCGGCAATCATGTAAGCTTCGCCATATGTAGTACTTGTACCAAAAATCCAGTTCGTTCGGGCATTTTTCACCCGCCACTATAGTTTGATTACATCTAAACTCGCCCAAGTTGTGGGTCAACCGTGTATCATTTAGCAAAATTACACCACCCTGGAGCGCCGCTTCACTTGGCAACCACAAAATTTTTACAATCAGACCGCCTAGTAACACAAGAGGTATAGCCGGTGCAATCTTATACATTGCCATTATTTAGTAAACTCTCTACACAAGCAATTATGCAGCTAACACCAGACAAGTCTGTAATGCCGGTAATAATGCAAGTCCCTTTACGAAATATACAAACACAAGATTTTGGGTTCTTGGTATAAAATTTTATCGAAGGAAATAGTTCAGGTTCAAAAACAAAACGAATGTCTTGTTTTTTACAAGCGGAATGCAGGGTAGTTACTGGCCCAGTGTCTAATATGGACCAAAGATTCCTAACAAAATTGTCGCCCAACAGCGTCTTTACTACTAGGTTTTTACACCACACATCGGATAGATGGCAATCTAGTCCAATGCCATGTAGTGTTCCAACCAGGCAGGTGCCCAATTGTGTTGCTTCTTCCAGGTTCTTGATGCCAATCATAACAAACTTGCCGCTCTCAAATAACAATATAGTCCCATTGTTATTACTTAGTCGTCGTACAATAGCAGCGTTCAACTTCTGAGGATTGTATTCAAAGTCACAAAATAGCTTTAAGGCTTCAAGGCGTGGCATTCTTTCGTTAAGGTCGCCCGTAAAAGTGCCGTTGACAACTGTCCATTTTTGATGTTCGTAACAAGACTGTTGGCAAGATGACAGTGTTGACATAATTGACAATTAAATATCCAAGGCGTTGATGTGTCGGTAGAAAAATTTGCAGGATGAATATAAAACGGTATGTTTGAACAAGTCTCACACAACCAGAGTACAAACGGTGTCAGCGCTATTGGGTGTTTCTTGCCTAAACGAAAAACCACATAAAGATTATCGCACAATCCTTTGTACTACAAACATTAGTGTGCAATGATATTATCAAACAAATGTATTTAGTATTTAGTAAATTTGCTTGGGGTATACCTGTAAAGACCAAGCGCCCGGCAGACGGTGCCCAAGCTTTCTTGTCAATTCTTGAACATGGTCGGAAGCCAAAATATGTACAAAGTGACGAAGGCACAGAGTTTTTGGGGTCTCCGTTCCAAAAAATGCGGATATTTTACACTTTACAAGTCGTAATCCGGATATTAAATGTGCCATTGTTGAGCGTTTTAATAGAACTTTAAAGACCAAAATGTGGAATATGTTTACATTACAAAGAAGTCACCGTTGGCTTGATGCGCTACCCGTGTTAATTGATGCCTACAACAAGAGCTATCACAGGTCCATAAAAATGAGGCCTGTGGACGTTAACAAGGCAAATGAGCTCCAAGTCTGGCATAACTTGTATGGGAATGACAATAGCAAAACCAAGTATCGATTCAAGTTTAACCTTGGTGACCAAGTCCGCCTAGCCAAAAAGAACGTACCCTTTCGTAAAGGCTATGAACCACAGTGGACAGAGGAGGTGTTCACAGTTTCCAAACGGCTAGCCAAATATCCACCCATATACTATGTTAAAGACTACGCCGGCGAAGAAGTACGCGGCAGCTACTATGATCATGAGCTTCAAAAGGTTATAAAAGACCCAGAAGGTGAATATTGGGTAGAAAAAATTTTACAAACTCGAAGACGTCGAGGTCATATTGAATATTTTGTCAAGTGGAGCGGCTACCCAGACACATTTAACCAGTGGATACCTGCAAAGGATTTGAGCCAAAAAAGTTTATAAAAGATGGATGATTCAATCACGTCAACCCACCAACTGTCGGCACCGAAACACCGTCGAGTGTTAAGAAAGCATTGCATAATACTAGCAACTG
>NZ_JBAWDE010000241.1:0-53665 GCF_049590575.1 Pseudomonas sp.
GCATGCGCCGTGACGCCACGCTCATCAGCGCCAGGGCCGGCGGGGCCTGCAGGCGCGCCAGTTGCTGGATCAATTGCACGCCGTCCATCCCCGGCATCATCAGGTCGCTGAGCAACAGGTCATAGCGCTGGCGGGCCAGGCGTTGCAAGGCGCTGGCGCCGTCCCAGACCACGTCGACGTCAAAGCCGCCGATGGCCTGGAACACGTTGATCAAGTACTCATGTTGAAAGGGATGATCCTCCACGATGAGCACGCGGTAGGCACTCACAGCACGCTCCTTTGGTAGCGCTGCAGGCATTGATACAGCGCGCGCAGGGTGAAGGGCTTGACCAGGCAATGGTCCATGCCCGCGCTGAGGCAGCGCTCGGCTTCGTCGAGCATCGCGTTGGCGGTGGCGCCGATGATCGGCAGCGCGCAGCCGAGGCGACGCAGTTGCTCGGTGAGCTCGTAGCCGTTCATGCGCGGCATATTGACGTCGGTGAGGATCATGTCGAACGCGGTTTCGCCCCACAGCGACAGCGCTTCGACCCCATCCCCGGCCAGCACCACGCTGCAGCCGAGTTCTTCAAGTTGATCGCGCAGGATCAGCTGGTTGATCAGGTTGTCTTCAGCCACCAGCAAACGCAGGTTCAGGTTGAGCTTGGCCGGGGCTTCGCTGGGGACCTGCGACAGCGGCTCCTCGACGCCTTGGGCACGGCTGACCGCACGGTTAAGCGCATGCAGGTTGTTCAGGCCGATCTGCCAGCACGCGCCGGGGCCCTGGTAAACGCCATGCTCATCGGCGGCCGCCGTCACCCGTGGGCCACACCAGCGCAGCCGATGGCCGGGCTCGACCTGGCCAGGGTAAAGCTCTACCAGCACCGCGCCAGGGTCGGCCTCGACCGATTCGGGCAGGCCCAATTGCGCCCGCGCGCCCCAGCGCCGCAGCCAGCCGCCGATGCTCTCGGCCAGCTCACGCACCGGCGATACCACGTAGACCCGTTCACCCAGCAGCGGCAGCGCCCAAGGCTCATGCTCATCCTCGTGGGCAGCCACCTGCTCCAACGGCAAGGTGAAGGTAAAACTGCTGCCCAGGCCCGGCTCGCTGACCACCCGCAGCGTACCGTTCATCAAGTGCACCAGGCGCTTGCAAATCGACAGCCCAAGCCCGGTGCCCGCCACCACATTGGCATTGCCGCTGGCCTGGAAGAACGGTTCAAACAGGTACTGCTGGTCCTGCGCCGCAATGCCCTTGCCGGTGTCGACCACTTGCCACTGCAACATCGCGCGCTCGCCTTCGCGGCTCTCCAGGCGCAAGCGCAATACGATCCGCCCGCTCTCGGTGAACTTCAGCGCGTTGTTGAGCAGGTTGTTGAGGATCTGGCGGATACGCGTGACATCGCCGCGCACGCGGTCGGGCAATTGCGGGTCAAGGCAGGCGAACAGCTGCAGGCCCTTGCTCTGCGCAGCCCCGGCGTAGCCCTGAACCACTTCCTGCACCAGCTCCAGCGGCGAAAACACGTTGAGCTCCAGGGAGAGCTGCCCCGCCTCGATCTTGGACACATCCAGCACATCGCAAATCAGTTGCAGCAGGTTGGCCGACGAGCCCTCGATGGCATTCAGGTAGCCGCGCTGCTGGCTGTTGAGGTCGGTGCGCGTGAGCAATTCCAGGGTACCGAGCACGCCGTACAGGGGCGTGCGGATTTCATGGCTCATGGTCGCCAGGAACAGTGTCTTGGCTTCATTGGCCGCGTCCGCCAGCGTGCGCGCCTGCTGCAGCGCCAGCTCCACCTGCTTGCGCTCGCTGATGTCGCTGAACGCGCAGATCAGCACTTCCTCACGCTGATAGCGGGTGGGCGCGAAACTCAGGAACAGGTGGCGACCGTCGGCCATTTGCAGCTCGTCGGTGCTGCTTTGTTCGGCGTCATCAAACGCCCGACGAATCCAGTCATGGCACAGCTTCTGACGCTCGCGGCCATTGCCTAGCCATTGGCACGACAAGGGGTTTTCCAGCACCACCGCGCCGTCACTGCGGCGTAGTACGCACAGGGCGACCGGCGCGATACGGATGACCGCGCTGCTGAACGCCTCGCTTTCCACCAGCGCTTCAATGCGAAGCGCGGCCGGGATGATCAGGCGCTGATCGATGCGCCGCACCAAGCGCAGCATCAGCACACTGGCCAGTGCGCACAACAGCAGGCACACCAGCAACGGCAGCGCCAGGCTGGGCAACAGCGAGCGCAACTCCAGGCTGTAGACGATCTGCCACTGGGAATACCCCAGGTGCTTGCGGATAGCCAGGCGGTCCGGCAACCAGCGGCTGCCCTCCCAGCCGAAACTGGCCGTGGCGTGATACTGGCGCAGCGCCTGCGCGGCGGCCGGCTGATGCGGCGCGCTGCTGAAAATCAACTGGCCGGCGCTGTCGAGCAACATGAAGTCGCCGGCTTTTTCGTGCTGCAAGGCATTGATCAGGTCAGGCGCGTCGACCTCCAGGCCAAGCCAACCCGACGTGGGGCTGCGCTCATCAAGCCGAGTGAAGATATACAGCGGCGAATCCAGGCGGCTCTGTTCGGTCAGCCACAGTTCATCACTGACCGAGACGTTGCCCGTGTCCACCGCCATCAACCGGTGCAACACCGACTCCGGCACCGCGGCAGGCTCAGTCCCCACGGTATACAAGCGCTCCACCGCAGGCTGCGCGCGTTGGGGCACGTAGATCAGGTTGACCCGGTTGGCCTCCAGGTAATCGAGCGTGCGCTTGGTCAGCCACAGGCTCCAGAGGTTGCCCGCCTCGCCCAGGGTGATGTGCACTTCTTCGGTCGGTACCTGATTGAGGTTGCCGACCGGTGGCGCGATGTGGCGCACCGTCGACAGGCCCAGGGTTTTAAGCAGGGTCTGGCGGCTGACAAAAAAGCACTGCGCATCGGAAACCGCCTCATTCATGTAACTGCGCCGCAGCGAGATCTCCTCGCTGAACGCCGCACGCAGGTAACTGTAGGCACCCGCGTACACGCCCAGCACCAGCGCCAGGGCGAACAGGCGCAGCAGCTTGCGGGCAGCCTTGGGCGTCGAGAACGACGAGTCGAGGGGTTGCAGGAAATGTTTGAGTTTCATCGCCGCAAGGGTAAAGAGCCTATGGAGCCAGTTGAATGAGACGAATCTCAAAGGCCGCGGCTCTACGCGCATTGAACTCTGCGGCAAATGGCTGTTCTAGACACCTTCGCCGCGACTTGCGTAGCATCGGCGGCAGTCCTTCGTGTTATCCATCCAAACAGAGCGATCCATGTCTATCCACCAAACTCCCGGGCATGTGCTGCCCGCGCGCAGTGCCGCCAAAATGGAAGCGGCCATGGCCGTGGGCGCTTTCGCTATCGGTACCGGCGAATTCGCCATCATGGGGCTGATGCCCGACATTGCGCAGAACCTGGGTTTAAGCGAACCCCAGGTCGGCCACGCCATCAGCGCCTACGCGTTGGGCGTGATGGTCGGGGCCCCATTGCTGGCCATTCTCGGCGCCAAGCTGTTGCGCAAACACATGTTGCTGCTGTTGATGGGCCTGTATGCCCTGGGCAACCTGGCCACCGCGTTTACCCCAAGCTTTGCTTCGCTGGTGGCTTTCCGCTTTATCAGCGGCTTGCCCCACGGCGCCTACTTCGGGATTGCCGCCGTGGTGGCCTCAAGCATGGTGCCCACCGATAAACGCGCCGGCGCGGTCGCGCGGGTGATGATGGGGCTGACGCTGGCCATGTTGCTGGGCAACCCGATAGCCACTTTCCTCGGCCAATACCTGGGCTGGCGCTCGGCGTTTGCGCTGGTCAGCGCCATCGCCCTGTGCACCCTCGCCCTGGTCTGGCGCTACGTCCCCGACCGCCGTGACGAACCGCGCAGCGATCCACGCAAGGAACTGCGCGCCTTCACCAAACCCCAGGTGTGGATGGCGCTGTCCATCGGCGCCATTGGTTTTGCCGGCATGTTCTGCGTGTTCAGCTACCTCGCCCCGACCATGCTCGAAGTGACCAAAGTCTCGCCACAGTGGATTCCCTTCGGCCTCGCCGCGTTCGGCGCGGGCGGCATTATCGGCAACATCGCCGGCGGCAAACTGTTCGACCGCCTGCAATTTCGCGCGGTGGGCTGGATCCTGGTGTGGTCGATGGCCGTGCTGATTTTCTTCACCTTCGCCGCCAGCTCGCCGTGGGGCGTACTGCTCGGCATTGCCCTGGTCGGCACCATGATCTCGATGGCCGCACCGCTGCAAATCCGCCTGATGGACATCGCCCACGAAGCGCCAAGCCTGGCGGCAGCCTCCAACCACGCGGCGTTCAACCTGGCGAATGCGCTGGGCCCGTGGTTGGGCGGGATGGCGATTACGGCGGGGCTGGGCTGGACGAGCACCGGGTATATCGGCGCGGTGACAGCGTTAGCCGGGCTGGGACTTTACCTGATAGCGCGGCGGATGAAGGGCGGGAATTGAAGGGGGCTGGAAGACCGGTTATTCGATGTGAACGATTGCACACGGAGTGTGCTCTTATGGCGATATCGGAGAATGATCAGCCTGGTTAAAACAGGAATAATTCTCATCTAACGTCATGTCAGAGAACGGATCGCGTTGTGATTTATTCTCTACACTCCAGGAACGTAAATAAGGAATTTTTCGTGAGCACTTCAATGAATTCGAAAACGCGTTCCCCTGATGACGAAATAGATCTGATCCCACTTCTGCAGGCCTTATGGGCCGGCAAAATAATCCTCATCGCCACAGCAGCCGCCGGCGCGGCTGTTGCATTCGCGTTCTACGCTACGACCGCAGAACAATGGACTGCCAGTACCTACCTCACCAAATCATCGCGCTATAACTGGTATAAGGAAGTTAAGCAGGATGATCCGCCAACCAATCCAAATCAGCCGCCAATAGAAAACAGACTGTACGGCGCCATCCAAAATGATGCGTTCTTTACCGCCTTGGGCGTGATGACAGCAAAGTCTATCGACGTTAGAGAAAGCGCTCCAAAAATAGGCGGTGGCGAATCAGCTCTGTATGTAGCCTCGGCGACTGCACCCACTGGGGAACAGGCGCAAACCCGGCTGCAAGCAGCGCTTGAGAGCGCGAATAAGGAGGCAATCGCACTTAATTTGCCAGCGTCGGTCGGCGAGAACAGCATGCGTGCATTTAACACCCTGTCTGATATCAAAGTCGCGAAAATCGAGAACTCGAAAAAATCTATTCCGCTGGGCGGGTTCTTGGGCCTGATAGTGGGAAGTTTGTTTGTCCTTGGCAGATTTCTGATTCTGCAGTACAAACAAAACCAGCGTAAGCAGAATGAATTATAGAAACTCCTGCGCCAATAAAAAAATAACATAGACTAATAATGCAGCCATAAAAACAATAAACATTTTTGCGGGGAAAGTTGTTTTCATTATGAATACTTACGCAGAGTGCAAGGTGATGGCCTGAAGCCATTATTGCACTGCGGCATTTGCTTTTCACCGTAATTTTTTGCAATCCACGATAAAAACCAAAATCACATCCAGGTGACCTTGTCAACGAAAGCAGTCTACAAAACACCCTAAATCAAGGAAATTTCATCTCCAGACAGGTTACGTTCAGGTTGGATCCAAAGGACTCAGCATGTAACATGCCTGTAAGATTTTTCTGATATGACAAGGATGTGTTTTGAGCTTTCCTGATAGAAGTGTGCTTGAGAGTTTCCCAACGACGCTCAACCATCGCAACGCTACAGTGTTCACCACATGCAGCACCGACGACAGCACCCAGCAAGCGATTCAGGATCTGATCGACACTCGCCATCAGCTCAAAGACCGCGTGAGTGCACCGCTAAAGGGAATGGAGAACGACCTGTTCGCCAAATCCCAGCCGCTCGACAGCCTCAAGCCAAAACTGCGCGTCACCTTCGGCCGCGCGAAACGCGATGGCACATTCGACTGGCCGGTAGAAGAAGTCATCAACACCCACCGCGCGCAAAAGCGCGGTGCCCCCGTGGCCGGCTTATATGGGTTCGGCTACAGAAAGTCCGCACTTGGCCTGATCCAGGAATTCTTCATCTTCACCGAGATGCTCGACGGCTACGTCAGCGGCCTGGACTGGCTGCGCCAGGAACGAGACATCCACAGCCTGATCAACGTGTCGTTCAAACTGCTGCGCTCCCTGCACAGCAAGGGCGTGGTGCACATGGACTTCTGGGCCAACAACGTGATGATCGACCCCAGGCAGCCCACACGCGCCAAGGCTATCGACCTGGAAAACTGCTTCCTTACCTCATCTAACTACCTGACCGAGGTGCTGGCATTTCAATTCGGCTTCTACTACCGGCGCGAAGTTTTCCGTTTCGTGATCGAAAAAGAATACGACCGGATGGTGCTGGAGGAACTCGCCAAGTATGAGGGAATTGATCGCGAGCGCTTTGACGAGATGTACGCGGCGAGCAAGCACGAAAACATCAGCCGCCGGGCGCGGCGCGAGATTTTTCATAAGGGCACCGTGGTCACAGGATAACCCCCTCCCCCGTGGCGAGGGCGCTCGCTCCCGCCCGTCAATCGTCGTGCAAAAGCCCCGAACTGTACTGACTGAAGCTGCTACCCAGCGCACCTCCACCGAAATTCACTTTGGTGGCGTTGTTGTTGGTGCTATGGCCGTCGAACGACTGGCACCCCTCTGAAAAGCACGTACTGCTGCTCATGCCTGAACAGGCACTCAACAACAATGTGCCGGTGATCATTACGACTTGGACCAGGTTCGAGATCATTTCAGTGCCCTATGGATTGGAGGTGCAGCGAGCCTCTTCACAGCGAAGATCGTAGACCTCGTGCGCACAGAGGATCATGAAACGTTGCTGAGTGACAGGCCGGGTTCAGGTTGCCGCCTTTTTGGGTAAGGCGGCGAGCAAGTGATCAAATGATCGCAGGTGCCACCTGTTCCTGGGCTCGATCTACGAGTAGCGCGCTTAACTCGATAAGCTGCTGGATACCCAAGGCTATGGCGCGGTGGGGCTCGTCGAGGTCGAACGCCAGGGTTGAAACCATCTGGTTGGCGGAGGCGAGATTTTCGGAGGCGTTGACCAGGAGGGTTTCAGTGTCGATGTTGGGGCTGACGTGGAACAGGTGGGGACTGGGTTGCTCGGGCGGAGTGTCGTCTTCAGATGAAGGCAGGTAATGATGAATTGCTCGCTGGGCGGCGGCTTGAAGCTTGGTATCAATGGGTGCTGCATTTGAGGTACGGGGCGGATTCGGTGTGACCTTGTACATGGCGATGCTCCTTAACTATTCAGGAACTACCAAACTCACTTCCACATGAGGGTGGCAGCTGTACGCAGGTGTGGAAGACCAGGGCTAAGGACCCGGCGCACCGAAGTGCCCCGCGCACAGCCGCCGAAACACATGATACAGGCGTTAAAAACGCCGGTGGGGTGTTTATGGGCGATTGCGTCTTAGCTTGGTACGGACTTCCACATCCGACCGCTGGATTGGCAGCGGCGTGGGGAGGTTAGCTATGGGGGGTCTGAGGGGCAAGCTGAGAAAAGCGTGGGATATTTCCTAGAGGCGCCCCTAAGAAGCATCCCTGATAAACTGCACCATTCGCCCCATCGACCCAGATCCCCCAATGCCCCTACACGCCGCTCCCCTCTCCCGCCGTTTCTCCGTCGCGCCGATGATGGATTGGAAGCATTGTATCTAAGAGCCTTCAAAAACAAGGCCTACAGCTGAATCAGCTTTAGCTCGTACCATTTATGTACCATTGCAGTCCGGCCGCACCGTACCTCCGACTAGAATAGCCACCTTAGACATTAGGCAGTTTAGGCCAGAAGCAGGCATGCAGACCAAACCTGCTGCAGCCAAAAGCTGCCAATAATAACAAATAGTGCTAAGTCAAACTGCCGACGGAACCAGAGTCGATTCATAGTGTATAATTCCTTTATACGCTCATATAAACGCTGAAAATTTCAACTTAGAAACGCATAACCGGAGAAACAAGGAATATTACACATCAAGATTTTCCAGGTAATTATGCGTAAATTGGCATATGTTAAACTTTAAAACATTCAATCAACCGAGGTAATAAAGCATGATCGTAGAAAGAGCTGATTTGGGAAACGGTGGCAGTGTTGGTGTTGTGCTGACACCACTCACAGGGACCAGCTTCGAAGGTGATTGGGGCGTAGATACAGACCTTGTCCTGGTCTCACTGCTGCACCCGATCGGAAAAGCGTGCACTTATCGCAAAGGGATGGGCCATTATCGTCTGATTGATAAATTGAACCTTGAAGAATCAGATGCAATTGGTCTTTCTAATTGGCTTGATGCAAGATTATAAGGGAAGAATGCTCTCAGCCATCGCAGCCACGGCGATGGCCTTTTAGCTTCGGCGCACCTTTATTAAAATTATTAATTGTTAGGTGCACATACATTAACTTTCGACTCGTGTACACACCCGCAAAAACCAATAACATCATTGTACTGTCGAGCTGTTTCTATGGTGCCGTCTATACGAAAAGCCTGCTGTCGGCAGGCTCTTTAGGCATTTAACAAAACAGCGGTATTTACGGACTCACTCATCCACCATCTTCAACTTACCATAGCCAAACAAAGCGTCCCTGGAGTAAGTAGCGATGTTAACCTTCCATCTCATCTTTTTTTGTATTAAAGACTCGAAGCTTTTCGAAAATCCTTATCTGCAGCCATCCAAGCCTATGTTCAAAAGCCGTTGCCTCACGAAACTGGCAACCCTCTTTCCACTTTACCAACGTAACTTTATCATTAGTGGCGCCGTCATTACATGAGGCAAATAGAACACTAGCAATAGCTCCACCACCTTTCTGCATCAGCATGAACGCATGATGCCGACCTGTACCTATAGCTTCCAGGCTATTAGTTACATCTTTAAAAAGCGTTTGTTGAGATCGGACTGAGACCATCCAACAGTGTTTCACGGTAAGAATGAATAGATCGCAATCTCGCCCGGTTTTTGCTGCCATATTACTGGAGTACTTGCAAAACTGCGATCTAGATGTTTCGTGTGAAAATAGATACGCTTTCAGAGCTAGGATAATACCTAGCTCGCCAGCGCCTGCGACAGCTATAAGTGGAGATTTTTCGAAGTTTACTGAAGAAGAAGGAGTAAAAATTTTTGTTTCCAAGTAATCCCCAACTGGTATACCGGAAATCCCTAAAGCACCATCCTCCAGTGATCCATAAGTATCACCTACCAGGACACGTCGATTCCACACAATTGTCGTCATATTTTTCTCACTTTCTGCAAATTAAAAAGTCTAAGAGACATACACTAAAATCTATAAAGGTTTTGCGGGATTTATTGAGAAGATTATGGAGTCTCTACCTATTTTCCCTCAATCACCCAAACGTATCTTACCTCAGCTTAGCCAGACTTGGCCGTGTGCTGCCCTCGATGAGGGTTTGGTCAGGGTCGATTGCTTACCGTCAGACGCAAATCAACGGCTTTATCGGTGACGGATTGGCCGCACTAACAAAAATGACTAGTAAATTCGGGGCCTACGTGAGCCTCGAAAAAAAGCGCATCATTTTTGTCCCACTCTAAACTTCAGCTATCGTCACGCTTCCCCTTTTTTCCGTAGGGCACGCGGACCAAAATTCTAAGGAGGCTCAGTGAAGGACAACCTAATTTGGCTAGAAATCAAACAGGTTTGGCGACAGCTGAATGGTCAAGTACATCCTGTGATTCTTCATTATCCGGACGAAGACCATCCATATCATGGGGTAGGCACCGCATTCATCTTGGAACATAACGAACAGCTATTCGTGGTCTCTGCCCAGCACGTATTGGATAGCCAGAAGGCAAAAAGTGACGACTTTACGATTCTTATCCGAGACGCCTCTTACTCGCTCATCTTCGACCTTGAGGCCGTTTTCCGCCCCGAATACGAGCCACACTTCGATATATTGATCCGACGTGTCGCGCAGTTTCAACGTGAGCTGCTTATCAAGCAAGGGGTGTATTGGGTGGGCACAGAGTTCACAATCGCCCCACAATATTATCAAGACGCGAAAATCTTCTACGTCTTCGGATACAGCGAGGACCATCGAGAGTATGACTACTCCGAAAAGCGTATAAGTGCTTCTCTCTCCTATCTGGTAGGCACGCTGGCAAGTCCAAATCTGGAGGAGATGGTTACCCTTAACCTTGTAGATGGCTATCCCAATTCGCTCAGGGGTTTCAGCGGCTCCCCTGTAATCGCGGTTATAGAAGACCAATGGATGTTCGCAGGAATGCTGACCCTGGCCGTGAAATCGACAGGCGTGATGAACTTCATTCCGGCCCATCGTATTGTGGGGTACCTGTTAGAGCTGGACGAGATGG
This sequence comes from Pseudomonas sp., assembly GCF_049590575.1. GTDB lineage: Bacteria > Pseudomonadota > Gammaproteobacteria > Pseudomonadales > Pseudomonadaceae > Aquipseudomonas. Next base: position 10,328 of record NZ_JBAWDE010000241.1, read on the forward strand.
TGCGTTCAAACAGCGGCAACCTGAAGCAAATAGGGGACGGATTTATTTAAATTTGATGTCTACTACGACTGGCGAAAAACCGAAATTTCTATTTTTCCAGGCTACCAAATTAGCTCAAATCAGTTCACGCGACGACCTGTCGATTCAAGCCCGCACTCCACGGTGTAAGATACCCAGCAACCTTCCATATCGAGGCTGCCATGACCGGAATATCCCTGAACCTGCCGGAAGACCTGTCCAACTCCCTGGCCGATCTGGCCAAAACAAACGGCCAAACCGCGACCTACCTAGCAATGGACGTTCTACGTGACTACATCGAACATGAAAAAACACTGATCACACAGATCGAGCTGGCAGTAAAAGAAGCCGAGCAGGGCAAATTCGCCACCGATGACCAAGTTGCTGCCATGCGAGCCAGGCGTTGGAGTCGCAATGCAGGTTGAGTGGCTTGAAAAAGCACTCAAAAACCTGGAAGACGAAGCAAACTACATTGCGCTTGAAAACCCAAAGGCTGCTGACGACTTCTCCGATGCTATCTTTGCCAGCGTCGATAAACTTGCTCAGTTTCCCTCGATGGGCCGCGAAGGTCGGGTCAAGCAGACCCGAGAATGGGCAGTGCCTAACTGGTCCTATCTGATCCCATATCGGATTCACGGTGATCGTCTTCAGATCCTCGGCGTATTCCACACGCGACAACGTCCCCGCACAAAATGGTGAAACGTACGCAGCACGCTTCCTCTCCGACACCCGTTGTACATCCCTGATAAACTGCACCATTCGCCCCATCGACCCAGATCCCCCAATGCCCCTACACGCCGCTCCCCTCTCCCGCCGTTTCTCCGTCGCGCCGATGATGGATTGGACCGACCGTCACTGCCGGTTCTTCCTGCGCCTGCTCTCCAAACATGCCCTGCTCTACACCGAGATGGTCACCACGGGCGCGATCCTGCATGGCGACCACGAGCGTTTCCTGCGCCACAACGAGGCCGAGCACCCGCTTGCCCTTCAACTGGGCGGTAGTGTCCCGGCGGATTTGGCCGCGTGCGCGCGCATGGCGGAGGCGGCCGGGTATGACGAGGTAAACCTGAACGTCGGCTGCCCGAGTGATCGGGTGCAGAACAATATGATCGGCGCGATCCTGATGGCGCACCCGGCGTTGGTGGCCGATTGTGTGAAGGCGATGCGTGATGCGGTGTCGATTCCGGTGACGGTGAAGCACCGCATCGGGATCAATGGTCGGGACAGTTACGCCCAGCTGTGTGATTTTGTCGGGCAGGTGAAGGAGGCAGGGTGCACCAGTTTTACCGTGCACGCGCGGATTGCGATTCTGGAGGGGCTGTCGCCGAAGGAGAATCGCGACATTCCTCCTTTGCGGTATGACGTGGCGGCGCAGTTGAAGCGGGACTTTGCCGACCTGGAGATTATTCTCAATGGCGGGATCAAGACGCTGGAGCAGTGCCACGAGTATTTGCAGGTATTTGATGGGGTGATGCTGGGCCGTGAGGCTTATCACAATCCGTATTTGCTGGCAGAGGTGGATCAGCAGTTGTTCGGTAGCGCGCAGCCGGTGATCAGCCGCGCGGAGGCGTTGGCGCAGTTGCGGCCTTATATTGCTGAGCATTTGGCCACTGGCGGGACGATGCATCACATCACACGGCATGTGCTGGGGTTGGGAACGGGCTTTCCGGGGGCGAGGAAGTTTCGTCAGTTGTTGTCGGTGGATATTCACAAGGCGACAGATCCGTTGGCGTTGCTGGATCAGGCTGGTGAGTTGTTGGAAGGTCGCTGACTGTCATTCGGTTTGAACCTGCCGAGCGTTTTGCCCTCCTATTTAGCACCAAGGCCGGTCATTTGAGCGGCCATCTCCAGGTTGTTGCCCTCGCAAACGATCGAACGCATTTGCGCCCTTGAGCGCCTGCCGGCGCTCGGGTAATGTCACCAGACCCATAGGACAGAGCACGCCCATGACTTCCAAGCTGGAACAACTCAAGCAGTTCACCACCGTTGTAGCCGATACCGGCGACTTTTCCACCCTCGCCAAGCTCAAGCCGCAAGACGCCACCACTAACCCCTCCCTGTTGCTCAAGGCTGCCTCGATCCCAGGCTATGCCAAGCTGCTGGATGAGTGCGTGAAGGACTGCAACGGCGACGTAGGCCTGGCCAGCGACCGTTTTGCGGTGGCGGTGGGTCAAGAAATCCTCAAAGTCGTACCGGGCCGTATCTCCACCGAGGTGGATGCGCGCCTGTCGTTCGACACTGACGCCGTACTCAAGCGTGCGCACCGTCTGATCGACCTGTATGACAAAGCCGGCGTGAGCCGCGACCGCGTACTGATCAAGATCGCCTCCACCTGGGAAGGCATCCGCGCCGCCGAGAAGCTGGAGAAAGAAGGCATCCAGACCAACTTGACCCTGCTGTTCTCCTTTGCCCAGGCCGTCGCCTGCGCCGAAGCGGGTGTGTTCCTGATTTCGCCGTTCGTGGGCCGCATCTACGACTGGTACAAGAAGGCCAATGGCAACGACTACACCGGTTCCGATGATCCGGGCGTGCAGTCGGTGACGCGCATCTACAACTACTACAAGGCCAATGGCTACAAGACCGTAGTGATGGGTGCAAGCTTCCGCAACCTCAGCCAGATCGAAGAGCTGGCCGGGTGTGATCGCCTGACCATCAGCCCTGATCTGCTGGAAAAACTCGCGGCCGATGAAGGCAAGCTCGAGCGCAAGCTGTCGCCGGGCCATGCCGGTGAAGCACGGGTGCATTTGACTGAAGCGCAGTTCCGTTGGGAGTCCAACGAGGATGCAATGGCGACCGAGAAGCTGGCCGAGGGCATCCGTCAGTTTGCTCGCGACCAGGAGAAGCTGGAAGCGTTGCTGACTGCCAAGCTGTAAGGCAATCGACAACAAAAAGGGCGGCACCCTCGCGGGTGCCGCCCTTTTTTGTGTTTCGCTGCTCTCAAGCCCGCTACCACATTTGGACGGGGTTTCAACTGGGGATCAGTGGCGTTCCAGCGCGTTGACGAGGTCGTGGAAGGCTTCGCGATTGGACTCGTTCAGCCCCATCAGGATCTTGTGCGCTTCCAGCACCTTGACCCGCACCACTTCCTCGGACTGGTCCTGGGATGGCAGGTCGGTCAGGCATTCCGGGCAAGGGATCGGGCGGTCAACGATGTTGAACACCTGGTCGAAGCCCATGGACTGCAGCAGCCGGGTAATGTCTTCGTGGGTGGTGACGACGGTCGGCAACAGGCCGACCTTCTGCCGAGACAGAATGGACAGCTTGGCCAACAGCCCAAGGGTGGTGCTATCGATGCTGCGGGTTTCGGTCAGATCGATCACGATCGCCGAAAAATTCAACGCTGTGAAAATCCGCTCAATCGTCGCATCCAGCGCCGAACACAGGGTCAGGCGCACTTCACCGACAAATTTCAGGACGAAGGTCCCGTCTTGCTCGGCGAATTGGATTCTTCCGGTACTCATCAAAGATTCCTGCTCAACACCAATAGGGCGATATCATCCGGCATCTCCCCCAGCGTGGCCAATCCAAAAACCTGCCGCAGGCCATCCAGGCTGCCGCCCGCCGACTTGACCTTTTGGGGCAAGGCAGCTTCTTTCTCTTTGAGTGTAGGCTCTGGAAGAAGGTCCAGGATACCGTCGGACATCAGCGTCAGGCTAAACGTCGGCGGCAGCTCCAGAATGTGGTCTTCGTAGGTGGCTTCGTTGAACAAGCCAACCGGCAGACCACGCCCTTCCAGGTAGCGCACACTGTCTGGAGTGTACAAAACCGGCATCGGCAGGTGACCGCCGATGCTGTAGGTCAAAAGACCCGTTTCCTCATCAATCACGCCGCCAACCATCGTCACGTGCTTGCCCAGCTTGCAGCTGATCAGGCCTCGGTTGATGTGGCCCAGCACCTCGGAGGGGGTGAACTCCGGCAAGGTGCCATTGCGTTTGGACTCGAACAACAGCCGTGTGGTCATGAACTTCAACAACACGGTGACAAAAGCCGAAGACGCGCCATGGCCGGATACGTCGGCCAGGTAGAACGCAACGCGCCGCTCATCCACCCGAAAATAGTCGACAAAATCACCCGACAGGTACAACGACGGGATGATCTGGTGGGCAAACCTGAATTCATCGATGCTCCACGGGCTGACCGGGAGCATGTTCATCTGCACCTGGCGACCGGCGTTCTGGTCTTCCTGGAGCAGGTTGAGGCTGGCTTCGAGTTCGCGGTTGGCGGTTTCGAGCTTTTCGCGGTAACGCTGGTTTTCCAACAACAGGCGTGCACGATCCAGGGCACGGCGTACCGAGTGCTCCAGTACCGCCAGGTCTTCCAGGGGTTTGATCAGGTAGTCGGCGGCCCCCAGGCGCAAGGCCTCGACGGCATCGTTCATCACCCCGGCACCGGACACGACAATCACCGGCGTCTGCGGAGCTCGCTCGGTCACCTGGCGAATCAGCTCCAGGCCACCCATCTGGGGCATGCGCAGGTCGCAGATCACGAGGTCGGGCTTGTCGCGCTCGAACACCTGGAGACCCTGTTGGCCATTGCTGGCCTGCAGAACGCTGAAGCCACTGTCTTCCAAATAGGCTGCGAGGCTCGCGCGCACTACTTCGTCGTCATCGATTATCAGCAGCGTGGCACTGGTTTTTTGCATGTGGGCAAACGGCGCCAGAATTAGGTTGGCGTAGGTGGCTCGACAATGGCCGGGCTCACGTACTGGATTCGCTTTCTAGCCTCTCTGTCCTACAAAACGCGGGATTTTTACCCACGCACAACGGTAAAGCAGAGGTGCCCTTCTAAGGCGCAGACGGTACTCCCATCCGCCAGGGGTTTCAAGCTCATGCCGATGGTCGCCGAGCGTCTTTACATCGCAAATCACCGGGAGTTATAAGAACAGGCACGACCACAACACAAAGTAAGGATGGAACCTGTGAGCGAACACGAGCGCGACTACGCCGAAAAACGCGATTTCATCCGCATGCGTGTGGATGCCGATGTATCTTTGATCCACGCCGGGCAGGAGATTGCCGGGGTCTGCGTGGACCTTTCCAGCTCCGGCATGCAGGTGCAGGCACCCCGCCAGTTTCAGGTGGGTGACCAACTGACCGTGCGCATCGATTCGGAGCACGCTGCCCTCAAGGGCTTGGAGGCCGACACCGAGGTGGTGTGGACGAAAACCAGCGGTGAGGACCAGCATCTGGGCCTCAAGATCCTGAAAATGCGCTGAACGGCGCACACAAAAAAGGCGACCCCAGGGTCGCCTTTTTCATTTCATGACGTTACAGCTTAAAAGTCGTCGACAACCTTGCCATCCTTGACCTTGAACTCGCGGTTCTGCAGGTAGGCGTTGCGGATAAAGGTGTATTTGTCGCCGGTGATCAGCTTCTCGCTGTCGAGCAGGCTGGCGCGGGTATCGACGATGCCCAGGCCCATGACGCTATTGCGCAGGGAAACATCGTCCATATAACGGTAAGGCTGGGTGTAGCTGTCTACATATTTGGAGGGCGCGTCACGCAGGGTGCTTGGACCGAGCAGCGGGATCATCACGTATGGGCCACTGCCTACGCCCCAGTAGCCCAGGGTCTGACCGAAGTCTTCATCGTTGCGCTGCAGCCCCATTTTGGTGCCGACATCAACCAGGCCCAGCACGCCAAACGTGGTGTTGACCAACAAACGAGCCGTGTCCACACCGGCGTTGTAAGGCTTGAGTTGCAGCACGTTGTTGGCCAGGTTGCCCACATCGCCGATGTTGCGGAAGAAGTTGTGCACGCCGTCCTGCACAAATTGCGGGGTCACAAACTGATAGCCCTTGGCCAATGGTTTGAGGGCGTAGGTGTCAACGGTGTCGTTGAAGGTGAAGATCGGGCGATTGACGCTTTCCCATGGATCGTCTTCCGACGCTGCATGTGCGGCGAACGGGGCCAATAACACGGTGGCACACACCGACAGCTGAGCGAAGTAGTGGCTCCAGCGCATAGCTTTTGCTCCTTGGATGGTCTGTCATGGGCGCTATGCCCTGAATAAGGCCGTCAGTATATGACGTAAGTGTCGAATTAGGCAGTACACAGGAAACGCCATACAAAAAATGCACAAAATTCCCACAATTACGCGACCAACTCGGATCTGTCATCGACTTGTCATCAGGGCCCGATAGCGTCAGGGCTATTTCAGGGACGTCGACATGCCTCACGCCGAGATTGCCATCGCCAGCGCGCCTGCGTTGACTGCCGTTCTGTTCGGGCTGAGTGGCTGCCTGGTCGACTTCGGTTCCCAGGCCCGCACCGATTACCCCTCCCCCGACTCCCAGGCCACACCGGGCGCGCTGAAAATTCTGCGCAGCCTGAAGGAGCAAGGCGTTCCCTGTGCCTGGCTGGATGAACTGCCTCCCTCGGTAACCACCCCGCTGGCCGCCACGCTCCCCGGCTGGCTCAAAGCCGCCTCCCCCTCCTCAATCCGCTGGCCCGCGCCCCATGCCTGCTGGCAGGCGTTGATGGAATTGAACATAGAACGCCTGGAAGGCTGCGTGCTGGTAAGCGGCGAGCCGCGCCTGCTGCAATCAGGGCTGAACGCCGGGTTGTGGACCATCGGCCTGGCCTCCTGCGGCTCGCTGTGCGGACTGGCCCCCGAGCAGTGGCAGGCGCTGAGCGAGCAGGAGCGCGAATACAAACGTGGCAAGGCCACCGTGGCGTTGTACGGGTTGGGCGTGCACTCGGTGATCGACCACCTCGGCGAGCTCGGCACCTGCCTGGCGGACATCAGCCTGCGCCGGCTCAAAGGCGAAAAGCCCTGACAGAGATCATGCACAGTCGGCGCCGGTGGATTAATCTACAGGTCAGCCCGTAGACCTTTCTCGGCATGCCGCGGTCTATGCCAGTGCCTATCGATAAAAGGAAGAACGTCATGCCTGATCGCAAAAAACTGGAAGAACAGGTCGAAATCCTGCGCGGGCAGTTGGAACAGGAGCCGCCGCTGCCGGAAGAAAAACGTGAAGCGCTTGAGGCCTTGATTGCCAAGTTTGAATTACAGCTTGAACTGGAACCTGCCACTCAGACACCCAGTATTTCCGACGATGTGAATCAAGCTGCCATAGAGTTCGACGCCGATCACCCGGTGATTTCCGGGACCCTGCGCAATATCATGATCACGCTTGGAAACATCGGGATCTGACCCGAACCCAAGCCAGGCACACACCCAAAATGTGGGAGGGGCAAGCCCCCTCCCACATCTGTTTTGTGTGCAGGCTACTGGCGGGCTAGACGCAGGTTCTGGAACGCCATGTCCTCGGTGCTGCGATACGGGTTTATATCCAGCCCGCCACGCCGCACATACCGCGCATACACGGTCAGTTTTTCCGGTTTGAGCAGGCGCTGCAGGTCGAGAAAAATCCGCTCCACGCACTGTTCATGAAAGTCCGAGTGCTGGCGAAAGCTCACCAGGTACTCGAGCAGGCTGGCGTGATCCAGTGCCGAACCGCGGTACGCCACCGCCACGCTGCCCCAATCGGGCTGACTGGTAACCGGGCAGTTGGATTTAAGCAGGTGGCTGTGCACGCTCTCCTCGACAATGCGCGAGTCATCGCAACGCAGCAGTTCCGGACGCGGGTGTTCATAGTTGCTGACGCTGATCTCCAGGTCGTCGATGCAAACGCCCGGCATGGCCTGCACACCTTCGGTTTCCACCTCGGCCAGGCTGCGGATGCGCACGCTGACCGGTTTGCCGGCAGCCGCGCTGAGGTCGGTGCGCAGGGTGGCTTCCAGGCTTGCCGTATCGGCAAACGCAGTCTGGTTGAGCGAATTGAGGTACAGCTTGAACGACTTGGATTCGATGATGTTCGGCGAATCGGCCGGGATGCTGAATTCACCGATGGCCACCACCGGCTTGCCCGACGGCAGCAGCCAGGACAACTCGAAGCAGTTCCAGAAATCCACGCCTGTGTAAGGCAGGGTCTCGGCGCTCAGGCCCAGCTCGGCCCATTTGGCGGCGCGCGGAATCGGGAACAGCAACGAAGGGGTGTAGGTAGAGATGTATTCACTGGACTTGCCCAGCGGCGAATGTTCGGCTGCGGGATGCATGGCGGAAACCTGGCTAAATAAACCCCGCCAGTCTACCAGCCTTTGCCCCCGCCCTTAACAAACGCTCACTCAACGGTCAGTTTGCCGACCATGCCTGCCTGGTAATGCCCGGGAAGGTTGCAGGCAAACTCAAGGCCCGTGGCCTTGGTGAAGGTCCAGGTCAGCTCGGCGGTTTTACCGGGCTCCACCAGCACGCTGTTTGGATCGTCATGCTTCATGCCACCCATGGCGCCTTGCCCCATGGCACTGTGATCCATCTTGCCCATGCCGGTGGCGGTGAGCATCCCGCTGGCCTGCATCTGCAGCATTTCCTTCTGGTGTCCGGCGTGCATGGCCGCGTCGCCGAGGTTGAACTCGTGCAGCAACTGGCCTTTGTTGACCAGCACAAAGCGCACGGTCTCACCGGCTTTCACGTCCAGGGCCTTGGGCGAAAAGGAAATGTCCTGCAGGGTAATTTCCACCGTGCGTGTGGCCTTGCTCGCCGGCGCGGCCTCGCCGAATGCATAGGTCTGGGCCGGGTCTGCCGCCGCACCAAAACTCAGCGCCAACAGGCAGCCCGCCAACAACAGAGATTTATGCAACATCTCGATTCTCCAAAAGTGTGGGAACAGCTAGGGTTGCACTCTAAGATGGCGCCGCTGCCAGCCAGCTGACCGCAGGATTACAACTTTGTCAGGTTACGTCCTTACCGTGCCCCCCGGGGTATAACCCTAGCCGTGACCCGTTGCCAAGAGCCGCCCATGAAACTGCTGATCGTCGAAGACCAACCCAAAACCGGCCACTACCTGCGCCAGGGCCTGGCCGAGGCAGGCTTTACCACTGAACTGGTGGCCGACGGCAGCAGCGGCCAACACTTGGCGTTGACCGGTGACTACGACCTGCTGATCCTCGATGTGATGCTGCCAGGCCGTGACGGCTGGCAAATCCTGCAAGCCGTGCGCAGCGCAGGCCTGGACATCCCGGTGTTGTTCCTCACCGCCCGGGATGCCGTGGAAGACCGCGTGCACGGCCTGGAGCTGGGCGCCGACGACTACCTGGTCAAGCCCTTCGCCTTCTCTGAGCTGCTGGCGCGCGTGCGCAGCCTGTTACGCCGTGGCGGCAGCGCGCCGCAGGAAACCGCACTGCAATTGGCCGACCTGCGCCTGGATCTGATTCGCCGCCGTGTCGAACGGGGCGGCCAACGCATCGACCTCACCGCCAAGGAATTTTCCCTGCTGGAACTGCTGCTGCGCCGTCAGGGTGAAGTGCTGCCCAAGTCGCTGATTGCCTCTCAGGTGTGGGACATGAATTTCGACAGCGATACCAACATCATTGAAGTGGCGATCCGCCGTTTGCGCCTGAAGATCGACGATCCCTACCCCACCAAGCTGATCCACACCGTGCGCGGCATGGGCTACGTATTGGAGGCACGGTGCAATTGATCCAGCGCCTGTCCCTGGCCAGCCGCCTGGCATTGTTGTTCGCCGGCTGCACCGCGGTGGTCTCGCTGCTGGCCGGCGTGCTCTTCAACCGGGCCAGCGAGGCGCACTTCATGGAGCTGGACCAGCAGTTGCTCGACAGCAAACTGGTAGCGCTGCGCAGCACGTTGCAGGGTGTGGACACACCGCAGCTATTTGCCCAACGGGAAGCGCAACTGCGCATCGAGCTCAATCGCCAACCCGACCTGGCTGTGCGCATCACTGCCGCCGGCCAGCGATGGTTTGACGGAACGGCGGGCGTCAACCTGCCCGACTCCCCAGGCCTGCACAGCCTGCAAAACGCCGGCAGCGCTTACCGCGTGTACAACGTGCCGTTGATTGCGGGCCGTGCCGATTCGCCGCAACTGAGCCTGGTGCTCGACATCACCCATCACCAGCACTTCCTGCAGCGCATGCAGCATCTGATCTGGCTCACCGTCAGCCTCTCGGCCCTGGCTACCGCCTTGCTCGGCGCCTGGGCCGCACGCAGCGGGTTGCGGCCATTGCGGCGCATGGGCGAAGTGGCGGCCAGTGTGTCCGCCCACTCGCTCACGCAGCGTTTGCCTGAGCAGCCTATGCCCGCAGAACTGGAAGAACTCGCGCAAGCCTTCAATGCCATGCTCGGCCGTCTGGACGATGCCTTCCAGCGCCTCTCGGCCTTCTCTGCCGATATCGCCCATGAACTGCGCACGCCGCTGTCGAATTTGCTGACCCAGACCCAGGTCATCCTCACCCAGCCACGCCCGCTGGAGGATTACCGGGAGGCGCTGCACAGCAACCTGGAAGAGCTGCAATGGATGGCCCAGCTGGTCAACGACATGCTGTACCTGGCCAAGGCCGATCATGGTTTGCTGATGCCTAAGCGTGAACCGTTGGCGCTGGCGGACGAAGTAGATGCGGTGTTGGAGTTTTTCGCCCTGCTCGCCGAAGAGGCGCAGATCACCCTGGTACGCGAAGGCACAGCCCACGTCGCCGGCGACCGCGGTATGTTGCGTCGGGCACTGTCGAACCTGCTGGATAACGCGCTGCGGTTTACCCCGGCGGGGGGCGAAGTGCGGGTGCGGATGGACGATGGCGTGAGGCTGGCCGTCGAGAACACCGGGGACGGGATTCCAGCACAGTTGTTACCGAAATTGTTTGACCGATTCTACCGCGCCGACCCGTCGCGCCATGCAGGCAGCAGTGAACATGCGGGGCTGGGGCTGGCGATTACCCAGTCGATTGTGCGGGCGCATGGAGGGAGGATTTGTTGTGAGTCTGAGGCGGGGTGGACAAGGTTTGTGATTGAGTTGCCAAAGTCAGCTTGATGCAAGCCGGGCTTGCCCTATCGGGGGCCAGCTCCCACATTTTGAGGTGTGAACACATTCAAATGTGGGAGCTGGCTTGCCTGCGATAGCGGTGTCAGGCCTTACGAATACCTGAGAGCATGCGCCGGCTCAATCTTCGCCGCGCGATACGCCGGGTAGATCGTCGCCAGAAAGCTCAGCACAAACCCGGCCGAGCAGATCAACAACACATCACCGCCTTGCAGCTCAGAAGGCAGGTTGCTGACGAAATACACGTCTGAACTGAAGATGTGCTGCCCGCTCACGCGCTCCACCCAGCCCACCAATTCACTCACGTTCAGCGCGGCGATCACGCCGAGGATGCCGCCGATCAAGGTGCCGACGACTCCGATCACCGTGCCCTGCACCATGAAAATCGCCATGATCTGCCGGGGCGTGGCGCCGATGGTGCGCAGGATCGCAATGTCCGCGCCCTTGTCGTTGACCACCATGATCAGCGTGGCGATGATGTTGAACGCCGCCACCGCGACGATCATCAGCAACAGCAGGCCGATCATGGTTTTTTCCATCTTCATCGCGCTGAACAGGCTGCCCTGGGTGTGGGTCCAGTCATCAGGCTTGTAGCCCGTGCCCAGGCTGGCGGCGATGTCCGATGAGACCTTGGGCGCCGCATACAGGTCTTTCACCGCCAGGCGCACGCTTTGCACCTGGTTCGGCTGCCAGTGCTGGATCTCTGCGGCGTCAGCCATGTGGATCATGGCCATGGAGCCATCCAGCTCGGCGCCGACCTTGAAGATCCCGACCACGTTCAAGCGCTGCATGCGCGGAGTGATACCACCCGGCGCGGTGCTGATTTCCGGCACGATCAGGGTCAGCTTGTCGCCGACATTCAGGCGGAAACGCCGTGCGGTGATTTCACCCACCACCACGCCGAACTCACCCGGCTTCAGGTCTTCCAGTTTGCCGCGCACAATGTGCTGGGCGACGATCGACACCTTGCCCTCCTGGGCCGGGTCGATACCGCTGATCTCGATCGGCTGCATCGCGCCCTTGTAGGAGAACATGCCGTCCATCTGCGTGAAAGGTACTGCAGCGGTCACTTGCGGGTTCTTCATCGCCGCCGCGGCCACCGGCTGCCAATCATCAATCGGGTTAACGCCGACGATGGTGGCGTGGGGCACCATGCCGAGGATGCGCGAGCTCATTTCGCGCTGGAAACCGTTCATCACCGACAACACCACGATCATCGCCAGCACGCCCAGGGCGAGGCCGATCATCGAGGTCATCGAGATAAACGAAACAAAACGGTTGCGGCGCTTGGCGCGGGTATAGCGCGTGCCGATGAAAATCGATAACGGTCTGAACATTCGCGGGCACCGTTGAAAAAATAGAAAACCCGGCGTCGGGCGCCGGGCTTGAAACAGGTCAGATGGCGACCAGATGACCTTCCTGCAGGTGCAACACACGGTCCATCTGGCGGGCCATGCTCATGTCATGGGTCACCACCAGGAACGCGGTGCGCATCTGGGTGCTCAGCTCCAGCATCAAGTCCTTGATGCCCTGGGCGGTGTGAGAGTCGAGGTTGCCGGTCGGCTCATCAAGCATCACCAGGCCTGGGTTGTTGACCAGGGCACGGGCGATGGCCACACGCTGGCGCTCACCGCCGGACAGTTCGGCCGGCTTGTGCTCCAGGCGGTGGCCAAGGCCTACGCGCTCGAGCAGGGCCTTGGCGCGCTGGCGTGCCTGCGGGATCGCGGTCTTGCCGATCAGCAGCGGCATGCACACGTTTTCCAGGGCGGTGAATTCCGGCAACAGGTGGTGGAACTGGTACACAAAGCCCAGCGAACGGTTGCGCAGTTGGCCGCGAGCCTTCTCGCCGAGGGCCGACAGCTCTTCGCCCGCCAGCCACACGCTGCCCTGGGACGGCGTATCGAGGCCGCCCAGCAGGTTGAGCAAGGTACTTTTACCGGAACCGGAACTGCCGACGATCGCTACGCGCTCGCCGGGGTGCAGCTCAAGTTGCAGGTTGGACAGCACCACAACCGATTCAGGGCCTTCCTCGTAGGATTTGCCCAGGTTGCGGCAGCTCAGGATTGCTTTTTCACTCATGCCCGATTCACTCATAACGTAAGGCCTGTGCTGGCTGGGTACGTGCCGCGCGCCAGGCTGGATACAGGGTGGCAAGGAAACTCAGGACCAACGCGGCAGCGCCTACCATCAACACGTCCTGGCTCTGCACCTGGGACGGCAAGTAGTCGATGAAATAAACGTCGGAGTTCAAGAATTTATGGCCGATCAACACCTCAAGGCCGGCAATCGCGGCACTGACGTTCAGTGCGGCGAGGATGCCGACGGCGGTGCCGATCAAGGTACCGACCACGCCGATCACGGTGCCCTGCACCATGAAGATCGCCATGATCTGCCCCGGCGTGGCACCGAGGGTCCGCAGGATCGCGATGTCGCCCTTCTTGTCGTTCACCACCATCACCAAGGTGGAAATGATGTTGAACGCGGCCACGGCAACGATCAGCAGCAACAGCAGGCCGATCATGGCTTTTTCCATGCGGATGGCCTGGTACAGGTTGCCGTGGGTCCGGGTCCAGTCGCGGGCGTAGTACTGGGACTCACCCAGGTGCTGGGCGATTTCCCAGGCGCCGCGCGGTGCGTCGAACAGGTCGTTGAACTTCAGGCGCAGGCCCTGCACCTGGTCTGGCTGCCAGCGATGCAGGCGGGCCAGGTCGGTGAGGTTGGTCAGGCCCAGGTAGCCGTCGATCTCGCCGGCGCCCACGTGGAAAGTGCCGACCACGGTGAAGCGCTTCATGCGCGGGAACATGCCGGCCGGGGTCACGGTGACTTCCGGGGCGACGAAGGTCAGCTTGTCGCCGACGCCCACGCCGAGCTTGGCCGCCGCCTTGTCACCGATGACGATGCCGAAGCTGCCGGGCGCGAGGTCACCGAGTTTGCCCTGCAGCATGAACTTGTCGATGATCGAGACCTTGCGCTCCTGGACCGGGTCGATGGCATTCAGCAGAATTTTCTGCACCTTGCCGTCGTGGGTCAGCAGCCCCTGCATCTGGGTAAATGGCGCAACGGCCAGCACTTTGGGGTTCTGCTTGACCTTGTCGGCCAGGCTTTGCCAGTCGCTGATGGGCGCGTCGGCCTCGATGGTCGCGTGGGGCACCATACCCAGCACGCGGGTGCGCATCTCATGATCGAAGCCGTTCATCACCGACAGCACCACGATCATCACGACCACGCCCAAGGCGAGCCCGATCATCGAGGTCAAGGAAATGAACGACACAAAATGATTGCGGCGCTTTGCACGGGTATAACGCGTGCCGATAAATACGAAGAGAGGTCTGAACATGTCGGGGCTTGTTCGGAGGAAAAGAAGACGTCCCGGTGGCGGGGTCTGGTAAGCAGCTTTACACTCAGACCATTACCGTTACCTGGGGTTCGCCATGTCGACATTAGATGAAGAAGAGCGCCGCGAATACTACCGTATCGACGACATGATCGCACTTCAAATCAAAAGCCTGTCTGCCCCCGAAGCGGCGAGCAAAGAAGTATTGCTGGATGATTCGCCGCTGTTCAATCTGCTCAGTGAACTGCACCTGAGCGAATTCGAAGCCCAGCACCTGTTGCGCCAGCTCAGCGAGAAGGATCGCACCCTCGCCGCGTTCCTCAGGGTCCAGAATAAACGTGTGGATCTGCTCAGCCAGATCATGGCGCGTGGCCTGCTGGATGAAGTCGGCGCACCGCAACCGGTGATCATTTCCGAAGGCGGCATCGACTTCCAGCACCCTGCCCCTCTGGCACCCGGCGCACACCTGGCGGTCAAGCTGGTGCTGATGCCCCAGGCGCTCGGCCTGCTGCTGCGCGCACGGGTCACCCATTGCGACCCCAAGGGCACGGGGTTTGACGTGGGTACGGAGTTCGAGTCCATGACCGACGCCCAACGCCAATTGCTCGCGCGCTATATCCTGCAGAAACAAGCCCAGGAGCGGCGCCTGGCGCGGGAACAGAGCGACGCCCAAGACACCTGAATCGTATTCACCCCGCCAGCCGACCTGGCGCAAAGGAGCAACTGTGACCCTGATTTACGGCCACCGCGGTGCCAAAGGCGAAGCACCGGAAAACACCCTGACCAGCTTCCAGGAATGCCTCAAGCACGGCGTACGCCGGTGCGAACTGGATTTGCACCTGTCCATGGACGGCGAGCTGATGGTCATCCACGACCCCACCCTCAAGCGCACCACCGACCGGCGCGGCAAGGTCGTCGAGTATTCGGCGGCGGACCTGGTGAAGATGGACGCGCGCAAAGGCGGCCCGGGTTGGGTCAAGCCGTGCCCGATCCCGCGCCTGGAAGAACTGTTCGAGCAATGCGACTTCGATCACTGGCAACTGGAAGTCAAAAGCGCTTCACGCACCCGCGCCGCGACTACCGTGCTGGCAATTCGTGAGATGGCTGTGCGTCATGGCTTGATGGACAAGGTCACGGTGACCTCAAGTTCGCGGGAAGTCTTGAAAGCTGCGATTGAACTCACGCCGGACCTGTCGCGCGGCCTGGTGGCCGAATACGCCTGGCTCGACCCGTTGAAGGTCGCGCAGAACTATGGCTGTGAGTACCTGGCGTTGAACTGGACGCTGTGCACCCCCGAGCGTCTGGAAAAAGCCCAGCGTCAGGGTTTGCACGTGTCCGTGTGGACAGTCAACGAACCCGCGCTGATGCGCAGGCTCGCCGACTTCGGCGTAGATAGCCTGATTACAGACTTTCCCGGTTTGGCCACTGCCACCCTCGAGAATTACTGAAATCGGTCTCCCCGGCCGGCTCAGGCCACCGGCCGGAGCCGCTCAAAAAAGCCGGTTGAGGCCGTCGTAGGCCGCTACCCGATAGGCTTCGGCCATGGTCGGGTAGTTGAACGTGGTGTTCACAAAATACTTGAGGGTATTTTGCTCACCCGGCTGGTTCATGATCGCCTGGCCGATGTGCACGATTTCCGACGCCTGGTAGCCGAAGCAATGCACGCCGAGCACTTCCAGGGTTTCGCGGTGAAACAGGATCTTCAGCATGCCTTGCGGCTCACCGGCGATCTGCGCACGTGCCATGCTCTTGAAGAACGCCTTGCCCACTTCATAAGGCACCTTGGCCTTGGTCAGTTCGTGTTCGTTCTTGCCGATCGAGCTGATCTCCGGAATCGTGTAGATCCCGGTCGGCACGTCGTTCACATAACGCCAGCTGCCGTTGTCGACAATGCTGCCGGCGGCCGAGCGGCCCTGGTCGTGGGCGGCACTGGCCAGGCTTGGCCAGCCGATCACGTCACCGGCGCCGTAGATGTTGGTCACGCAGGTGCGGTAGTTCTCGTCCACTTCGATCTGGCCACGGCTGTTGACCTTGACCCCGATGTTTTCCATGCCCAGCTTGTCGGTGTTGCCGGTACGACCGTTGCACCACAGCAAGGCATCGGCCTTGATCTTCTTGCCGGACTTGAGGTGCAGGATCACCCCGTTGTCCAGGCCTTCGACCCGCTCGTACTCTTCGTTGTGGCGCACGGTGATGTTGTTGTTGCTGAAGTGATAACTCAACGCCTGGGAAATTTCCGAGTCGAGGAAGCTCAGCAGCTGGTCACGGTTGTCCACCAGCTCCACCAGTACACCCAGGCCGCTGAAGATCGAGGCGTATTCACAGCCGATCACGCCGGCGCCATAGATGATCAGTTTGCGCGGGGTGTGGCCCAGGCTGAGGATGGTGTCGCTATCGTAGATACGCGGGTGGTGGAAATCGATATCCGCCGGGCGATACGGCCGCGAACCGGTAGCGATGATGATGTGCTTGGCCACCAGCTTCTCGACCACGCCGTTGGCGCAGACCACTTCGACGGTTTGCTCGTCGGCAAAGCTGCCGGTGCCGAAGAACAGGTCGACGCGGTTACGGGCGTAGTAACCGGTGCGCGACGCGACTTGTTTGGAAATGACTTTCTCGGCGCTTTTCAGCACGTCCGGGAACGAGAACCAGCGCGGCTCGCCAATCGCCCGGAACATCGGGTTGGTGTTGAATTGCATGATCTGGCGCACGGAGTGACGCAACGCCTTGGACGGGATGGTACCCAGGTGGGTGCAGTTACCGCCGACCTGGCGACGGCTATCGACCATCGCCACCTTGCGCCCCGCTTTGGCGGCGTTCATTGCCGCACCTTCTCCAGCCGGGCCGGAACCCAGTACCACCACGTCGTAGTTGTAGACAGCCATGCGTACTCCTCAGAACAGGCCAGGCGCACGGTTGAACGCCTGGCTAAATCATGCCGCGGCCAGCGGGCATGAAGGACAATTTGGCTCAAGTGTGTGAACCGGGGCACAGTCTATATAAGGCTCAACGCCGCGCACATTAACCCTTGGTCGCGTCGTAGGCCAGTCTTGCCTTTACTACAGAAACACGAAACAGGCATTACACTGCTGGCACGCACCTTTACAGGACGAGCCATTATGCGGCATGTGGTTTTCTGTTTAATGATGATTTTTTCGGTGGCGGCGCAGGCGAGTGAGGCGGATCGGCTCCGGCAAGCCGATTTCCCTGCGCAATCCTATGAGCTGGCGTTGAAAAACCAGGCAGTGCTCACCTACCTCTGGGCCGATGTGTACGCGGCGGCACTGTACGCACCGGCGGACATCAGCGTGAAACAGGCATGGTCCGAGCAAAAGCCGCTGCGCCTGGCGCTGTATTACTTTCGCGACATCGACCGCAACGATGTGATCAAGGCCGCCACGGCGACCCTGGAGCGCCAGCAGGCCGGCGCCCGACTGAAGCCCGAGATAGACAAACTGCACGCCAGTTTTCGCAACATCCGCAGCGGTGATCGGTATGCCCTGGATTTTCGTCCGGGCCGCGGCTTGAACCTGGAGATCAACGGCCAGGTGGTGTTCAGCAGTCGCGACGACGCGCTGGCCAGGGCCTATCTGGGGATCTGGCTGGCGCCCAAAGGCTTGTCTGAGGAGTTGCGTGACAAACTGCTCAAGTAAGTAAAGCAGCCTGTCAGGCAAACCTGTGTTCACTGAGCCACCGCTATCGGGGGCAAGCCCCTCCCACACTTTTGAATAGGTTCACAAATCAACATGTGGGAGGGAGCTTGCTCCCGATGAGGCCATTGCTGACAACCCACCAGCCATAAAAAAAGCCCCGAATCAGTCGGGGCTTTTTCATTCACTGCAAAGGCTTAGCGCGGGAACGCAGGCGGGTTGACGCCGGCCATGTCTTCCATCACGCGAACCACCTGGCAGCTGTAGCCGAACTCGTTGTCGTACCACACGTACAGCACAACACGGTTGTCCTGGCTGATGGTCGCTTCAGCGTCCACCACACCGGCGTGGCGCGAGCCAACGAAGTCGGTGGACACCACTTCCTGTGAATTGACGTAGTCGATTTGCTTGTGCAGATCGGAGTGCAGCGCCATGTAGCGCAGGTACTCGTTCATCTCTTCGCGGGTGGCGGCGTTCTCAAGGTTGAGGTTGAGAATGGCCATAGACACGTTTGGCGTCGGCACACGGATCGCGTTGCCGGTCAGCTTGCCGGCCAGCTCAGGCAGGGCCTTGGCAGCCGCGGTGGCAGCACCGGTCTCGGTGATCACCATGTTCAACGCGGCGCTACGGCCACGGCGATCGCCTTTGTGGAAGTTGTCGATCAGGTTCTGGTCGTTGGTGTACGAATGAACGGTTTCGACGTGACCGTTAACGATGCCGAACTTGTCATTCACAGCCTTCAGCACCGGCACGATGGCGTTGGTGGTGCAGGACGCGGCGGACACGATCTTGTCGTCAGCGGTGATTTCGGCGTGGTTGATGCCGTGCACGATGTTCTTCAGCTTGCCTTTGCCAGGCGCGGTCAGCACAACGCGGTCGATACCCGGGCAAGCCAGGTGCTGGCCCAGGCCCTCGGCGTCGCGCCATACGCCGGTGTTGTCCACCAGCAGGGCGTCCTTGATGCCGTACTGGGTGTAATCCACCTCGGACGGGTTCTTCGCGTAGATCACCTGGATCAGGTTACCGTTGGCGGTGATGGTGTTGTTTTCTTCGTCGATGACGATGGTGCCGTTGAACGGACCGTGTACCGAGTCACGACGCAGCAGGCTGGCGCGTTTGGTCAGGTCGTTCTCGGCGCCTTTGCGCACGACGATAGCCCGCAGGCGCAGGCCGTCGCCGCCACCGGTTTTTTCGATCAGGATGCGTGCCAGCAGGCGGCCGATACGACCGAAGCCGTACAGCACAACGTCGGTGCCTTTGCGGGCTGCGGCGTTTTGCTGGCCCACCACATCGGCCATTTCTTCACGCACGAACTGCTCGGCAGTACGGCCGGCGCCTTCCTTGCGGAATTTGTAGGCCAGCTTGCCCAGGTCGACCGAAGCCGCGCCGAGCTTGAGCTCGCTCATGGCTTTGAGCAGCGGGAATGTTTCGTGGACGGAGAGTTCGCTGTCGTCGGCGGAACGGTGACGCGCAAAGCGGTGGGCTTTGAGAATCGCGATGACAGACTGGTTGATCAGGCTGCGGCCATAGATCGAGCTCACCACATTGTTATTGCGGTACAGCTGACCGATAAGCGGAATCATCGCTTCAGCGAGCGCTTCACGGTCGATCCATTCACCAAGACACTGGTCGGGCTTCTGAGTCACGGGAACCTTCCACATGTAGGGGCAGAAAAAAGGGGCTACATTATGCCGCCCGACCGCCCTCGGGGCAATGCGCGCCAGGCAACAAAAAGCGCTTGCGAAAAAATCATACCCCGCTGCAGCCCAGTAAATACGCGGGTTCCAGAAGACCATCAGTTGAGCGACCTCGCTGACTTGTCCGTAACCCTCCGAAAACCTCACGCTTTTTGGCACTACATATTGAGTCAAAACACGCCATTGTTTGTCTTAGCCACTACATTTCCTACAAACCGTAATAGGCTCAGTCAGCAACTGACAGGCGGCACCTCTGGCCGCTACAATTACCGACTTTGTCGCAACGCTTGGAGCTCAACCTTCCGTGCCCGTTCTGCGTCTACCGCTTCTCCCTGCCGCGGCAGGTAAACAGCACTGGGGCAACCTGCCCGGTGCCGCCCTGAGCCTGGCCATTGCCGAGGCTGCCAGCGCAGCCAAGCGCTTTACCCTGCTGCTCACCGCCGACAGCCAAAGCGCCGAGCGGCTGGAGCAGGAGCTGAGCTTCTTCGCCCCTGATTTGCCGGTGCTGCATTTCCCGGACTGGGAAACCCTGCCCTACGATCTGTTCTCGCCGCACCAGGACATCATCTCCCAGCGCATCGCCAGCCTGTACCGCCTGCCGGAACTGGCTCACGGCGTGCTGGTGGTGCCGATCACCACGGCCCTGCACCGCCTGGCGCCGACCAAGTTCCTGCTGGGCAGCAGCCTGGTGCTGGATGTCGGCCAGAAACTCGACGTGGAACAGATGCGCACGCGCCTGGAAGCCAGCGGCTACCGCTGCGTCGACACGGTGTACGAGCACGGCGAATTTGCGGTGCGCGGCGCGTTGATCGACCTGTTCCCGATGGGCAGCAAGTTGCCCTACCGCATCGACCTGTTCGATGACGAAATCGAGACCCTGCGCACGTTCGACCCGGACAACCAGCGCTCCATTGATAAAGTCGAGTCGATCAAGCTGCTGCCGGCGCGGGAATTCCCGCTGCAAAAGGACGCGGTCACGCGCTTCAAGGCACGCTTTCGCGAACGCTTCGACGTCGACTTCCGCCGCTGCCCGATCTTTCAGGACTTGAGCAGCGGGATTACACCGGCCGGTATCGAGTACTACCTGCCGTTGTTCTTCGACGAAACCTCGACCCTGTTCGATTATTTGCCGCAGGACACCCAGGTGTTCTCACTGCCAGGCATCGAGCAGGCAGCGGAAAACTTCTGGAACGACGTGCGCAACCGTTATGAAGAGCGCCGCGTCGATCCTTCGCGTCCTTTATTGCCACCTGCCGAACTGTTCCTGCCGGTGGAAGACTGCTTCGCCCGCCTGAAAAACTGGCCGCGCGTCGTCGCCAGCCAACAGGACGTCGATGCCGGCAGTGGCCGCGAGCGCTTCCCGGCGACGACGCTGCCGGATCTGTCGATCCAGGCCAAAGCTACCCAGCCGCTGGAAGCCTTGTCGAATTTCCTCGGCGACTTCGACGGTCGCGTGCTGTTCACCGCCGAATCCGCCGGTCGCCGCGAAGTGTTGCTGGAGTTGCTGGAACGCCTGAAGCTGCGCCCGAAAACCGTCGACAGCTGGCCGGACTTTGTCGCGAGCAAAGAGCGCCTGGCGATCACCATCGCACCGCTGGACGAAGGCCTGCTGCTGGACGACCCGGCCCTGGCGCTGATCGCCGAGAGCCCGCTGTTCGGCCAACGCGTGATGCAGCGCCGGCGCCGTGAAAAACGCGCCGACGCCAACAACGACGCAGTGATCAAGAACCTCACCGAGCTGCGCGAAGGCGCGCCGGTGGTGCATATCGACCACGGCGTCGGCCGCTACCTGGGCCTGCAGACCCTGGAGATCGACAACCAGGCCGCCGAATTCCTCACCATGGAATACGCCGAGGGCGCCAAGCTCTACGTGCCAGTGGCCAGCCTGCATTTGATCGCGCGCTACACCGGCAGCGACGACGCCCTGGCGCCATTGCACCGCCTGGGCTCCGAGACCTGGCAGAAAGCCAAGCGCAAGGCCGCCGAACAGGTCCGCGACGTCGCCGCCGAGCTGCTCGACATCTATGCACGCCGCGCCGCCCGCGAGGGTTACGCGTTCGCCGACCCGAAAGCCGACTACGCCACCTTCAGCGCCGGCTTTGCCTTCGAAGAAACCCCGGACCAGCAGACCACCATCGAAGCCGTGCGCGCCGACATGCTCGCGCCCAAGCCGATGGACCGCCTGGTCTGTGGCGACGTGGGCTTCGGCAAGACCGAAGTGGCAATGCGCGCCGCCTTTATCGCGGTGCACGGTGGCAAGCAAGTGGCGATCCTGGTGCCAACCACCCTGCTCGCCCAGCAGCACTACAACAGCTTTCGCGACCGCTTTGCCGACTGGCCGGTGAGCGTGGAAGTGATGAGCCGCTTCAAATCCGCCAAGGAAGTGAATGCCGCCGTCGCCGATTTGGCAGAGGGCAAGATCGACATCGTGATCGGCACCCACAAGCTGCTGTCCGACGATGTGAAGATCAAGAACCTCGGCCTGGTAATCATCGACGAAGAACACCGCTTCGGCGTGCGCCAGAAAGAACAGCTGAAAAACCTGCGCAGTGAAGTCGACATCCTCACCCTCACCGCCACGCCGATTCCGCGCACGCTGAACATGGCCGTGTCGGGCATGCGCGACCTGTCGATCATCGCCACGCCGCCGGCACGTCGTTTGTCGGTGCGCACCTTCGTGATGGAGCAGAACAAAAGCACGGTCAAGGAAGCGCTGCTGCGCGAGTTGCTGCGTGGCGGTCAGGTGTACTACCTGCACAACGACGTGAAGACCATCGAGAAATGCGCCGCCGACCTCGCCGAACTGGTGCCGGAAGCGCGCATCGCCATCGGCCACGGGCAGATGCGCGAGCGCGAACTCGAGCAGGTGATGAGCGACTTCTACCACAAGCGCTTCAACGTGCTGATCGCCTCGACCATCATCGAGACCGGCATCGACGTGCCGAGCGCCAACACCATCATCATCGAGCGTGCGGATAAATTCGGCCTGGCGCAGCTGCACCAGCTGCGTGGCCGCGTCGGGCGCAGTCACCACCAGGCCTATGCCTACCTGCTGACGCCGCCACGCCAGCAAATCACCGGGGACGCCGAAAAACGCCTGGAAGCAATCGCCAATACCCAGGACCTCGGCGCCGGTTTTGTACTGGCCACCAACGACCTGGAAATCCGTGGCGCCGGCGAACTGCTCGGCGACGGCCAGAGCGGTCAGATCCAGGCCGTGGGCTTCACCCTGTATATGGAGATGCTCGAGCGCGCGGTGAAAGCCATCCGCAAGGGCGAGCAACCGAACCTCGACCAGCCCCTGGGCGGCGGGCCGGAAATCAACCTGCGCTTGCCGGCGTTGATCCCCGAAGACTACCTGCCGGACGTACATGCGCGGCTGATCCTGTACAAGCGCATCGCCTCGGCCACCGACGAAGAAGGCCTCAAGGACCTGCAGGTCGAGATGATCGACCGCTTCGGCCTGCTGCCGGAACCGACCAAGAACCTGGTGCGCCTGACCCTGCTCAAATTGCAGGCCGAGCAGCTGGGTATCAAGAAGGTCGACGCCGGACCGCAGGGGGGGCGCATCGAGTTCGAAGCGCAGACGCCGGTGGACCCGCTGGTGCTGATCAAGCTGATCCAGGGCCAGCCCAACCGCTACAAGTTCGAAGGGGCTACGCTGTTCAAATTCATGGTGCCGATGGAACGTGCCGAAGAACGCTTTAATACATTGGAGGCGTTGTTCGAGCGCCTCATCCCGAAAACTGCTTGAAGGACGCCCCAATGCGCCTGTTCCGCATTTTGAGCCTGTTGTTGGTGGTCGTGGCACCTTCGGCGTTCGCCGACAGCCCGTACCAGGTGGAAATGATCCTGGTGCGCCAGAACGCGGAGCCGGTACTCAATAGCCGTGCGGCCCCGGAAGACTGGGATGCCGGGGCGGTGCGCCTGGGGGATAGGTTGAGCCCGCCGCGCCTGGGCACTATCGTCGACAAGCTGCGTGCCGACTCAAGCTACACCGTGCTCGCGCACAAGGCGTGGGAGCAGAACCTGGGCGAGCAGCCGGTCAAAATTGCCATCACCGATGGCCAGGAGCAGTTCGGCCAGTTCCCTATCGAGGGCGTGTTAAACCTGCAATTGGGGCGTTTTACCGACATCGATGCGAACTTCTGGATCAACCAGTTCGACGCCAACGGCAGCGTGATCGCCAGCGAACACTTGAGCCAGACCGATGTGCGCACCAAGAACAACCAGCTCAACTACCTGGACGGCGGCCACCTGGCGCTGCTGATCAAGATCACTTCGCTGACCGCCAAGCCACCCAGCGCGCCACCGCCCGACATTCAGGACTGATCCAGCGCCATGCCCCTGACGTCGTCGTTGACCAAACCCCTGGCCCCTTCGTGGGCCAATCGCTTTAAAGAGCAGAGCCTTGAGCGCGGGCGGCGGTATGCGCTGGAGAACCGCGTGCGCATCGTCGAGTCCGGCGACAGCACCATCGTCGCCAGTTGCGAAGGCTCGGGCGGCAACGTATACCGGCAGACCATTGCGCTGCGCGAATCGGCCAAGGGCACGCTGATCCTGGTCGACAGCCGTTGTACCTGCCCGGTGCACACCAACTGTAAACACATCGCCGCGGTGTTGCTCAAGGTCCAGGAAACCCTGGCCTACCCGGCTGCGGCACAGGATGCCGAGCTGCTGGAAAAACTCCAGGCCGTGCTGGATAACCGCGTGGTGCTGCCACAAGTGGTGATGGAAGATGTGCGGCCCGTGCCGCGCCTGTGGCTGGCGAGTGTCGAATTCAGCGCGTTCGAACCCCGCAACGGCAAGATGCAGCGCTATATCCAGCACCGTGCGGCACTGTCGTTCAACTACCTGGGCAACTACGTCAGCGGGCAAAAGAACGCCGATATCATCGTGCGCCAGGAAACCCAGAGCCTGCGGATCAAGCGTCACCCCGAGCTGGAACAGCCGTATCGCGAGCAGCTGCGCCTGCTGGGTTTCAAGATCGCCACACGCCAGAGCAAGGCACTGCCGGAAAGTGCCGGTGAGCTGTTCGAGATGGTCAACGACAGTGCCTGGCTGAACTTCACCCTCAATGCCTCGCCCACGCTGCGCGCCGAAGGCTGGGAGCTGCAGATCGATGAGGAGTTCGGCTTCGACCTGAGCACGGTCGATGACTGGTACGCGACGGTCGATGACGGGCCTGAGCGCGACTGGTTCGACCTGGAACTGGGGATCATCGTGAATGGCGAGCGCCTGAGCCTGCTGCCGATCCTGCTCAACCTGATGCGTTCGCACACCGAGATCCTCAACCCGGAAAAACTCGCGCGGCGTCGCGACGACGAACTGATCCTGGTAAATATCCCCGGCCTGCCCAACGGCCACGGCCCGCTGCAAGTGGCCTTGCCCTACGGTCGGCTGAAACCGGTGCTGGCCACGCTTGGCGAGTTTTACCTGCAGGAACCCGGCACCACCACGCTGCGCCTGGCCAAGGCCGATGCGATCCGCCTTAACCCGCTGGATGAGGTGCCCCTGCAATGGGAAGGTGGCGAGAAGATCCGCAACTTTGCCCAGCGCCTGCGTGACATCAAGGACTTCACCTGCGTCGCGCCCGACGGTTTGAACGCGACCTTGCGCCCCTATCAGCTGGAAGGCTTGAGCTGGATGCAATCGCTGCGGCAACTGGACGTCGGCGGGATTCTTGCGGATGACATGGGCCTGGGTAAAACCCTGCAGACCCTGGCGCATATTCTTACCGAGAAAGCCGCAGGGCGCCTGAACCGACCGTGCATGGTAGTGATGCCCACCAGCCTGATCCCCAACTGGCTCGACGAAGCGGCGCACTTCACCCCGCAACTCAAAGTCGTGGCGCTGTACGGCGCAAGTCGTAAGAAACATTTCGCCAACCTGCAGGACTATGACCTGCTGCTGACCACCTACGCGCTGCTGCCCAAGGACATCGAGCAACTGGCTGCCCTGCCCTTGCATGTGCTGATTCTCGACGAAGCCCAGTACATCAAGAACCCCAATAGCAAGGCAGCCCACGCGGCGCGCGAGCTGAACGCGCGACAACGCCTGTGCCTGAGTGGCACGCCGCTGGAAAATCACCTGGGCGAACTGTGGTCGCTGTTCCACTTCCTGCTGCCGGGCTGGCTGGGCGACGTTAAAAGCTTCAACCGTGATTACCGCGTGCCCATCGAAAAACGCGCCAGCGACGTGCGATTGCAGCACCTCAACGGTCGGATAAAACCTTTCCTGTTGCGCCGTACCAAGGAACAGGTGGCCACGGAGTTGCCGCCCAAGACTGAGATCATCCATTGGGTCGACCTCAACGAGGCCCAACGCGACGTGTACGAAACCATGCGCCTGGCCATGGACAAGAAGGTGCGCGACGAGATCACCCGTAAAGGCGTGGCGCGCAGCCAGATCATCATCCTTGAAGCGCTGCTCAAGTTGCGCCAGGTGTGCTGCGACCTGCGCCTGGTCAACGACGCCACCCTGCCCGCCCGTGGCAGCAGTTCGGGCAAGCTCGACAGCCTGATGGAAATGCTCGAAGAGTTGTTTGCCGAAGGGCGGCGGATCCTGCTGTTCTCCCAGTTCACCTCGATGCTGAGCTTGATCGAAGCCGAACTGAAAAAACGCGGCGTCGCCTACGCCCTGCTGACCGGCCAGACCCGCGACCGGCGCACGCCGGTGAAAGACTTCCAGAGCGGCAAGCTGCAGATTTTTCTGATCAGCCTGAAGGCCGGTGGCGTGGGGTTGAACTTGACCGAGGCCGACACCGTGATCCACTACGACCCATGGTGGAACCCGGCCACGGAAAACCAGGCTACCGACCGCGCGTACCGTATCGGTCAGGAGAAGCCGGTGTTCGTGTACAAGATGATTGCGCGGGGCACGGTGGAGGAGAAAATCCAGCACCTGCAGAAGGAAAAGTCCGACCTGGCGGCCGGCGTGCTGGATGGGCGTACCACCGGGGATTGGCAGTTGGGCAACGAAGACATCGAGGCATTGTTTGCGCCGTTGCCCAATAAGCAAGAGAAGCGTTGACGGTTAGATCGCCATCGGGGGCAAGCCCCCTCCCAGATTTGATCGCATTCACAAATCATAGCGTGGGAGGGGGCTTGCCCCCGATGGGCGCGGCGCGGTCGTCAGTCGATCAACTGAGCATCCCGCAACGCACCAAGCGCCGCCAACCAACGCGGGTCCTGCTTGTACTCCGTCGAAGCCACCGCCTGCCCACGCATCCGCGCAATCCGTGCCGACGGCGTCACCTTCATGCGCTGCGCCGCCGTCAGTGCCAGTTCGGCAGCCGCACGGTCGTTGCACACCAGCCCCATATCGCAACCGGCAGTCAGCGCCGCTTCAATCCGACTGGCCGCATCGCCGACCACGTGCGCGCCAGCCATCGACAGGTCATCACTGAAAATCACCCCGTCAAATTGCAGCTCACCGCGCAGAATGTCCTGCAACCAGCGGCGCGAGAAACCGGCAGGTTGTGCGTCGACCTTCGGGTAAATGACGTGCGCGGGCATCACCGCCGCCAACTGCTTGCTCAGGCGTGCGAAAGGCACCAGGTCATTTGCGCGAATCTGTTCCAGGCTGCGTTCGTCATTCGGAATCGCGACGTGGGAATCGGCTTCAGCCCAGCCGTGGCCCGGGAAGTGTTTACCGGTGGCGGCCATGCCAGCGCTGTTCATGCCGCGGATAAAGGCACCGGCGAGTACAGCCGCGCGCTCGGGGTCGCCCTCGAAGGAGCGGGTGCCCACCACGGCGCTGCGCTGGTAGTCCAGGTCCAGCACCGGGGCGAAGCTCAGGTCCAGGCCCACGGCGAGCACCTCGGTGGCCATGACCCAGCCGCATTGCTCGGCCAGGTACTCGGCATTCGGGTTATCCGCCAATGCACGCATCGCCGGCAAGCGCACGAAGCCTTGGCGCAGGCGCTGCACGCGACCACCTTCCTGGTCGACGGCCAGCAGCAAGTCAGGGCGAACGGCACGAATCGCTGCGCTCAACTCACGCACCTGGCGCGGATGCTCGATATTGCGCGCAAAAATGATCAGGCCGCCCACCTCAGGCTGGCGCAACAGGTGGCGATCCTCTGCCGTGAGCCAAGTACCCGCCACATCGACCATCAAAGAACCTTGCAGCGCAGCAGTCATAAACCTTCCTTAAATAACGCACACAACCCGTTGCCCTCACGCGGCGCCAATCGGCGGCGGGTGAACACAACGGGTTGCGAGTAAATAGCTGAAATCGACATGGCGGCTAGCTTAGCGGATGCAAGCGACCGCGCACACCCGGTACGTTCACACCTTGGCGACAGCCGGTGTGGATTTGCTGCGCGGGCGCAACTGGGCGGCAGCCATGGCCTGATCGGTCACCCCGGTCTCGGCGCGCATGCCAGCGGCGAGGAACGGCACCATCAAGCGCATCACCTGTTCAATCGAGGTATTGACGCCGAAATCGGTCTCGGCAATCGCGCGCAACGCCTTGATCCCGGACATGCTGAACGCCGCGGCACCGAGCATGAAGTGCACGCGCCAGAACAGCTCGATCGGTGGAATACGCGGCGCAGCTTCGTTGACCAGCAACATATAGCGACGAAAAACCTTGCCGTACATGTCTTCCAGGTAACGGCGCAAGTGACCCTGGCTCTGGCTGAACGCCAGGCCCAGCAAACGCATGAAGATTGAAAGGTCATTGCCGCTGCGCGGCTGCACCACCAGCGCTTGCTCCACGAGGATTTCCAGCAGGTCTTCCAGGGTTGGCTTGTGATCGGCCTTGGCCTGGCGGCGCTCGAGCTCACGGTCGAGACTGGCGCAGAACGGCCCCAGGAAGCGCGAGAACACCGCCTGGATCAGGGCCTTTTTCGAGCCGAAATGGTAGTTCACCGCCGCGAGGTTGACCCCGGCCTTGCTGGTAATCAGCCGCAATGAGGTTTCAGCAAATCCTTTTTCCGCGAACAATTGCTCGGCAGCATCGAGAATGCGTTCAACGGTTTCCGACTGGGCCATGGCTACTCCGCCTGACAAACACTTGTTTGAAACATACGTTTCAGGGTGTGTCTTGTCAAGCCTGCGAGTCCGTTTTCCGGCCGGGCAGTCATCTATTTCGTCGCTATTTAATCACATCCTCCGCGGTCTGTAGGCAGCGCCATATATGCCTTGTAGGACTGTTGCCGAACGACCGTCCAGCGGACCCACCAAAAAGGATGATTGCCAAGCGCAGTTCACTGTATATAATCCCAGTCACTGTATAAAAAGACAGAGCGATCAACATGCTAAAACTGACGCCACGCCAAGCTGAGATTCTGGCTTTTATCAAGCGCTGCCTCGATGACAACGGCTACCCGCCGACACGAGCGGAAATTGCGCTGGAACTGGGTTTCAAGTCTCCCAATGCTGCCGAAGAACACCTCAAGGCCCTCGCGCGCAAAGGCGCGATCGAGATGACCCCGGGTGCTTCACGCGGTATTCGCATCCCTGGCTTCGAAGCCAAGGCCGACGAATCGACCCTGCCGATCATCGGCCGCGTCGCCGCCGGTGCGCCGATCCTGGCGCAGCAGCACGTCGAAGAGTCCTGCAACATCAACCCGACCTTTTTCCATCCTCGCGCCGACTACCTGCTACGGGTACACGGCATGAGCATGAAAGACGTGGGGATTTTCGATGGCGACCTGTTGGCCGTCCACACCACGCGCGAAGCCCGCAATGGCCAGATCGTCGTCGCGCGTATCGGCGATGAAGTCACCGTAAAACGCTTCAAGCGCGAAGGCAGCAAGGTCTGGCTGTTGGCCGAGAACCCCGAGTTCGCCCCGATTGAAGTGAACCTGAAAGATCAGGACCTGGTGATCGAAGGTTTGAGCGTAGGCGTCATTCGCCGCTAAAGGAGGCATCATGCAGCTCGTGCACACCCCACAACACACACAACTGTCGCTGTTTGAGGCCTTTATGGCCCAACCTCTTGCGCCGATCCTCAAGGAAGCGGTCGAGGCCCCTTGGGGCTCCGAACCCGAGGCGTTCAGTGAATTGTCGTTGCGCGGTGCAGCTGGGAGCTGCCTGAGCCTATTGGCACCGATCCTTCGCGAACTGAGCGAGGACCAGGACGCGCGCTGGCTGACGCTGATCGCCCCGCCCGCCAGCCTGACCCAGGCCTGGCTGCGGGACGCCGGCCTCAACCGCGAACGCATTCTGCTGCTGCAACCGCGCGGCATGCAAAGTGCCCAGCAGTTGACCTGCGAAGCCTTGCGCCTGGGCCGTAGCCATACCGTGGTGAGCTGGCTCAACCCGCTGAACGCAACGGCCAAGCAGCAGTTGATCAGCGCCGCGCGAACGGGCGATGCGCAAAGCTTGAATATTCGGTTGGGATAAACGACATACCTCTGTCGCTGCGCAGGGCCTCTGTGGCGAGCGGGCTTGCCCTACATTGGGCTGCAAAGCGGCCCCAAAACCAAGCACCGTGGAATACCTGATACACCGCATAACATCATCTAAGGCCGCTTCGCAGCCCAACGCGGGGCAAGCCCGCTCGCCACAGTAAACGCGCTCGCCAAATCAAGCCCGCCGCCGTAGCAAATCCACATACCCATAAAACTCAGTGAAGAACCCGCGGCCCATCGTCCTTCTCCGGCTCGCCTTCCGCCAGCCGACCCGCCATCTGCACGCCGACGCTCAACATAGCCTTCGCCACTTCCACGTGCTGGCCTTGCAGAAACACTTTGGCGTCTTCAGAAAAATCCAGGATAACCAGAGAACCCTCGTCCTCAGCCCGGCGCAGCTCGATTCGGCCGTCAGGCAACTCAACAATTTCCAGAAAGGACGTTGGCATAAAAGTCTGTTCTCCACGAAAGGCCGGGATTATATCAGTCATCCGCCCGGCCTCGCTGAGGATCTGAACAGGTTTCTTTACGGCTTGATGAACGGTGCGCTCTGAATCTCTCTCGCCATCAGCACTCGTTCAGGCCTTCACGAAAGCGCAAGGCCATCTTTTTCAATTCCTGGCGCCAGCCTTCCAGCTCTTCACGGCTCAAGGGCTTTGGCTCTTCCTCTTCCAGCGCTACCGCCACGATCAGCGGCTGGGTCACATCACCCTTGGGTACATGGGGAATGCGTGGCGGCTGGAACATATCCGCATGCGCCTTGAGCAAGCGCGCGATCCAGCTGTCGGGGCTCTGGGCCATTTCCACCAGCTCCGCCAGTTCGGGAATGGCCATGGCCTCCAGCACTTCGCGGTTCATGATCATTTCCGCGCGAGGCGAACCGGCCTGCGGCAATCGGTAGAACCCTGCAATCTCATGGCACAACCCTAATAAGGCGCCGTACAGGTGGAACAATGCTGCCTCACGCCCCGCCTGGACCAGCGCGATGGCATTCATCTCCTTCCCTTCCTCGGCGCGGCCAAGGGCTTCCAGGGACAAACCCGCGAAGTAAATTTTCTGATTGGTACGGGTATAGAGTTCGTTGGCCATAACGGCAATCTCCACAACGAATAGGCGTGATGCTGGCTTAACAGTGTCACGGATCAGCCGAGATGACTGCAAGCGCAAAAAAAGGCCGCCTGGGAAGGCGGCCTTTGTATATCGCAGATTAGACGATCAAGCGCCCTGGCGCTTGTCCTCGACCTTCCACTTGCCACCATCGTAGAAGGCTTTCCAGCCCGTAGGCTTGCCGTCCACTTCGGTCTGCACGTACTGCTCCTTGGTCTTGCGGCTGTAGCGGATCACGGCTGGGCG
The DNA here is from genome assembly GCF_049590575.1 of Pseudomonas sp. Taxonomy (GTDB): domain Bacteria; phylum Pseudomonadota; class Gammaproteobacteria; order Pseudomonadales; family Pseudomonadaceae; genus Aquipseudomonas. The sequence goes on from NZ_JBAWDE010000241.1 coordinate 41,576, forward strand.
ACCGTCGGGATCCTTCTTCGGCGCTTCACACAGGAAGTGGTACTTCGGATCGATCTCGTCCTTGTGCGGCACGATTTCCAGCACCAACGGCGCACGGGTCTCGCGGTTTTTCGGGAACTGGCTGGCCGCCAGGAACAGGCCCGAAGCGCCGTCACGCAGGATGTAGGTGTCGTTGACCTTCTCGCACTTGAGTTCAGGCATCTTCACCGGGTCCATCTTCGGCGGCGCCGCGTCACCGCTTTTCAGCAGTTTGCGCGTGTTCTTGCACGTCGGGTTGGTGCAACCGAAGAACTTGCCGAAACGGCCGGTCTTGAGCTGCATCTCGCTGCCGCACTTGTCGCATTCCAGGCTCGGGCCTTCGTAGCCCTTGATGCGGTAGCTGCCCTCTTCGATCTCATAGCCGTCGCAATCCGGGTTGTTACCGCAGATGTGCAACTTGTGTTTCTCGTCGAGCAGGTAAGCGTCCATCGCCGTGCTGCAGATCGGGCAGCGGTGCTTGCCACGCAGTACCAGCGACTCGGATTCACCCTCGTCGTCGGCGGCGATTTCATCGCCCGGCACCAGGTTGACGGTGGCCTTGCAGCGTTCTTTCGGCGGCAGGCTGTAGCCCGAGCAACCGAGGAACACGCCGGTGGACGCGGTACGGATCTGCATCGGGCGGCCGCAAGTCAGGCACGGAATGTCGGTCATCACCGGCTGGTTGGCGCGCATGCCGCTGTCAGGGCTTTCGGCTACTTCGAGTTTTTTCTTGAAGTCACCGTAGAACTCGTCGAGCACGTTTTTCCAGTCACGCTCGCCCTGGGCCACGTCATCGAGGTTCTCTTCCATGCCGGCGGTGAAGCCGTAGTCCATCAGGTTAGAGAAGCTCTCGGACAGGCGTTCGGTAACGATATCGCCCATCTTTTCCGAGTAGAAACGACGGTTGTGCAGCGCGACGTAGCCACGGTCCTGGATGGTCGAAATGATCGCCGCATAGGTCGAAGGACGACCGATCCCGCGTTTTTCCATTTCTTTCACCAGGCTGGCTTCCGAATACCGCGCCGGCGGCTTGGTGAAGTGCTGGGACGGGTCGAGCTTGATCAGCTTCAGCGTGTCGCCCTGGGCCATGTCCGGCAGCACGTCGTCATCGCCTGGCTTGGCGATTTGCGGCATCACACGGGTGTAGCCGTCAAACTTGAGGATACGGCCTTTTGCACGCAGCTCGAAGTCACCGGCGCCCACGCTCACGGTGGTGGACAGGTATTGCGCCGGCAGCATCTGGCACGCCAGGAACTGGCGCCAGATCAGCTCGTAGAGGCGCTCAGCGTCGCGTTCCATGCCACTCAGCTTGCTTGGCTCGGTGTTGGCGTCGGAAGGACGAATCGCTTCGTGAGCCTCCTGCGCGCCTTCTTTGCTGCTGTAGACGTTCGGCTTCTCCGGCAGGTACTTCTTGCCGAATTCGCTTTCAATATAAGTGCGCGCCATCGCCACCGCGTCCTGCGACAGGTTGGTGGAGTCGGTACGCATATACGTGATGTAGCCGGCTTCGTACAAACGCTGAGCCATCATCATGGTTTTCTTCACGCCGAAGCCCAGGCGGTTGCTCGCGGCCTGTTGCAGGGTGGAGGTGATGAACGGCGCCGACGGCTTGCTGCTGGTCGGTTTGTCTTCGCGCTTGACGATGCTGTAGCTGGAAGCCTTGAGCTTTTCCAGCGCAGCCATGGCCTGAGCTTCGTTCAGCGGCTTGAAGGCCTCGCCTTTTTCGCGGGCCACTTCAAAACGCACGTTGGCGCCCTTGGCGGTGCCGAGGTCAGCGTGGACTTCCCAGTATTCTTCAGGGTTGAACGCACGAATCTCGCGCTCACGCTCCACCACCAGCTTTACCGCAACCGATTGCACACGGCCGGCGGACAGGCCGCGGGCGATCTTGGCCCACAGCAGTGGCGAGACCATGTAACCGACGACGCGGTCGAGGAAACGCCGCGCCTGCTGGGCGTTGACGCGGTCGATGTCCAGTTCGCCCGGTTTGGAGAAGGCTTCCTGGATGGCTTTCTTGGTGATTTCGTTGAACACCACGCGCTTGTAGCGGCTGTCATCACCGCCGATGGCTTCCCGCAGGTGCCAGGCAATGGCTTCCCCTTCGCGGTCCAAGTCCGTCGCGAGATAGATGGTGTCAGCATCCTTGGCGAGCCGGCGCAGCTCTTCGATGACCTTTTCCTTGCCCGGAAGGATTTCGTACTTGGCCTTCCAGCCATGATCCGGGTCCACACCCATGCGCGAGACCAGCTGCTTGCGCGCTTTCTCTTTAGGCGTGAGTACCGGACCTTCGCCCGCAGCCGCCTTGCCGCGCTTGGCGGCGGGCTCCTTGCTGGCGCTAGCCGAACCGCTGGTGGGCAGGTCTCGGATATGGCCGATACTCGACTTCACCACGTACTCGTTACCCAAGTACTTGTTGATGGTCTTGGCCTTAGCCGGGGATTCCACAATGACCAGCGATTTGCCCATGGATCGGAAAATTCCTGAATTCGAGAAGTGAAAGGCAGTTGGCGCCTGTCGCGGCAACGCTATATATAGTGGCAACAAGGTGAGGTCAAGCGCAGCATTCTGCGCGGCCTGCCGTTATTGCCCTGAAAAAACACTGGGTTCGGCCTGAACCAAAGCAAAGCGCGGGACCTGCTCGCCGTCAACTTCGACGGTCTCCAGGAACATGCTCAATGGGCGTACCCAAAAGCCGTAATCGCCATACAGTGCTTGGTAAAACACCACTTCCTCTTCGGTCTCGGAGTGCCGTGCCACGTTAAAAACACGGTACTGCGGCCCCTTATAATGTTGGTAGAGCCCGGGTTCGACTTTCATGCTCTGGCCCTCTTACAAAATTTGTTGAAAAAAATATTAAAAATTCCAAAAAACAAAAACCGGGGCACTGGGCCCCGGCTTCCGTCAACCCGACGCTTAGACGCGTTCGAAGACGGTGGAAATGCCTTGGCCGAGACCAATGCACATGGTTGCAACCCCAAGGTTGCCGCCATTTTGCTTCATCACATTGAGCAAAGTGCCGGAAATGCGAGCACCAGAGCAACCAAATGGGTGGCCCAGGGCAATCGCACCGCCGTGCAGGTTAACCTTCTCATTCATCTTGTCGAGCACTTTCAAATCTTTCAGCACTGGCAAGGCCTGTGCGGCGAAAGCTTCGTTGAGCTCGAAGAAGTCGATATCGGAGATGGTCAGGCCCGCGCGCTTCAAGGCTTTTTGTGTCGCCGGTACTGGACCATAGCCCATGATTGCCGGGTCCACACCTGCGACGGCCATCGAACGAATCACCGCCAGCGGCTGGATACCCAGGTCCTGGGCACGCTGCGCCGACATCACGATCATGCACGAGGCACCGTCGGTGATTTGCGACGAAGTACCGGCTGTCACGGTGCCGCCCTTTGGATTGAAGGCAGGCTTGAGGGCCGCGAGGCTTTCCAGGGTGGTGTCCGGACGAATGGTCTCGTCGTAGTCGAACAGTTTCAGGAATCCGTTCTCGTCGTAGCCGTTCATCGGGATGATTTCATCCTTGAACTTGCCTTCCAAAGTCGCCTTGTGGGCCAACTGGTGGGAACGCAGGCCGAAGGCGTCCTGGGCTTCGCGGGTAATGCCGTGCATTTTGCCGAGCATTTCTGCGGTGAGGCCCATCATGCCCGAGGCTTTTGCCGCGTAGAGCGACATGTGCGGGTTAGGGTCGACGCCGTGCATCATGCTCACGTGGCCCATGTGCTCCACGCCGCCGACCACGAATACATCACCGTTACCGGTCATGATCGCCTGGGCGGCAGTGTGCAGTGCGCTCATCGACGAGCCGCACAGGCGGCTGACGGTCTGGCCGGCCGCGGTGTGCGGGATCTGGGTCATCAGCGACGCCATGCGCGCGATGTTCCAGCCCTGCTCCAGGGTCTGGTTAACGCAGCCCCAGATCACGTCTTCGACTTCGTTCGGGTCGACCTTGACGTTGCGTTCCAGCAGCTTGCTGATCAGGTGCGCCGACATGTCTTCGGCGCGGGTGTTGCGGTGCATGCCGCCCTTGGAGCGGCCCATTGGCGTGCGACCGAAGTCGACAATCACCACGTCTCTTGGATTCAAGCTCATAAATATTCTCGCTCTAGTCGTCTGGGCGCTTAACCGAAGAAGCTCTGGCCGTTTTTGGCCATCTCACGCAGCTTCGCGGTCGGGTGGTACAGCGGGCCCAGATCAGCGTATTTGTCAGCCAGGGCAACGAACTCGGCCACACCGATCGAATCGATGTAACGCAGCGCACCACCACGGAATGGAGGGAAACCAATACCGTACACCAGGCCCATATCGGCTTCAGCGGCGGTTTCGACGATGCCGTCTTCCAGGCAACGCACGGTTTCCAGGCACAGGGCGATCATCATCCAGTTGATGATGTCTTCGTCCGACACCTCACGCTGCTCGTAGATGACCGGCGCGAGCACTTCGTGCACCGAAGGGTCGGCGACTTTCTTCTGCTTGCCCTTCTTGTCGGCCTCGTAGGCATAGAAGCCCTTGCCGTTCTTCTGGCCCAGGCGCTTGGCCTCGTAGAGCGCGTCGATCGCCGAGCGGCGCTCGTCTTTCATGCGGTCCGGGAAGCCTTCAGCCATGACGTCGCGGCCGTGGTGGCCGGTGTCGATGCCGACCACGTCCATCAGGTATGCCGGGCCCATTGGCCAGCCGAATTTTTCCATGACCTTGTCGATGCGCACGAAGTCCACACCGGCGCTGACCAGCTTGGCGAAACCGCCGAAGTACGGGAACAGTACACGGTTGACCAGGAAGCCCGGGCAATCGTTGACCACGATCGGGTTCTTGCCCATTTTCTTGGCGTAGGCAACGGTAGTGGCCACGGCCAGTTCGCTGGACTTCTCGCCACGGATCACTTCCACCAGCGGCATCATGTGCACCGGGTTGAAGAAGTGCATGCCGACGAAGTTTTCCGGGCGCTTGAGCGCCTTGGCCAGCAAGCTGATGGAAATGGTCGAGGTGTTCGAGGCCAGGATGGTGTCGTCTTTGACCTGGGCTTCGACTTCGGCCAGTACGGCTTGCTTGACCTTCGGGTTCTCGACAACCGCTTCGACCACCAGGTCGACGTGGCCGAAATCGCCGTAGGACAGCGTAGGACGAATACCGTTAAGCACTTCAGCCATTTTCGCTGCGGTCATGCGACCTTTATCAACGCGGCTTACCAGCAGCTTGGCGGCTTCCGCCAGGCCTTGCTCGATACCGTGCTCGTTGATGTCTTTCATCAGGATCGGCGTGCCCTTGGACGCCGACTGATAGGCGATACCGCCGCCCATGATCCCGGCGCCGAGTACGGCAGCCTGTTTCACGTCTTTGGCGATTTCATCGTAGGCCTTGGCCTTTTTCTTCAGTTCCTGATCGTTCAGGAACAGGCCGATCAGGCTCTGGGCAGCCGAAGTTTTCGCCAGTTTGACGAAACCTGCGGCTTCCACTTCCAGGGCTTTGTCGCGACCGAAGTTCGCAGCCTTCTGGATGGTCTTGATCGCTTCAACCGGCGCCGGGTAGTTCGGGCCGGCCTGGCCAGCCACGAAACCTTTGGCGGTTTCGAACGACATCATTTGTTCGATAGCGTTGAGCTTGAGTTTTTCCAGCTTCGGCTGACGCTTGGCCTTGTAGTCAAATTCGCCGCTGATGGCGCCTTTGATCAGGTTCAGAGCAGCTTCGGCCAGTTTGTCCGGGGCAACCACAGCGTCGACAGCGCCGACTTTCAGCGCGTCTTCAGCACGGTTTTCTTTACCGGCGGCGATCCACTCGATCGCGTTGTCGGCGCCGATCAGGCGCGGCAGGCGCACGGTGCCGCCGAAGCCCGGGTAGATGCCCAGCTTGACTTCAGGCAGACCGATTTTGGCAGTGGTCGACATGACACGGAAGTCTGCAGCCAGGCACATTTCCAGGCCGCCGCCCAGCGCGATGCCATTGATCGCGGCAACGGTTGGCACGTTGAGGTCTTCGAAATCGCTGAAAATCTTGTTGGCTTCGAGGTTGCCAGCCACCAGCTCGGCATCGGGCAGCTTGAAGTTGTCGACGAATTCGGTGATGTCAGCGCCGACGATAAACACGTCCTTGCCGCTGGAGACGATCACGCCCTTGACCGAAGCATCTGCTTTGATGGTGTCTACGGCCTGACGCAATTCATTCAGGGTTAGACGGTTGAACTTGTTGACGGACTCACCCTTGAGGTCGAATTTCAATTCGACGATGCCACTTTCAAGAGCCTTAACCGTGATGGCTTTACCTTCGTAAATCATCAACTGATCTCCACGATATGGAAGCTGAACAGTACACATTGGACGCTGGCCTCTGGTTGGACATTGATAGTTGCGTCAATGCTCATGCCAATCCGCCAGGCACACCCGCCAATGCGATAGTCGGGATTCTGTATGAGCGGTCTGACAGACAAACGCTCAATTCATACGCCCGTTTGATTTGGGTACGCCACCTTCATCCAATTCCGGGCAATTGTCAATCGCCCGAAAGGCTAGGAAAAACGCGACTTTCCAGTCATTTCAGAACCCCGGCCATAAGCCCGTGCTTCATCAATAATTAAATATTCATGAAATCAATAATAGAAAAGATGTGGGAAAAGGCTGTACAGAATCGGATATGCCGCTAGGCTAGCCACAACCGTAACGCGCCTGGATGAACATCCGACGCGGGTACCACAGATTGACCGGCCTGCCTGGCCAACTCCAGCCCGATGATAATGTCGGGCTTTTTATTGCCTGGCGTTTGCGGGTTGGCCTCAGGCCAGGGCTTTGAGCAATGTATCAATAGCCTTCAACACGCTCGCATCGCCCTTCTCGCCCCAGTACAAGGCGATCATTTGCTTGTCGGCCTCGACCTTGTAGACGTTGTCCGGCAGCGTCGCAAAATGCGGCAACAACTTTTCATCGACGCACACTTCGCGCCACTGATTGACCCATACCCCCGGTTCCAGTTGCCAGTAGCTCCAGAGCGCCGGCGCGCTGCCCCGCCGTGGCCGGCAATACTGCGCGCAAGGGCTTGGCGGCTCCTGCTTGAGCCAGTGCGGCCACTCCTGGGGCGCCAGTTGCATGGCCAGGCCGATGCGGCGCGCCTCCATGCGCAGGGCCATGCGCCCACTTGAATGGCGCGACGGGCGCAGCCATGCCAGGGGGCTCAGAACCACCACAAGGATTGACACCACTATCCAGACCGTCATATGTGTACTCCCGAATTTCTAGATGAGCGGATTTGACCTGACGCAACCGCATCCGCTTGAAAGCAGCCATACTGAATCTATTGCAGTCCCCTGGAGGAACGCGCCATGCCCAACGAATATTCCTACAAACATATCCTGGTCGCTGTCGATCTGACCGAGGAGTGCGACCCGGTTATCAAGCGCGCGCAGGCTTCAGCAATCGCCAATGGCGCCAAGCTGTCACTCGTGCATATCGTCGAGCCGATGGCCATGGCCTTTGGTGGGGACGTGCCGATGGACCTTTCGCAATTGCAGCAACAGCAATTTGATCAGGCCAAAGAGCGCCTGGATCGCCTGATCCTCAAATACCCGCATCTGCAAAAAGATGACTGCCACCTCACGTACGGCCAACCGCGCCAGGAGATCCACCATCTTGCCAAGGAAAAGGCTTGCGACCTGATCGTGGTTGGCAGCCATGGCCGGCACGGCCTGGCGCTGCTGCTGGGCTCTACTGCCAACGACGTACTGCACGGCGCACCGTGTGATGTGCTGGCGGTGAAGCTGGTAAAAAACACTTAAGAACAACGAATATCAAATGTGGGAGCGGGCTCGCTCGCGAAAGCGGTCTTTCAGTTGACGCAGTTGGCGACTGATGTACCGCTTTCGCGAGCAAGCACGCTCCCACATTTTTTGATCGTCTTGTCATATAAAAAACCCGGTACCCCATGAAAATGAGCACCGGGTTTTTTAATGCACTGCAATCACTCAGGCATCCAGCTCAGCCCAACGCTCCATCAGCACTTCCAGCTCCTGGTTCAACGTCTCCAGGGAAGCGATGACCTTGGCGGTTTCGGCCGCCGGGCGCAGGTAGAAGCCTGCGTCAGCCATGTCTGCTTCTACCGCGGCGATCTGCTGTTCCTTGGCGTCGATATCGCCCGGCAAGGCTTCCAGCTCACGCTGCAGCTTGTAGCTGAGTTTCTTCTTGGCGGCCGGGGCGGCTTCCGCAGCCGGTGCAGCAGCAGCGGCCACCGGGGCAACTACCGCCGAGGTCAAGTCGGCTTTGCCGGACTTGCTCTCGGTCACGCCCAGCAGGCGCGGTGAACCGCCCTGGCGCAGCCAGTCCTGGTAACCACCGACGTATTCACGCACCTTGCCTTCACCTTCGAAGACCAGGGTGCTGGTGACCACGTTGTCGAGGAATGCCCGGTCGTGGCTGACCATCAGCACGGTGCCGTTGAAGGTCAGCAGGACCTCTTCCAGCAGCTCGAGGGTTTCCACGTCGAGGTCGTTGGTCGGTTCGTCGAGGACCAGCAGGTTGGCCGGTTTGCTGAACAACTTGGCCAGCAGCAGGCGCGCACGCTCACCACCGGACAAGGCCTTGACCGGCGTGCGCGCACGCTGCGGGCTGAACAGGAAGTCGCCCAGGTAGCTCAGCACGTGGCGGCTCTGGCCGTCGATGTCGATAAAGTCGCGGCCTTCGGCCACGTTGTCGATCACGGTTTTTTCCAGGTCCAACTGGTGACGCAACTGGTCGAAGTAGGCCACGTCGATGCGCGTGCCCTCTTCCACGGTGCCGCTGGTCGGCTGCAAGCCATTGAGCATCAGCTTGAGCAAGGTGGTCTTGCCGGTGCCGTTGGCGCCGAGCAGGCCAATGCGGTCGCCGCGCTGCAGGACCATCGAGAAGTCCTTGATCAGGAACGGGCCGTCCGGGTGATGGAAGCTGACGTTCTCGAGCACCATCACTTGCTTGCCGGACTTGTCGGCGGTATCCAGCTGGATATTCGCCTTGCCGGTGCGCTCGCGGCGCTCGCTGCGCTCGACACGCAGGGCTTTCAAGGCCCGTACGCGGCCTTCGTTACGGGTGCGGCGGGCCTTGATGCCCTGGCGGATCCAGACCTCTTCCTGGGCCAGCTTCTTGTCAAACAGCGCGTTGGCGGTTTCTTCGGCCGACAGCGCGGCCTCTTTGTGCACCAGGAAGCTGGCGTAGTCGCCATTCCAGTCGATCAGGCCGCCACGGTCCAGTTCGAGGATGCGCGTGGCCAGGCTCTGCAGGAACGCACGGTCGTGGGTGATAAACAGCACGGCGCCCTGGAAATCCTTGATGGCTTCTTCGAGCCAGGCGATTGCGCCGATGTCCAGGTGGTTGGTCGGTTCGTCGAGCAGCAGCAGGTCCGGCTCGGACACCAGCGCCTGGGCCAGCAGCACGCGACGACGCCAGCCGCCGGACAACTCGGCGAGGGTTTTGTCGGCCGGCAGTTGCAGGCGGCTCAGGGTGCTGTCGACCAGTTGCTGCAGGCGCCAGCCGTCACGGGCTTCGAGGTCCTGCTGGACGTGCATGAGCTTGTCCAGGTCTTCTTCGGTGACGCAGTTCTGCGCCAGGTGATGGTATTGCGCAAGCAACTCACCGACGCCGTCGAGGCCTTCGGCAACCACGTCGAACACTGTCCGTCCGTCGGCCACCGGCAATTCCTGCGGCAATTCGCCGATCTTGAGGCCTGGCGCGCGCCACACGGAGCCGTCATCGGGCTTCTGGTCGCCTTTTACCAGCTTCATCATGCTGGACTTGCCGGTGCCGTTGCGGCCGATGATGCACACCCGCTCACCACGGGCGATCTGCCAGGACACCTTGTCCAACAACGGCATAGCGCCGAAAGCAAGGGACACATCGCTGAATTTGAGCAGGGTCATACGCTTCTCCAAAAACTGGGCGCGCATTCTACCTGACTTGCGCCAGGGATGCGGTCGGCATTTTCGCTATGGACACGTTCTGAAGGACATTTCCAACAGACTTGAACCAACCGGCCGGCAAAGCTTTCGCCGGCCGCTGGCAAAAGGCTAAGCTAGGGGCAATCAGTGTCGGCAGTGCCGGTGCTAGTCGTGATTTCTCTGCACGGACGTCTCATGCGCAGTCGCCTTTTCAACTTTTTATCTTGTCTGCTTCTTTCCGCCACCGCCGTTCAATCCGCCCAGGCCGTGGACCTCACCACCCAACGCCAATATTACGATGAAGCCAAACGTGCGTTGGCCAAGGGCGATACCGGCCCCTACATGCAATACAGCCAGGCCCTGGCCGATTACCCGCTGACGCCGTACCTGGCCTACGACGAACTGACCGCGCGCCTGAAGACCGCCAGCAACCAGGAAATCGAGCAGTTCCTCGCCAAGAATGGCGACCTGCCCCAGGCCAACTGGATGAAGCTGCGCTGGTTGCGCTGGCTGGCCGAGCGTGGCGACTGGCAGACCTTTGAAAAGTACTACGATGCCAAGCTCAATTTCGTCGAGCTGGACTGCCTGCATGGCCAGTTCCAACTGACCCACAACCTGAAAGCCGAAGGCTACAAGACCACCGAAAAACTCTGGCTGACCGGCAAATCCCAACCGGCCGCTTGTGATGCCACGTTCGCCCAGTGGGCGGCCGATGGCCAGCTCACCGAACAGAAAATCTGGGACCGCGCCAAGTTGGCCGCCGAGGCGCGTAATTACCCGCTGGCCAACAGCCTGGTGAAAACCCTGCCAACCCTCGGCGCCCAAGGCCGCCTGATGGTCGACGTGGCGCAGAAACCCGACATGCTCAGCGACCCATCACGCTTCCTGCCGGCCAACGAGGCGATGTCTGACGCCGTCGGCCTGGGCCTGCGCCGGCTGGCACGCCAGGACCCGGACAAGGCCATGGCCCTGCTCGACGGTTACGCCAGCAGCATGCACTTCTCGCGTGACGAAAAAGTGTCGATCGCCCGGGAAATCGGGCTGACCCTTGCTCGCCGCTACGACCCGCGCGCGCTGGAGGTCATGACCAAATACGATCCCGAGCTGCGCGACAACACCGTCTCCGAATGGCGCCTGCGCCTGCTGCTGCGCCTGGCGCGCTGGGAAGATGCCTACCAGTTGACCCGCAAGCTTCCACAAGACCTGGCCACCACCAACCGCTGGCGTTACTGGCAGGCCCGCAGCCTTGAGCTGGCCGAGCCGAAAAACCCGCAGCCGCTGGTGCTGTACAAAAACCTCTCGCAGGAACGTGATTTCTACGGTTTCCTCGCCGCTGATCGCTCCAAGGCGCCGTACCAGCTGAAGAACAAGCCGCTGGTGATGAGCCAGGCGCTGGTCAACAAGGTCCGCAACACCCCGGGTGTACGGCGTGCGCTGGAGTTTTATGCGCGCGGCCAGATCGTCGATGGCCGCCGCGAGTGGTACCACGTCAGCCGCCACTTCAACCGTGACGAAATGGTCGCCCAGGCCAAGCTGGCCTATGACATGAAGTGGTACTTCCCGGCGATCCGCACCATCAGCCAGGCGCAGTACTGGGATGACCTGGATATCCGCTTCCCGATGGCCCACCGTGACACCCTGGTGCGCGAAGCCAAGGTACGTGGGCTGCACTCCAGCTGGGTGTTCGCCATCACCCGCCAGGAAAGCGCCTTTATGGACGATGCACGTTCCGGCGTCGGCGCCAGCGGCCTGATGCAGTTGATGCCCGGCACCGCCAAGGAAACCGCGCGCAAGTTCAGCATTCCGCTGGCCTCACCGGCCCAGGTGCTGGACCCGGACAAAAACATCCAGCTCGGCGCCGCCTACCTGAGCCAGGTGCACAGCCAGTTCAACGGCAACCGCGTGCTCGCCTCCGCCGCCTACAACGCCGGCCCCGGCCGTGTGCGCCAATGGCTGCGCGGTGCTGATCACCTGAGTTTTGACGTGTGGGTGGAAAGCATCCCGTTCGACGAAACCCGCCAGTACGTGCAGAACGTGCTGTCCTATTCGGTGATCTACGGGCAGAAGCTCAATTCGCCCCAGCCGCTGGTGGATTGGCATGAGCGGTATTTTGACGATCAGTAACCCCGACTGACCAAGAACCTCTGGCGAGCGCGCTTGTGGTGGCGAGCAGGCTTGCCCTGCGTTGG
>NZ_JBAWDE010000242.1:0-10736 GCF_049590575.1 Pseudomonas sp.
TGGGAGCGGGCTTGCTCGCGAAGGCGTCAGATCAGGCGACCCTGTATCCAGGCCGAACAATCTTCAGGCTCAACGCACAGGTCAGAACAAACGGCACGACCATCGCGACAACCATGCCGATCACAAACATCGCGATGGAATGCGGCACGATCGAAATGAAACCGGGCAAACCGCCAACGCCGATGGCTGACGCCTGCACCTTGTTCAGCGAGAGGAAAATGCTGCCCAGCGCCGAGCCCATCAGCGCGGCATAGAACGGAAACTTGAAGCGCAGGTTCACCCCGAACATCGCCGGCTCGGTGATGCCGAAGTAGGCGGAAATCGCCGAGGTCGAGGCCATGCTTTTGTCCCGCGCGTTGCGGGTCATGTAGAACACCGCGAGCGCGGCGCTGCCCTGGGCCAGGTTGGACATGACGATCATCGGCCAGATAAACGTGCCGCCCTGGGTGGAAATAAGCTGCAGGTCCACGGCAAGGAACATGTGGTGCATGCCGGTGATCACCAGCGGCGCATACAGCAGGCCGAAAATTGCCCCGCCGAGCATCGGCGCAAGGTCAAACAGGGTGACCACACCTTCGGTGATCAGGATGCCGAGATGACGGGTCAGCGGGCCGATGATCGCCAGCGCGAGCACGCCGGTAACGACGATGGTGGTGATCGGCACCACCAGCAGTTGAATCGCGTTAGGCACCCGGGCGCGCAGCCATTTCTCGATCACGCTCATCACGTAGGCGGCCATCAGGATCGGCAGGATCTGCCCCTGGTAGCCGACCTTCTCGATCTGGAACCAGCCGAAAATATCGAAGTACGGCAAGCTTTGCCCGTCGAGGCCGGCGACCGCCTTGCCGTAGTTCCAGGCGTTGAGCAGGTCCGGGTGCACCAGCATCAGGCCGAGCACGATGCCGAGGATTTCACTGCCGCCAAAACGCTTCGCCGCCGACCAGCCGACCAGTGCCGGCAGGAACACAAACGAGGTGTTGGCCATCAGGTTGATCAGGCTCCACAGGCCATCCAGGTTCGGATAGGCCTCCAGTAACGTCTGGCCCTCGATGAACATGCCCTTGGCGCCCATCAGGTTGTTCACCCCCATCAGCAGGCCGGCAATGATCAGCGCCGGCAGGATCGGCATGAACACATCGGAGAACACCCGCACCAGGCGCTGCATGGCGTTGGTCTTGTCGGCGCCCTTCTTCTTGACGTCGGCGATGGTGGCGGCGGCGAGGCCGGTCTGTTCGCGCAGGGCGGCGTAGACCTTTTCCACTTCGCCGGGGCCGATCACCACCTGGAACAAGCCGCCGGTGAAGAACGAGCCTTTGACCAAGTCGACCTGGTTCAAGGCACTGCTCTTGACCAGGCTCGGGTCCTTGAGGGCCAGGCGCAGGCGGGTCACGCAGTGGGCAGCTTGCTCAAGGTTGTCGCTGCCCCCGAGGTTCTCGAGGATCTCGCGGGCAATGTTCGAATAGTCGTGGCTCATGCTTGGTTTTCCACTTTGATTTTTTTATTTGAGGGCAGTCATTGGCAGCACGCCGACGCTAAAACTACTCGTACAGACGAGTTAAATCAATAACTCGTCTGTACGAGTTTGAAAATGACTAATTTTCTGTTTTCAGAGTCAGAAGTTTCCGAGTTGTACAATCGGTTGCATGGACAAACCCCACCGCTGCCACTAAGGTTCCTGCCTTGAACGCCAACGTGGCACAGAGCCCTCGCCCATGAGCAAATACAACCAGATCTATACGGATCTGCTTGCCAGCATCACCACAGAACGTCTGCAGCGCGGCACGCGCCTTCCCTCCGAAACCGAATTGATGGACAGCTACCAGGCCAGCCGAGGCACCGTGCGTCGGGCCATCGAGCAGTTGCAGGAGCGTGGGTTCGCGCAAAAAATCCACGGCAAGGGCACGTTCGTGCTGTCGCCCAACCCGATTGAGTTCCAACTGGGCGGCATCGTCAGCTTCCATGAAACCCACGCCGACCTGGGCGATGACGTTCACACCGAAGTCGTCGAATTCACCCAGTTCCCGCTGCAAGGCTCGCTGCAACAACACCTCGAAGCCGCGCCCGGCAGCCTGATCACGCGCATCAAACGGGTGCGGCGCATCGGCGGCAAACGGGTGATCCTCGACATCAACCACTTTGTCGCCGACCTGATCCCGGGGCTGGACCAGACGATTGCCGAACAGTCGATCTACGCGTTTATCGAGCAGACCCTGCAACTGCAGATCAGCTACGCCCAACGCACCATCGAAGCGCTGCCGCGCAGCAAGGACGACCAGGCGCACCTGGACCTCGACGGGCAAAGCCATGTAATCGTGGTCAGCAACCAGACGTTTTTGCAGGATGGGCGGCAGTTCGAGTACACCGAATCGCGGCATACGCTGGACAAGTTTTACTTCTCGGACATTGCCCGCCGCTAAGTCCGACGCCCGCCAGGCTGTCGGCCCGGCAGCCTGGCCTGCGACCCCTTGGGATAGTGATGGTGACATTACGCAACCCAAGGAAAGCGCATCATGCAAGACGCATCCACCCTCCCCAATGCCGCCGACGCCATTGCCCTCAAGGCGTTGGTACCCGCCCTGGTTGAGAGCTGCCCCGACCTGTATGAAATGGCCACCCAATTCGCCCGCAAGATCCTTGTCGAACACGCCATCGACCTGGACCCCGAGCAGGTCTGGTGGCACCGGTTTCACTCCTCCCAAAGCAATCCGCTGACCTTCACCGGCTGGGAGCACAGCGAACATCCCCACGACTCGATGACGCTGACGCAACTGGTGATCAGCCGCTTCACCGTGCACGACCAAGACAACGCCGACATGCTCGACAACGACTGCGGCTTCTACACCGCCGGGCCCGGCGTCGGGGTCTATGACCAGACCAATGAGGTCAAGCTGTTCGGCAGCCAGGTGATGAAAGCGTTCTGGGCGTTCAATTTCCTTGAGCATTTCAGGACCACGGCCGAAACCTTCTGGCGCCAGCAGGGCGACACATTCAGGACCCTGGCCAAGTGCACCTTCCTGGCCAAAGCCATCGAAGACCGCGAGGGCGGGCGCTTGTCGGATGGCAACTTCGCTACGGTGATCAAGGCCTGCGCCGCCAACGTCAGCTGGCCGGTGAGCCGGTCAATGCTCGATGCCTCTACCCCACCCGGCAGCGTGCTACGGCTGCGCCGTTTGAAAGTCGGCAGCTATGTCGCCAGCGATATCCTGTGCATCGTCGACCAGCAGGGGCGGCAAATCCTTTACGTGCCCGGTGAGGTCTGGGGTTTTCATGTACTCGACAGCACCGAAGACCTGCATTGGTGGGTGCTGTCCCAGGTCGAGCAACCTGATAGCCGCAAACGTTTCATGGCACATTTCCAAGTGGCCGACCATGACATCATGGAAGACACCGCAGCCCTCACCACCGCACAGAAGTGGCTGTTGGCGGCCTTTCCGGCGGCGAACCTGCTCAATGCGGTATTCCACGAACCACGTATCGAAAACGTCGGCCTCAACCACGTGCTGGACCTGCTGTTCAGCGCCTGGAAAAACCACGACCATTCCCTGCTCAGCGTGCAGGACGCATGGATCAGCAACGACCCGTTCACCCACCTGCGTGACGCCACCCATGCGCGCATGCTCAGTGACGCCGGCTACATGATGCATTCCAACGGCGAATTGCGAAAAAAACTGTGGATCGGCTACCTGAATGCCTTCGGCCGGATGTTCGCGCCTCTGGCGGCGGTGGGCTGGCCGGTGGCGCTGGCAGCAGTGGGTGCCGGGCTGGCCAACGTCGGGCTGAACATCGATCAGGCGGTCAACGGCAAGACGCCCGCCGAGCGCAAGGCCGGGGTTACCGGCGCCGTGCTCGGCGTGATCGACACACTGTTCAACGCGATGTTTCTCAACACCGGCGAACGCCTGCCCGAAATCGCCCAGGCCAGCGACAGCGTGGCCAGCGAAGAACGGTTGGCTGCCGAGAGCGTTGATGAGGAGCGACTGCCGCTGCTGCACGACATCACCCCGCAGCGAGTGGCGGCGCCGGGTGAAGAGGACAGCTTCTTGGCGACGCTGCGCGCCGACATCACCGAGAACACCCGCGAAGGCACGGGGGAGCGCCAGGGCATCATCGAAACCATGAGCGGCAAAACCTACATCTACCTGCGCCAAGGCCTCACGTCCGCGCACTTCCAGGTGCGCTATGTCAGGGAAGCCAAGGGCTGGCTGATCATCGACCCGGATAATCCCTGGTCGTTTTACCGCAGCGTGCCGGTGCGCCTGAACGCCTACAAGCGCTGGGAGACCGTGTCCAGCCCTGGTCTCAGGGGTGGCAAACCGATGTTCGGGTTCAAACCGTGGGGCCGCTCGCCTTCGCCCTTGCCGGCGGTCGAGAGTCCGATCAGCGCCTATGAGGTTCCCGAGGCCGAACGCCCCAGTTTGCAACGCATCGCCAACCAGGGCGGCGATTTTAGAGAGCTGGACGAACGTTACGTGCGCGGCCATGACCTGGACAACTTCAATGCGCTACGGCACAAGTTGTATGACGATGCCCGGGTGTTTTTCAGCGATCCGGCACTGCCTGCCCGCCCTGCAATACCGACGCTGGCAGCCGACACGCCGCCCAAGGTCATGCTCCAGCAGCTGCTTGAGGACAAACCCGGCCTGGTGATCGGCGAAAACCATGCAAGCGCCGCCAGCAAACGTTTCCTGATAGAAAACATGCCGCTGCTGGCCAAGCAGAAGGTCAAGACGCTGTACCTGGAGCATGTGCTGACGGATTTCCATCAAGCCGACCTGAACCTGTTCAATCGCACCGGCAAGCTGCCGGAGAACCTGGAGAAATACCTGCGGCAGCTGGACAAGGGTCACGGCACCGACCCGACTGGGCGATACACCTTCCTGGAGGTGGTCAGGAGTGCTCAAAAAAACCACCTGCGGGTGCAGGCCATCGATTGCGCGGCCAGTTATCGCAGCAGTGGCTTGCTTGGGGTGGAACCGAACTATCGGCAAACGATGCTGAGCTTTTTTGCGCGTGAGGTCATTGAGGCCGATCAGGCAGCACGTGGCGTACACAAATGGGTGGCGCTGGTGGGAGACAGCCATGCCAATACCTACAAGGGCGTGCCCGGTTTGAGTGAGCTGGAGGGCACGGTCGGACTGCGCATCGAAGATGCGCAGATCGGCGAAGCTCGTGGGCTCGAGCCTGATCCCGGACGCACCGCGCTGCAGATGGGCGCCGAGCCAACTACGGTCACCAACGACCTGCGCCTGCAGTTGGAAACGCCCATCGAAATCAGTGCTGCGCGCAAACACGATGCTGGCTTGCCAGTGCCCGGCATGTACCGGCTCGTTGAAGAACAGGGGTACCCGCTGATCGTCAGCCGCGCTCGCGACGGTTGGATCAAATGCACAGCGCTGCAGCAGGACAAGGCCGGCTTTTTCTTCACTCGGTCTGACTGGAGCGGCCTGAACGGCAAGCACTTCAAGACCCTTGAAAAACTCCACGAAGCCCTCCAGGCCCGGGGCATGATCGAGTCCAGGGCCCCGATCGCGCCGGGTACATCGGAGACCACCGCTCCGGCGCCTTCCCAGCCGTTCAGCGCCTACGATCTAGCGGCAGAGGATCTCGACGAAATGCACGTCAAGTTTGTCCGCAATGCCGAGGGTCATCTGCAACCCATTAGCCGTCAGCAAAGCAACATCAACCGTGCCCGACAACGCCTGCTCAACGACGCCCAGGCCTTTTTCCGTGAACCTCGCACGCTGCCGCCCCGCCCCCACTTGCCCGCTCTGACCCCTGCCCTGGAAGGCGATACCTTCATCGCACAGGTTCTGGAACAAGCGCCAGGCCTGGTGGTGGGTGAGTCTACGGGGTGCATCGGCAGCAAACAGTTTCTGATCGAGCACATGCCTGCTTTCAGCCGGGCACAGGCAAAAACCCTGTTCGTCAAAGGGCTGGTCACTGAAACTGATCAGGCCGAGCTCAATGCCTTTCACCACAGCGGCCAGATGACCACTGAACTGCGCCAGGCCCTGGAAGCCGCGGATCGTGTGGCGGGCAATGACCCATCAGGGCGTTTTAATCTGTTGCAACTGGTGCGCACCGCGCAGCGCAACAACCTGCGGGTGCAAGCGCTGGACTGCATGGCCAGTTCGCCGCTGAACGGTGACGTGCCGAACGATAGCTTTAGCCGTCGCTGGATCGACAACTACCTGACTCACCGCCAGATCCGCCGTTATGTGCCCACCGGCGGCACCGAGCGCTGGGTCGCCCTGGTGGACCCGATGACCACCAATACCTATCGCGAATTGCCGGGCGTCAGTGAATTGGAGGGCGCCGTCAGTCTGCGTATCGAGGACGTGCCACAGGGCGAACAGTCAGGCTTTATGGTAGATCCCGGCACCGAAGCGCCTGAAGAACATGTCGCCAACTTTGTCCTGCCGGATCAACAACTGACCACCCAACTCGGCCCGGTCATCGTCAGCAGCGACGTGCGACTGCAACTGGAAACGCCCTGGCTGCACGCCGGCGTGAAACCGCTCGGCGAGCAACTGTACGCCGACGGGCTCTACACCCTCAGCAATGCCTCCGGCGAACTCAAACTGATACACCGCAGCCGCACCCGCGGGCTGGTCTACACGCCGATCCAGACCAACGCGCAAAACAAGCTGTTCATCGACGCGCCTTCCTGGCCGAGCATTCATCGCAAACCGTTCGATACCCCGCTGGACCTGATGGACGCCCTCAATGCCAACCACATGACCCTGGCCAACTGGTCAAAACCGTTGCGGGCCGCGCCTGCCGTTTCCTGAGATGCAAAAAGGCCGGGAGAACCTTGGTTCACCCGGCCTTCTTATGACAGCGTCAGGCCCTCAGGGGCTGTTTGCGATCATTCCCACTCAATCGTCGCCGGCGGCTTGCTCGACACGTCATACGTCACGCGCGAAATGCCTTCGATCTCATTGATGATACGGCCGCTGACGGTTTCCAGCAGTTCGTACGGCAGGTGTGCCCAACGGGCGGTCATGAAGTCGATGGTTTCCACCGCACGCAGGGCCACGACCCACGCGTAACGACGACCATCGCCTACCACGCCTACCGACTTGACCGGCTGGAACACCACGAACGCCTGGCTGACCTTGTGGTACCAGTCGGCTTTGCGCAGCTCTTCGATGAAGATGTGGTCGGCGCGACGCAGCAGGTCGGCGTATTCCTTCTTCACTTCACCCAGGATCCGCACGCCCAGGCCCGGGCCCGGGAATGGGTGGCGGTAGACCATGTCGTACGGCAGGCCGAGTTCCAGGCCGAGACGACGGACTTCGTCCTTGAACAATTCGCGCAGCGGTTCTACCAGCTTGAGGTTCATTTCCTCAGGCAGGCCACCCACGTTGTGGTGCGACTTGATCACGTGGGCCTTGCCGCTCTTGGCGCCGGCCGACTCGATCACGTCGGGGTAGATGGTGCCCTGGGCGAGGTACTTGATGTTATCCAGTTTGTTGGACTGGGCATCGAACACGTCGATGAAGGTGCGACCGATGATCTTGCGCTTCTTCTCCGGGTCGGACTCGCCGGCCAGGTTGTTCAGGAATTGCTCTTCGGCGTTGGCGCGGATCACCTTGACGCCCATGTTCTCGGCGAACATGGCCATCACCTGCTCGCCTTCGTGCAGGCGCAGCAGGCCGTTGTCGACGAACACGCAGGTCAGTTGGTCGCCGATGGCTTTGTGCAGCAGCGCCGCAACCACCGAGGAGTCAACGCCGCCGGACAGGCCGAGCAGCACGTTGTCGGTGCCGACTTGAGCGCGAACTTGAGCGATGGCGTCTTCAGCGATTTTCGACGGGGTCCACAGCGCTTCGCACTGGCAGATGTCGAGGATGAAGCGCGACAGGATGCGACCGCCCTGCTTGGTGTGGGTCACTTCCGGGTGGAACTGCACGCCGTAGTAGCCACGCTCGTCGTTGAACATGCCGGCAATCGGGCAGCTCGGGGTGCTGGCCAGGATGTGGAAGTCTTCCGGCATCTTGGTGACCTTGTCACCGTGGCTCATCCACACGTCGAGGCCGAACAGGCCGTCGGCATCGATGTGGTCTTCGATGCCGTCCAGCAGGCGGCTCTTGCCGACCACGTCGACACGGGCGTAACCGAATTCACGCAGCTCGGAACCTTCAACCTTGCCGCCCAGTTGCTCGGCCATGGTCTGCATGCCGTAGCAGATACCGAAGACTGGCACGCCCAGATCGAACACGGCTTGCGGGCAACGCGGGCTGTTGGCTTCGTGCACGGACTCGGGGCCACCGGCGAGGATGACGCCTTTGGGGGCGAATTCGCGGATCGCTTCGTCATCCATGTCGAACGGGTGCAGTTCGCAGTACACGCCGATTTCACGCACGCGGCGGGCAATCAGCTGGGTGTACTGGGAACCGAAGTCGAGGATCAGGATGCGGTGGGCGTGAATGTCGAGGGCCATGAAGTCAGTCTCGTCTAATGAATCAGAAACAACTCGGGGCTGAAAGAACAGCCCCGGTTACTTAACGTTTTGCTGGAAGCCTCAACCTACGCGGTAGTTTGGCGCTTCCTTGGTGATCTGCACGTCGTGGACATGGGATTCAGCCATGCCGGCGCCGGTGATCCGTACAAACTCTGGCTTGGTGCGCATTTCTTCGATGTCGGCGCTGCCGGTGTAGCCCATCGAGGAACGCAGGCCGCCCATCAGTTGATGGATGATGGCGCTGAGGGTGCCCTTGTACGGCACACGGCCTTCGATGCCTTCCGGAACGAGCTTCTCGGCGCCTGCCGAGGAGTCCTGGAAGTAGCGGTCGGAAGAGCCTTGCGCCTGGGACATGGCGCCCAGCGAACCCATGCCGCGGTAAGCCTTGTAGGAACGGCCCTGGAACAGTTCGATCTCGCCTGGCGCTTCTTCAGTACCGGCGAACATCGAGCCCATCATCACGCAGGAAGCACCGGCAACGATGGCCTTGGACAGGTCACCGGAGAAACGGATGCCGCCGTCGGCGATCAACGGCACGCCAGTGCCTTCAAGCGCAGCGGCGACGTTGGCGATGGCGCTGATTTGCGGCACGCCCACACCGGCGACGATACGCGTGGTGCAGATCGAGCCAGGGCCGATACCGACCTTGACCGCGTCGGCGCCGGCTTCGGCCAGGGCCTTGGCGGCAGCGCCGGTGGCGATGTTGCCGCCGATCACTTGCACGTCAGGGAAGTTCTGTTTGACCCAGCGCACGCGGTCGATCACGCCTTTGGAGTGACCGTGGGCGGTGTCGACCACCACCACGTCAACACCGGCAGCCACCAGGGCCGAAACACGGTCGCCGGTGTCTTTGCCGGTACCGACCGCAGCGCCCACGCGCAGACGACCTTGGTCATCCTTGCTGGCCAGCGGGTAAGCCTTGGCTTTTTCGATGTCGTTGACGGTCATCATGCCTTTGAGGGCGAATTTGTCGTCGACGATCAGCACGCGCTCGATGCGGTGCTTGTGCAGCAGTTCGCGCACATCGTTCTTGTCGGCGCCTTCCTTGACAGTAACGAGGCGCTCTTTAGGCGTCATCACTTCGCGGACGGTGACTTCAAGACGGTTCTCGAAACGCACGTCACGGGAAGTGACGATGCCGACCAGGTCGCCATCGTGCAGTACCGGAACGCCGGAGATGTTGTGCAGGCGGGTCAGGTCGAACAGGTCGCGTACGGTAGCGTCGGCTTCGATGGTGATCGGATCTTTCACCACACCGGCTTCGTAACGCTTGACCTTGCGTACTTCGGCAGCTTGCTGCTCGATAGTCATGTTCTTGTGGATGATGCCGATGCCGCCTTCCTGAGCCATGGCAATTGCCAGACGGGCTTCGGTGACGGTGTCCATGGCAGCGGAAACCAGGGGAATATTCAGCTCGATGCCACGGGTTAGGCGGGTCTTGAGACTGACTTCGTTAGGAAGCACCTCGGAATAACCGGGCACTAGGAGAATGTCGTCGAATGTCAGAGCTTCTTGGCTGATACGCAGCATCGCGGGGGCTCCCGAGCGGGAAAATGGAAGCGCGCCATTATATACATGCACCCTGTCAGGCTCAATGTAAAACTCCGACAAACTTGGTAATACTGATAGAAGGGTTAAAGCTCGACTTTGACCCAACTCATCTTCTGGTCCAGCCAATCGGCGAATTCGTCGATAAAACTCTGCTTGAACCCCGCCTCCGCCCAGTTGTTGAAGATGAATCCCAGGTTGGAAAACCCGCATTCCTGCAGGAACAGAAACCCGTTGATGTCATCTTCATGCCCACACAGCGGGCAGGTGAAGTTGTCGGTGTGGCCGGGCATCCAGTCTTCCAGGCTTTCGAACAGCGCCTCGCCGACTTCCTTGAGGCATTCCGGGCAGCCGGCTTCTTCGAGAAAACCCTTGGCCGGGGTGTAGATGCAGCGCTTGTAGATGATCTCCAAACCATTGACCGGCTCGTTGAACGGCAGCGCTTCGGGGTGCAGCACCACGGCGCGGGCGCCGTCAGCCAGGGCGTAGGCCATGCGGTTGCCGGTGCGCCCGCAGGTGGTCAGCTCTTCCTTGATGATGTTCTTGCGCACCAGCCAACGCACGATTGCCCGGGCGCGGGGTTCGTGGACGGGCAAGGTGGAGATTTTCGGGACAAGGATGCTTTGCGAGTTCATGAGGCCTGAGAGTCCTGCGGTGTGCCGTCTGGCGCCTTCGCGAGCAAGCCCGCTCCCACATTTTGATTTGTGAATAGATTCAAATG
>NZ_JBAWDE010000243.1:0-4153 GCF_049590575.1 Pseudomonas sp.
CAGCAAACTGCTCGAGCAGCTCTTTCGGGATTTTTGGTAGTTCACGCAGCGGTGGTTTCTTTTTGGTTGGCATACATGCACCTCTTGCTCATGGTATGCCCGAACACAAAATTTCTGACACCCCCGGGTGCATATCCGTTACCGCAGCAACGGATACACACCCAACAACCAGCAGCACAACACACTCGACGCTAACTCAGTCAAACGTATAGCTGATCGCCGTCTGCACCTGCCCCTGATTCACCTCACCGGTCTCTTTGACGATACTGCTGTTGGCCGCCGAACCCACCAGGTGCACCCAGCTGGCGCTGGTCAACAGTGACCACTTGGGCCCCAGGGGAAACTCGAAACTCTGCGTCAGCGTCATGTTCTGAAACCCCCCGCTGGCGTTGTACGGACGAATACCGGAAGCCATGGATTCATTGGCGTCCACACCAAAATAGGTTTGCGTTTGGCGGGCGTCGGCAAAGTTCGCCGCGAGGCCGCTGCTGCCGATGATCCCGTCGCCCAGCGGGTACCCGAGTTCACCGCCGACCTTGCCCAGCGCGCCGCTCTGCGAATGCCCACCGCCCACGGCCTGGCCCAGCCGCGCGTACACACGCCAGAAGTCAGCCGGGGCGTACTGGACAAAACCGCCGACCTCGGCCATGTCCGATACATTGCGCAAGCCTTGCAACGAGCCGTTCGACGTCCGTCCCTGCAGGTAATTGACGTAGGGGCCGGCGGTAAACCCGTTGCTGTTCAAGGCGCTCCAGGTCAGGCCGTCATCGGTGCTCAAGCTGACGTCGCCCCAATCCAGATCGAAGTAGGGCACCGGGCGCGTTTCGTAGCGACTGCCGGTCGGGTCATGGGGTTGGTAACTGATACCCGCGCCGACTTCGCCGGTGATCGGGCCTGCCAGGGCGGTGCTGGACAAGCCCCATAGCCCCAGCAAAACGGCGAATGCAGCAGAAGTTGGCTTGAGCATGAAGCGGTTTCCTTGTGTGGACATGCGCGCATGAACGCGCGAACCGCCACCCCCACGCAAGCACTCATCTTGTTTGTAGCAAGCTACAAAAATTGTAGCTCGCGCGACATAAGTTCCCCGCAATTGTCGCCAAAGCCCCAGCCCCGCTGGGCGTGGGCCAGTTGGCACAGTCCCTGCTCTACCCCTTGTGCAAGCGCACACAGCGCGCTCCTCAAGGTAAACGCAGATGATCCACTGGCATATCGTGTGTGACTTCGACGGGACCATTACGCCCACCGATGTCATCGACAACGTCCTCCAACGCTTCGCCGGCCCCGAGTGGGAAACCATCGAACAGGAATGGCTGGACGGGCATATCGGTTCACGCGAATGCCTGAGCCGCCAACTGGCGCTGATCAAGGCGACCCCGGCTGAATTGCTGGCGTACTTCGACAGCGTCGAGATCGACCCGGACTTCCCGGACTTCGTCGACCACGTCATGGGCCTTGGCGCGAGCATCGAAGTGGTCAGCGACGGCATCGAACAAGGCATTGCGCGGATCCTGTCGCGCAACTACGTGACCTTGCTGCCGATCCTCGCCAACCGTCTGCGCCAGGTCGACCAGAACAGCTGGCGCATCGACTTCCCGTACGCCAGCGACGCCTGCCGTGCCGCGTCCGGCAACTGCAAGTGCAAGTCCACCCCACGCAACAAACGCGTGCTGGTGATCGGCGACGGCAAGTCCGACATGTGCGTGGCGTCCACCGCCGACTTCGTGTTCGCCAAGGGCAGCCTCGCCGAGTACTGCGTGGCCAACCACATCCCACACGCGCGCTTCGACACCTTTGCCGAAGTGCCTGCATTGCTCGCGCTGTTGCCGCAAGGCATCGCCGCCAACGCTACCTCTTTTGCTGCCGACACTCAGGAACTCTTCCATCATGTCTGATATCCGCATTGCTACCGCCGAAGACCAGATCCTTCTGGATAAAGAAGCCAAATATTGCTCCTACGGCGACACCGTTCACTACATCGAGCCGCCGCGTATTTTCAGCCGTTGCGAAGGCTCCTACGTCTGGGACACCGAAAACCAGGCCTACCTCGACCTGCAAATGTGGTACTCGGCGGTCAACTTCGGTTACGCCAACCCGCGCTTGAATAACGCGCTGAAACAGCAGATCGACACCCTGCCGCAAATCGCCAGCCAGTACCTGCACAAGGGCAAGATCGAGCTGTCGGAAATGATCGCGGTCGACGCCAAGAAAAAATTCGGCCTCGACGGGCGCGTGCACTTTAACGTCGGTGGTTCGCAGTCCATCGAGGACTCGCTGAAAGTCGTGCGTAACGCCACCAACGGCAAGAGCCTGATGTTCGCCTTCGAAGGCGGCTACCACGGGCGCACCCTCGGCGCCTCGTCGATTACTTCCAGCTACCGCTACCGTCGCCGCTACGGCCACTTCGGCGAGCGTGCGCAGTTCATCCCGTTCCCATACCACTTCCGCGGCCCTAAAGGCATGACCAAGGAAGAGTACGGCAGCCACTGCGTGCAGCAATTCGCGCGGCTGTTCGAGACCGAATACAACGGCGTGTGGGACCCGAAAGTCGGCCAGAGCGAATACGCAGCCTTCTACGTCGAGCCGATCCAGGGCACCGGCGGCTACGTGATCCCGCCGATGAACTTCTACCGCGAGCTCAAGCACGTGCTCGACCAGCACGGCATCCTGATGGTCTCCGACGAAATCCAGATGGGCTTCTACCGCACCGGCAAACTCTGGTCGATCGAGCACTTCGATGTGCAACCGGACGTGATCGTGTTCGGCAAGGCGCTGACCAACGGCTTGAACCCGCTGGGCGGCATCTGGGCCCGTGAAGAGTTGATCAACCCGAAAATCTTCCCGCCAGGTTCGACCCACTCGACCTTCGCCTCCAACCCATTGGGTACGGCGGTAGGCCTGGAAATGTTCAAGATGACTAACGAAGTCGACTACGGCGCGATGGTCATGGCCAAGGGCAAATACTTCCTTGAAGGCCTGCAAGACCTGCAGAAACGCTTCCCGATCATCGGCGACGTCGACGGCCTGGGCCTGGCCCTGCGCTGCGAGATCTGCGGCCCGGATGGCTTCACGCCGGACAAGGCGACCCTGGATTACATGGTCGAAGAAGGCATGAAAGGCGACATGATCGTAGACGGCCAGAAACTCGGGCTGATCCTCGACGTGGGCGGTTACTACAAGAACGTGATCACCCTGGCGCCATCCCTGGAAATCAGCTACCCGGAAATCGAACTGGGCTTGAAGCTGCTCGAGCAACTGCTGGTACGGGCGACCAAGCGGTGAACGCGCATGAGATCGACCTCGGTGAAGGTACTGCCGGCTTCGTTCTCGGTGAAGGTCCGGTCGGGATCCTGTTGATCCATGGCCTGACCGGCACCCCGACGGAATTGCGCCAGGTCGCCAAGGGCCTGGCCAAGACGGGCAATTGCACGGTGTACGTGCCGACCCTGGCCGGGCACTGCGGGGATAACAGCGACCTGCAGGCCACCGGCTGGCGCGACTGGTACGAAGGCGTGCGCAAAACCTTCGTGCAAATCCGCCAGCGGCATGCGCAGGTATTTGTCGGCGGCTTGTCCATGGGCGCGGTGATGTCGATGTACGTGGCCGCCGAGCACCCAGGGCAAGTCACCGGGCTGCTGATGTATTCCACGACCTTGAAGTACGACGGCTGGAGCATCAACAAACTGGCGTTTCTCACGCCGTTGCTGATGAGGATTCCGTTCGGTGTGCACATTTGCAGCTTCGAAGAGAAACCGCCCTACGGCATCAAGAACGAGCGCCTGCGGGCCATCGTCGAACGGCAAATGAAGGAAGGCGAGAGCAGCGAGGCGGGGTTGCTGACCATGGAGGGCATCACCGTGCGCGAGTTGCACCGGATGAACGCCGTGGTCAAGAAACGCATGCCCGAGGTCAAGGTGCCGGCGCTGGTGTTGCACTCCATCGAGGACGACATCACCAGCCGCTGGAATGCCGATTACGTGGAACGCCACCTCGGCGGACCGGTGACCAAGATCCTGCTGGACAACTGCTACCACATGATCACCGTCGACCTGCAATACCGCCGGGTGATCGAGTTGAGTGCCGACTTCGTCGAACGACATACGCGTCGTTTCAGTTCAAGGCCGGCCGATGTGGGAGCTGGCTTGCCGGCGATGCG
>NZ_JBAWDE010000244.1:0-2123 GCF_049590575.1 Pseudomonas sp.
GCCCTACCCCGCCACCCCGCTGGCGGGCGTCGAGCCGGTCGCCACGCCGGTCGGCGGCCTGCTGGTGTTCAGCGCCCTGCCGGGGGAATACCTGGAAGCCGGGCAACTGATCGCCGAAATCATCGACCCGATTACTGACCGCGTAACGCCTGTGCACTGCCAGAAGGCCGGCCTGCTTTACGCCCGTTCGCTACGCCGCATGGCCACTGCCGGGATGGTCATCGGCCATGTCGCAGGCTTAGAGGCCTACCGTAGCGGCTATCTACTTTCGCCTTGAGGATGCCTGCCCCATGTACAAATTGACCGTTGAAGGCCTGCATAAAAGCTATGGCGACAATGAAGTGCTCAAAGGTGTCTCGCTCAAGGCCAGGACCGGTGACGTGATCAGCCTGATCGGCGCCAGCGGCTCAGGCAAAAGCACCTTTTTGCGCTGCATCAACTTCCTTGAGACCCCCAACGACGGCGCCATGACCCTGGATGGCAAGCAAATCCGCATGGTCAGCGACCGCCACGGCATGCGCGTGGCCGACGACGCCGAGCTGCAACGCCTGCGCACCCGGCTGGCAATGGTGTTCCAGCATTTCAACCTGTGGAGCCACATGAGCGTGCTGGAAAACATCACCATGGCCCCGCGCCGGGTGCTGGGTTGCAGCAAAAAGGACGCCGATGACCGCGCCCGTCGCTACCTCGACAAGGTCGGCCTGCCGGCGCGCGTGGCCGATCAATACCCGGCGTTCCTGTCCGGCGGCCAGCAGCAACGCGTGGCCATCGCCCGCGCCCTGGCCATGGAGCCGGAGGTGATGCTGTTCGATGAACCCACCTCGGCCCTCGACCCGGAACTGGTGGGTGAAGTGCTCAAGGTGATCCAGGGGTTGGCCGAGGAAGGCCGCACCATGATCATGGTGACCCACGAGATGAGCTTTGCGCGCAAGGTCTCGAGCCAGGTGCTGTTCCTGCACAAGGGCCTGGTGGAAGAGCAAGGTACGCCGGACGATGTGTTGGGCAACCCCAAGAGTGAACGTCTGCAACAGTTCCTCAGTGGCAACTTGAAGTAAACCTTTGCGACGCCTGGAGGGTCTGTGAAATAGACCCTCCAGAGCGTTCGCTGCCGCATGGCAAAACCCCTCGACTTCGCTAAACAATGGTTTGCCACCAAGGGCTGGAAGCCGTTCGCCTTCCAGAAAGACGTGTGGGCGGCGGTGAAGGCAGGCCAGTCGGGCCTGCTGCACGCCAGCACCGGGGCCGGTAAAACCTACGCCCTGTGGTTTGCCGCCCTGAATCGCTTCGCCATCAGCCGCCCGCCCGCCACCGGCAAACGCAAAGCACCGGCTGAACCGTTGACGGTGCTGTGGATCACGCCGATGCGCGCATTGGCCGCCGACACCGCCCGCGCCCTCGAAGCCCCGCTTGAAGCCCTGCAGATTCCCTGGAGTGTCGGGCTGCGTACCGGCGACACCAGCAGCAGCGAGCGCGCCCGCCAGACCCGTCGCCAGCCCACCGCGTTGGTCACCACCCCGGAAAGCCTGACCCTGATGCTCGCGCGCGCCGACAGCGAGGTGAGCCTGGCGCACTTGCGCATGGTGGTGGTGGACGAATGGCATGAGCTGATCGGCAATAAGCGCGGCGTGCAGTTGCAACTGGCGTTGGCGCGCCTGCGCCGCTGGCATCCGGAGTTGATGGTGTGGGGCATTTCGGCAACCCTGGGTAACCAGTCTCACGCGTTGGAGGTTCTGATCCCACAGGGCGGCGGGATCAATGTGCAGGGGCAGACGGCTAAGGCGCTGAAAGTCGACACCCTGCTGCCGCCTGTCGCCGAGCGCTTTCCCTGGGCCGGGCATATCGGTTTGAAAATGTTGCCGCAGGTGGTGGCGGAGGTGGCGTCGAGCAGCAGCTGCCTGGTGTTTACCAATACGCGGGCGCAGTCGGAGATCTGGTACCAGGCGATCCTGGAGGCCCGCCCGGATTGGGCTGGCTTGATTGCCCTGCACCACGGCTCGCTGTCCCGGGAAACCCGCGACTGGGTAGAGCGGGCGCTGAAGGACGGCCAGCTCAAGGCGGTGGTGTGTACCTCGAGCCTGGACCTGGGGGTGGATTTCCTGCCAGTGGAGCGGGTGCTGCAGATC
>NZ_JBAWDE010000245.1:0-19014 GCF_049590575.1 Pseudomonas sp.
GTTCACGCCGGCCCAGCCGTGCGTCAGCTGGCCCGTGAGTTCGGCGTTGAGCTGAACGCTGTGTCGGCCACCGGCCCACACGGTCGCGTGCTGAAGGAAGACGTGCAGGTTTACGTCAAATCCATGATGCAGAAGGCCAAGGAAGCGCCGGCTGCCGGCGCGGCCACCGGTGGTTCGGGCATTCCGCCGATCCCGGTCGTGGACTTCAGCCGCTTCGGCGAAACCGAAGAAGTGCCGATGACCCGCCTGATGCAAATCGGCGCGTCGAGCCTGCACCGTAGCTGGCTGAACATCCCGCACGTGACTCAGTTCGACCAGGCCGACATCACCGACCTGGAAGCTTTCCGCGTTGCGCAGAAAGCCGTGGCCGAGAAGGCTGGCGTGAAACTGACCGTGCTGCCACTGCTGCTCAAGGCTTGCGCGCACCTGCTCAAGGAGCTGCCGGACTTCAACAGTTCGCTGGCGCCAAGCGGCAAGGCGATCATTCGCAAGAAGTACGTGCACATAGGCTTCGCCGTCGACACTCCGGATGGCCTGCTGGTACCGGTCATCAAGAACGTCGACCAGAAGAGCCTGCTGCAACTGGCTGCCGAAGCGGCTGCGCTGGCTGCCAAGGCCCGCGACAAGAAGCTCACCGCAGACGATATGCAGGGCGCTTGCTTCACCATTTCCAGCCTCGGCCACATTGGCGGCACTGGCTTCACGCCAATCGTCAACGCGCCGGAAGTGGCGATCCTGGGTGTATCCAAGGCCACTATCCAGCCAGTGTGGGACGGTAAAGCGTTCCAGCCGAAGCTGATGTTGCCACTGTCGCTGTCGTACGATCACCGCGTGATCAACGGCGCCGCTGCTGCCCGCTTCACGCAGCGCCTGAGCCAACTGCTCAACGACATCCGCACCATCCTGCTGTAAGCCTCAACAGGCCTTCTGCTCGCGCGGAAGGCCTGGATACACCGATTTCCGAGCGCCACGCTCGTACCTCAACCCCGCCACTTGGCGGGGCTTTTTTTGTCCGCGCCAAAGGCTGAAACCGCACAAACGAAACAGGTTTGTACACCTTCCGTCATGTTGATTGAAGAAACCCCTCGCGCGGCCGATAACACCCTTATAGCACTTAGCCTTCATCCTCTCTTGTCAGCCCGCGCCGCATGATGCAACCTTGCCGCAGGCAACAGAAAAGAGGGCGTGAGCCCGGCGCCGTGCGCGTTATTTCAAGTGAGTCTCCCCCATGAAAAGCCAACCCGATGTCGCCCGAATGGCGGCCGAGGTAGTGACGCAGTTACCGGTGCCTTCGCGCCTCGGTATGCTGCGTTTCGAGCGGCTTAATGAGGCAAGCTGGGCCCTGCTGTACCTCGACCCCAATTGCGAGCGCCAATTCGGCCTGCCGGCGGTCGAGCTGTGTGCCCTGCTCGGCACACCCTATGCCAGCCTGATGGAGCCCCAGGCGCGCTATCAACTGCACGACACCATCCAGCAGCAACTGACCCAGAGCCCTCACTACCAGGTGCGCTACACCCTGCACACCAATGACGGCCCCCTGAGCGTGCTGGAAACGGGCGAAGCCTACAAACAACACAATCGCCACCTGCTGCGCGGCTACCTGATGGTGGTCGACGGCCTGTTCAGCGAAGAGTCCTTCCTCGCCCCCACGGCCGACCTGGAGAGCCAGAACAGCCGCCTGCAGATTGCCCTGGAACTCAACCAACGCGCGCAGCTGGAACAGCTGCAACACCTGGAACGGGTGCGCGCCCAACAGGAACTGATCCTGCTGTTGGCCCGCCAGCGTTACACCACCCCCAATTCGCTGCAGGAGGCCGCCGAGCTGATCACCCGCAGCGCCTGCGATATCTACCAGATCGACTGCGCGAGCATCTGGAACCTTGAAGGCCAGCGCCTGGTGCCGATCTCGGCGTATCACCACGTCGACCAGCAGCACCACCTGCCCGAGGCCATTGATGCCAGTGGCTTCCCGGATTACCTGGAAGCCCTGCAGACCAGCCGCGCGATTGACGCCACCAACGCCCTGCGCGATCCGCGTACGCGGGAAATGGCCGAGCACCTGCGCGACAAAGACATCCACGCCATGCTCGACGCCAGTATTCGCGTCGACGGCCAGGTGGTCGGCGTACTGTGCCTGGAACAGAGCGGCAGCCCGCGTGCCTGGCTGGCCGATGAGATTGCCTTCGCCGGTGAGCTGGCCGACCAGTTCGCGCAGGTCATCAACAACCACAACCGCCGTACCGCCACCAGCGCCCTGCACCTGTTCCAGCGCGCAGTGGAGCAAAGTGCCAACGCGTTTCTGCTGGTCAACTGCGACGGCGTGGTCGAGTACGTCAACCCAAGCTTCACCGCGATCACCCAGTACAGCGCCGAAGAAGTCCACGGCCACCGCCTGGCGCAGCTGCCGGCGCTGGAGAACCTCAGCGAATTACTCTTCGACGCACCGTCGAGCCTGGCCAAGAGCAACAGCTGGCAGGGCGAATTCAAGAGCCGGCGCAAAAACCTGGAACCCTACTGGGGCCAGCTGTCGATTTCCAAGGTGTATGGCGACAACCGCGAGCTGACCCACTACATCGGCATCTACGAAGACATCACCCAGAACAAGCTCGCGCAGCAACGCATCGAGCGCCTGGCCTACACCGACAACCTGACCAACCTGGGCAACCGCCCGGCGTTCATCCGCAACCTCGACGAGCGCTTTGCCCGCGACAGCGACAGCCCGATCAGCCTGCTGCTGGTGGACATCGACAACTTCAAGCGGATCAACGACAGCCTTGGCCACCAGACTGGCGACAAGCTGCTGATCAGCCTGGCCCGGCGCCTGCGCAATAGCCTGAGTGCCAGCGGCAGCCTGGCGCGGTTTGCCAGTAACGAATTTGCGGTGCTGCTCGATGACACCGACCTGGAGAGTGGCCAACTGGTTGCCAGCCAGTTGCTCGCGACCCTCGACAAGCCGATGTTTGTCGACAACCAGCTGATCAGCGTCACCGGCTCGGTGGGCCTGGCCTGCGCGCCGCTGCACGGCCGCGACCCACAGACCCTGATGCGTAACGCCGGCCTGGCGCTGCACAAGGCCAAGGCCAACGGCAAACACCAGGTACAGGTATTTACCGAAGCGCTTAACGCCGAGGCCAGTTACAAGCTGTTTGTGGAAAACAACCTGCGCCGCGCCCTGACCCAGAATGAGCTGGACGTGTTCTACCAGCCCAAACTGTGCCTGCGCAGCGGCCGCCTGCTCGGCATGGAAGCGCTGTTGCGCTGGAACCACCCGGAAAAGGGCATGATCCGCCCCGACCAATTCATCAGCGTGGCCGAAGAGACCGGGCTGATCATCCCCATCGGCAAGTGGATCGCGCGCCAGGCCTGCCGCATGAGCAAGCAGCTGAGCGCGGCCGGCATGGGCAACTTGCAGGTGGCGATCAACCTGTCGCCCAAGCAGTTTTCCGACCCGGACCTGGTGGCCTCGATTGCCACCATCCTCAAGGAAGAACAGCTGCCGGCCAACCTGCTGGAGCTGGAGTTGACCGAAGGCTTGCTGCTGGAAGCCACCGAAGACACGCGCCTGCAGCTCGACCAGCTCAAGAGCTTTGGCCTGACCCTGGCCATGGACGACTTCGGCACGGGTTACTCGTCGCTCAGTTACCTGAAAAAATTCCCGATCGACATCATCAAGATCGATCGCAGCTTTATCCACGAAATCCCGGACAACCAGGACGACATGGAAATCACCTCGGCGGTGATCGCCATGGCCCACAACCTCAAGCTCAAGGTGGTGGCCGAAGGCATCGAGACCTCCGAGCAACTGGCGTTCCTGCGCCGGCACCGTTGCGACGTGGGCCAGGGCTACCTGTTCGACCGGCCGATCCCCGGGGCAGAGCTGCTTGATAAGCTCAAACGCTACCCGCGCGGGCCAATCGCCTGACAGCGTCGTAACACTCGGGCACACTGGCGGTCTGAATGCTTACCCAACACAATCTGACTGAGAGGACTGATCATGGTCTTGCGCTCGGAAATTCTGGTGAACAAAAACGTGCTGCCTACTCAAGAACAAGCGTTGCCTGGCCGTGAAACCCCGATGAACCTGCCGCAGACGCACTTCGTCAACGGCAACCCGCTGCTCGGCCCGTTTGTCGACGACGTCGGCTTCGCGATCTTCGGCCTCGGTTGCTTCTGGGGCGCTGAACGCAGGTTCTGGCAACGCGACGGCGTGGTCAGCACCGTGGTCGGCTACGCCGGCGGCTACACGCCGAACCCGACCTATGAAGAAGTCTGCTCCGGCCTGACCGGCCACAGCGAAGTGGTGCTGGTGGTGTACGACCAGGCCAAGGTCAAATACGAAGACTTGCTGAAGATGTTCTGGGAACTGCACAACCCGACCCAAGGCATGCGCCAGGGTAACGACATCGGCAGCCAGTACCGCTCGGTGATCTACGCCACCACCCCAGAGCAATTGGCAGCGGCCAAAGCCAGCGCCGCGGCCTACCAGGGCGAATTGACCAAGGCCGGGCTGGGTGAGATCACCACGGAAATCGACGAGGCGCCGACGGTGTACTTCGCCGAGGCGTATCACCAGCAGTACCTGGCGAAGAACCCGCAGGGCTATTGCGGGATCGGCGGCACAGGCGTGACCTGCCCGATCTGACGCCAAAAGCATCGCGGGCAAGCCCGCTCCCACATTAGACCGCGATCAACTGTGGGAGCGGCTTGCCCGCGATAGCGATCCAGCAATCGATACAACTACTCAGCGATCAGCCAATCCATCTGCCAGCCACCCTGGGTCTGGCCGAGCTTCTTGGACAGCCACGGCAACAGCTCACGCAACTCCTCTTCCAGACCCCATGGCGGGTTGGCGATCGCCAGGCCCGAGCCGGTCAGGGTGTTGGGCGTGTCCAGCGGATGCACCAGCAATTCCACACGCAGCAATTTCGGCGCCCCAGTGCCGGTCAGGTCCTGATAGAAACGGCGCAGCATGCGCTGGTCCTTCACCGGGTACCAGATGGCCGCAACGGTCTGGCGCATACGGCTGACCGCCTCTTTCAGGGACGCTGCACAGCGCTGCATCTCATCGAGTTTTTCGAACGGCGGGTCGATCAGCATCAGCGCGCGTTTCTCCGGCACCGGCAGCAAGGCGCGCGGCACATGCCAGCCTTCGCCCAAATGCACTTTGACCCGGCGATCACCCTTCATATTGTCCTTGAGCAGCACACCGTCTTCCGGGTGCTTTTCATTGAGCAACACACGATCCTGCGGGCGCGTGAGACGGCGCGCCAGTTCAGGCGAGCCAGGGTAATAACGCAGTTGGCCATCCGGGTTCATCTCATGCAGCACGCGCATGTAGTCAGCGGTCAGCGGCGGCAGGTCTTTTTCGCCCCACAGGCGGGCGATGCCTTCCAGGTATTCACCGGTGCGGTTGGCCTGGTCGCCTTGCAAGTCGTACAGACCAATGCCGGCGTGGGTGTCGAGATAGGCGAACGGCTGCTCCTTGCGCGACATCAAAGCGATGAGGCGGGTCAAGGTCAGGTGTTTGAAGACATCGGCGTGGTTGCCGGCGTGAAAGGCGTGACGATAATTCATGGTTGCTCCTGCGCAGGAGGCGAAGTTTACCTTTTACCGGCGCAAAGGTGCAGGGTCGCATGCCGGGCGGTGCTCCAAGGCCAGGTAGTCGGCCAGAGCTGCATGGCTGATAGCGGCTCCTCGGGCGAAGTAGGCGACCTTGTGCTGCAAGGTCGCAGGCGTAAAGGCCGTGTACAGCTCAGGACGCTGTTCTTCGAGCCATTGCAGCAGGTTGTCGATCAGGGTTTGCGGCGACTGGATGGCCAACTGTTCGAGTAACGCTGCGGTCACTTGCCACCAGGGGCTGGCCTTGGCGGCAGCGACGGGGCCCGTAGCGACAGTCAGTGGTTGCCCGTTAATCAGATACCGCTGGAACACCGGCAGCACCATCGCCGCCTCATCATCGAGTTTTTGCACAATCGGCAGAAACTGAGCGCCATCCCAGAAGCGCAAAAACACCTCTTGGCCATCCGGCAGCAACACCTTGGTCAAGCCTTGCAGGTGTGCAATCACCGTTTCCAAGGGGCTGGCCGACACCGCCAGCCAGCCCCAATCCGTGGCTGCCGTGGTGGCTATCCACGCGAGGAAAGCACTGTCCGGCTCGACGATGCCGACATAGGGCATAACCTCATCCCAATCGCCATACGCGGTGCCCGCCCAGATTGAGCGCGGCGGTTTCCCGGCTGCCATTGCTTGCCACGCAGCCAGCGGCTTGGCGTCGCTGGCACTGCTCAGCACTGCAAAGAGCTGTTCATTCGCCAGCAAAGGGTATTCTGCGAGCCAGACGCCTGGGGTCAGGGGGGCATCCATCACAGTAACCTCCTTTCAGGGCTGGATTGGCCGGTGATATCGCACTGCCCATTCTTGCAGCGCTCGCACTCCTCACAAAACGGTGCGCTGCGCTTCAGGCTGGCCACCTGCACACGGCTGAGCGGCGCGGCAATCACCGCCAGTAGTTTTTCCTTCACGCCGGGCAGCAATGGCGCCGCCGCCGACGACGGCCCACCGCCAAGCTGGATCGGCACGCTGCTGAAAATCCCGCCGGCGGAAATCGTGATCGACTGCCCACCCGCCTGAATCGTCACGCTGGCCCCGGCATCGATGACGATGCTCTGCCCGGCGCCAATCTGGATGGTCCTGCCAGCCCGCATCTGCTGCGAGCCGCCGACCATCAAGTGATCATCCTGCTTCAACTCGGTCAGGCGGTTGCCGTGGGTGATGCGCTGTTCCTCGCCCTGCAACTCGTGGTACGACTCACCGCCCACCCTCACCCGCCGCTGGTTATCGACCTGCACTTGCTGGTCGTGCAACACATGCTGGGTCCAGTCCCGCTGGGCACGCAGGTAGATTTCTTCGGCGCCCTTGCGGTCCTCGATGCGCAGCTCGCTGTAGCCGCCACCGCCGGGTGTGCTCTGGCTGCGGAAGATGCTCCGGCTCTTGTCCGTCGGCAGGTCGAGAGGCACGGCTGTGGCGGCGTTGGGCAGGCAGCCCAGCACCAGCGGCATGTCCAGGTCGCCGTTGACGAAGCCCACCAGCACTTCCATGCCGACCCTGGGGATCAGCACCGCGCCATAACGGTCATGGGCCCAACCACTGGCGACGCGCAACCAGCAACTGGAATGATCGGTGTGTTTACCCTCGCGGTCCCAGGCCATTTGCACCTTCACCCGACCATATTCGTCGCAGTGAATTTCACTGTCGGCGGGCCCGGTGACCACGGCGTTCTGGTAGCCGGAAATACTTGGGCGTGGCTGTTCAGGCAACGACGGACGAAAGACCACGTCCCATGGTGCAGCAGTAAATTCGTTGCGATAACCCTGACGAAAATCCCCGCCCTTGACCTCGGTAACGGCCTCCTCCAGCACCTGTGGTTGTTTCCCCTCGTGGGTAACCTTCGTCACCAGCCACAACGCATTCCAGTCCTCACGAGAATGCCCGCTCAGATCGAGGAACCGGCCACTGACCAACGCCGGCTCATCACCGCCGCCCTGCGCCAGCCGATAGTCACTGCGATGGCGCTCCAGCCCCCGTTGTGCGAGGTACTTGCCATGGGGCCGGTCGCTGAAATGGCCGGGATAGCACTGCTGCTCGAGCTTGGGAAGCTGCTCACCGGTCACCGCGCTTTCCAATTCAAGGCGCGGTTTACGCAAATCGTAATCGCGCAGGCTCACCGTCGTGGTGCGCGTTTCCAGCTGCACGGCGAACCGCTTGATCGCCGGGGTCTGCGCGACCATTCCGGACCCAGGCATATAGGGGGTTGGCCGCTGCGCCTGGGTGAACACAGTCTGGTCATCGCCAAACACCAGCAGGTGCTTTTCGGCTGAATGCTGGAAGTGATAGTGAATGCCCAGCTCGGCACACAGGCGCTGAACGAACGCCAGGTCGGTTTCACCAAACTGCACGCAATACTCGCGCTCGGGGTAGGTACCGCTCAGGCGGAATTCGAATTGATCGCTCTGGATGCCTTGCCCCACCAGCACCTGCGCCACCATTTGCGGCACTGTCTTCTGCTGGAAGATACGTTGATGGCTACTGTGCTTCAGGTAGGCCAACTGCGGCACCAGGCTCAGCTGATAGCGCGTGAGACGCCGCCCGGAATCGCCCTGCGCCACCCGATAAACCAGGCCGTGCACACCGTGACCCTGCTCATCGAACCCGAGATACGCCTGGCGGTGCAGCAGGCTCTCAAGGTCCAGATCGGGCTGCTCGCTGACCAGCTCAAGGTCAAAGCGATAGGGAGTGCTGAGCGCTTCCCTACCCTCGAAGCTATAGACCTCGAGGTCACTGGCAACCCCGTCCAGGGTCAGGGTAAATGCGGTCTGATTGGCAGGGGCGAACATCCGGTGTTTCTCTGCGAGGAATGGGCGACCGATTCTGCACCACCGCCGCCCCAGCTGAGCAGGCCCGAGGAAATTCAGTAAAACCCTACACGCGAACGTCGGAATCTTCTTCGGAGCGTCGTAAAACGCAGGCAAAAAAAGACCCGCCATCCGTAGGACGCGGGCCTTCTTTGTTAACTTACCGGGCGCCCAGCACCCGACGAATTACTTGTTGAGGTTGTAGTCTTTTTCCGCAGCATCAAAGCGCTCGACCATACCGGCAGTCGGTGCGCCCATTTTGCTGACGAAGTAGATCGCCAGGCTGGCGAAAATGAAGCCTGGGATGATCTCGTACAAGCCCAGCAATTCGAAGTGTTTCCACACGATCACGGTGATCGCGCCGACCAGGATCCCGGCCAGTGCGCCGTCGCGGGTCATGCCTTTCCAGATCACCGAGATCAGTACCACGGGGCCAAACGCAGCACCGAAACCGGCCCAGGCGTAGCTGACCAGGCCGAGTACGCGGTTTTCCGGGTTGGCGGCCATGGCGATGGCGATCAGGGCAACCACCAGCACCATCAGGCGGCCGACCCACACCAGCTCAACCTGTGAGGCGTTCTTGCGCAGGAAGGTCTTGTAGAAGTCTTCGGTCAGGGCGCTGGAGCACACCAGCAGTTGGCAGCTCAGGGTGCTCATCACTGCCGCCAGGATCGCCGACAGCAGCACGCCCGCGATCCATGGGTTGAACAGCAGTTTGGCCAGCTCGATGAACACACGTTCGTGGTTCTCGTTGACTGGCCCTGCCACCTCAGGATGCGCCGAGAAGTAGGCGATGCCGAAGAAGCCCACGGCCACGGTGCCGGCCAGGCACAGGATCATCCAGGTCATGGAGATGCGGCGCGCACTGGCAATCGACTTAACCGAATCCGCCGCCATGAAGCGCGCGAGGATATGCGGTTGGCCGAAGTAACCCAGGCCCCAGCCCATCAGCGAGATGATGCCGATGAAGGTGGTGTTCTTGAGCATGTTGAAGTTGTCAGGGTTCTTGGCTTCGATTGCCAGGAACGTGGTGTCGATGCCACCGGTGGCCAGCAGCACGATGATCGGCGTGAGGATCAGCGCGAAGATCATCAGCGTGGCTTGTACGGTGTCGGTCCAGCTGACTGCCAGGAA
Source organism: Pseudomonas sp. (assembly GCF_049590575.1). GTDB lineage: Bacteria > Pseudomonadota > Gammaproteobacteria > Pseudomonadales > Pseudomonadaceae > Aquipseudomonas. The sequence goes on from NZ_JBAWDE010000245.1 coordinate 9,546, forward strand.
ACCACCGACGAAGGTGTAGGCAATCGTCGCCGCAGCACCGGCCCACAGCGCCGTCTCGTAGGACATGCCGAAGGTGCTTTCGAACAGGCGGGCACCGGCGACGATGCCGGAGGCGCAGTAGATGGTGAAGAACACCAGGATCACCACCGCAGAAATGATCCGCAGCAGGCCGCTTTTATCTTCGAAGCGGCTGGAGAAGTAGTCGGGCAGGGTCAGGGCGTCGCCGTTATGTTCGGTCTGCACCCGCAGGCGGCCGGCCACGAACAGCCAGTTGAGGTAGGCACCGACGATCAGGCCGATCGCGATCCAGCTTTCCGACAGGCCGGACATGTAGATCGCGCCGGGCAAGCCCATCAACAACCAGCCGCTCATATCGGAGGCGCCGGCGGACAGGGCCGTGACCACGCTGCCGAGGCTGCGACCGCCAAGGATGTAATCGGAAAGGTTGTTGGTGGAGCGATAGGCCATGAAGCCGATCAGTACCATTGCTGCGATGTAGATCACAAATGTGATCAGGGTGGGATTGGTAACGCTCATAAGAGTGACGCCCTGGCTTTGTTTTTATGTAGCAGCGGTCTGTCAGACGGCCACCCACTGAAAGTAGGTAAACGTAACTGCGTGCCGCGCATTTATGACTGGCGTTTCCCCAGGAAAGCCGCCAGCCGATGAACCAGATGTTTAAGCCGGTTGCACCTTGGGCGCGAATGCTATTCAACAAAGCAAATAAGGTGCAACCAGTTTCTTGAGAATAAGTTGCACCTAACTGTGTATTGAGCACAAACACCGGTTTCTTTGCTCCTTTTCGGAGCAACGGCAGCCGATCTCAGAAGCAAACGCACCAAGGCGAAGCGGAATCCGTCGAGGACCTATTTTTTTCCTGATCGCCTTCGAAAATTTCATGCACAAAATGGGTTGCACCCGGTTGCACCTCTTCATGGGCGCAGCTAATCTTGGCGCCAGCTGATGCCACTCGGTAGTGGCACCCATGAGGATAAGAAAATGGCTACGACCACCCTTGGGGTCAAACTTGACGACCCGACCCGCGAACGCCTGAAAGCGGCCGCGACCTCGATTGATCGCACGCCGCACTGGCTGATCAAGCAGGCGATTTTCAATTACCTGGAAAAACTCGAGGGTGGTGCAACCCTGACCGAGCTCAATGGCTTGAGCAGCAAGGACGCCGAAGAGGCTGGCGAGGTCCAGGCCGACCACGCCCACCAGTGCTTCCTGGAGTTCGCCGAGAGCATCCTGCCGCAATCGGTCCTGCGCGCCTCGATCACCGCCGCTTACCGCCGCCCGGAGCCGGAAGTGGTGCCGATGCTGATCGAGCAGGCCCGCCTTCCCGCTGCGATGGCCGAAGCCACCAACAAGCTCGCCGCTTCGATTGCCGAGAAACTGCGCAATCAGAAAAGTGCCGGCGGCCGTGCCGGGATCGTTCAGGGTCTCTTGCAGGAATTTTCCCTGTCGTCCCAGGAAGGCGTAGCGCTGATGTGCCTCGCCGAAGCGTTGCTGCGCATCCCGGACAAGGGCACCCGCGACGCCTTGATCCGCGACAAGATCAGCACCGGCAACTGGCACCCGCACCTGGGCAACAGCCCGTCGCTGTTCGTCAACGCCGCCACCTGGGGCCTGCTGCTGACCGGCAAACTGGTCGCCACGCATAACGAGGCGGGCCTGACCTCGTCCCTGAGCCGCATCATCGGCAAGAGCGGCGAGCCGATGATCCGCAAGGGCGTCGACATGGCCATGCGCCTGATGGGCGAGCAGTTCGTCACCGGCGAGACCATCGCCGAAGCCCTGGCCAATGCGAGCAAGTTCGAAGCCAAGGGTTTCCGCTATTCCTACGACATGCTCGGTGAAGCCGCACTGACCGAGCACGACGCCCAGAAGTACCTGGCCTCGTACGAACAAGCCATTCACTCCATCGGCAAGGCCTCCCACGGTCGTGGGATTTATGAAGGTCCGGGCATCTCCATCAAGCTCTCGGCATTGCACCCGCGTTACAGCCGTGCGCAGTACGAACGGGTGATGGACGAGCTGTACCCGCGCCTGCTGTCCCTGACCCTGCTGGCCAAGCAATACGACATCGGCCTGAACATCGACGCCGAAGAAGCCGACCGTCTGGAGCTGTCCCTGGACCTGCTCGAACGCCTGTGCTTCGAGCCGCAACTGACCGGCTGGAACGGCATCGGTTTTGTCATCCAGGCCTACCAGAAGCGTTGCCCGTATGTGATCGACTATGTCATCGACCTGGCCCGCCGCAGCCGCCATCGCCTGATGATCCGCCTGGTAAAAGGCGCGTACTGGGACAGCGAAATCAAGCGTGCCCAGGTCGAAGGCCTGGAAGGCTACCCGGTGTACACCCGCAAGGTGTACACCGACGTTTCCTACATTGCCTGCGCGCGCAAACTGCTGTCGGTGCCGGAAGCCATCTACCCGCAGTTCGCCACGCATAACGCCCATACCTTGTCGGCTATCTACCATATCGCCGGTCAGAACTATTACCCCGGCCAGTACGAGTTCCAATGCCTGCACGGCATGGGCGAGCCGCTGTACGAGCAGGTTGTAGGCAAAGTCTCCGATGGCAAGTTGAACCGTCCATGCCGCGTGTACGCACCGGTCGGTACTCACGAAACCCTGTTGGCGTATCTGGTACGTCGCCTGCTGGAAAACGGCGCCAACACCTCGTTCGTCAACCGCATTGCCGACCAGTCGATTTCGATTCAGGAGCTGGTGGCCGATCCGGTGGCGCAGATCGAGCAGATGGCGACGCTGGAAGGCGGCTTCGGCCTGCCGCACCCGCGTATCCCGCTGCCGCGCGACCTGTATGGCAGCGACCGCGCCAACTCGGCCGGTATCGACCTGGCCAACGAACACCGCCTGGCATCACTGTCCTGCGCGCTGCTGGCCACCGCGCATAACGACTGGAAAGCCGCGCCGATGCTCGGTTGCGCCTCCAGCGAGCAGCCTGCTGCACCGGTGCTGAACCCGTCCGACCTGCGTGACGTGGTCGGCCACGTACAAGAAGCCACCGTCGAAGACGTGGACAACGCCATCCAGTGCGCCATCAACGCCGGCCCGATCTGGCAGGCCACCCCGCCCGCCGAGCGCGCCGCGATCCTGGAACGTGCCGCCGACCTGATGGAAGGCGAGATCCAGCCGCTGATGGGCCTGCTGGCCCGCGAAGCCGGCAAGACCTTTGCCAACGCCATCGCCGAAGTGCGCGAAGCCGTGGATTTCCTGCGCTACTACGCCGTACAGGCGCGCAACGATTTCACCAACGATGCCCACCGCCCACTGGGCCCGGTGGTCTGCATCAGCCCGTGGAACTTCCCGCTGGCGATTTTCAGCGGCCAGGTTGCCGCCGCACTAGCTGCCGGCAACCCGGTATTGGCCAAGCCTGCGGAGCAAACCCCGCTGGTGGCCGCGCAGGCGGTGCGCATCCTGCTCGAAGCCGGTATTCCTGAAGGCGTGCTGCAACTGCTGCCGGGCCAGGGCGAAAGCGTCGGCGCACGCCTGGTCGGCGATGATCGCGTCAAAGGTGTGATGTTCACCGGCTCCACTGAAGTCGCGCGCCTGCTGCAACGCAACGTGGCCGGTCGCCTGGATGCCCAGGGCCGTCCGATCCCGCTGATCGCCGAAACCGGTGGCCAGAACGCGATGATCGTCGACTCCTCGGCGTTGACCGAGCAAGTGGTGATCGACGTTGTATCGTCGGCCTTCGACAGTGCCGGCCAACGCTGCTCGGCCCTGCGCGTACTGTGCTTGCAGGAAGATTCGGCAGACCGTGTCATCGAAATGCTCAAGGGCGCCATGGCGGAATGCCGTCTTGGCAACCCGGAGCGCCTGTCCGTGGACATCGGCCCGGTGATTGACGCCGAAGCCAAGGCTGGCATCGAGAAACACATCCAGGCCATGCGCGACAAAGGCCGAAATGTGTACCAGGTAGCGATTGCCGACGGCGAAGAGATCAAGCGCGGCACCTTCGTGACGCCCACCCTGATCGAGCTGGAAAGCTTTGACGAGCTGCAACGCGAGATCTTCGGCCCGGTGCTGCACGTGGTGCGCTACAAGCGCAAGGAAATCGACCAGTTGATCGGCCAGATCAATGCCTCCGGCTACGGCCTGACCCTGGGCGTGCACACCCGCATCGACGAGACCATCGCCAAGGTGATCGACAACGTCAATGCCGGCAACGTCTACGTCAACCGCAACATCGTGGGTGCCGTGGTCGGCGTGCAACCGTTCGGCGGCGAAGGCCTGTCGGGCACCGGCCCGAAAGCCGGTGGCCCGCTGTACCTGTACCGCCTGCTGTCGACGCGTCCTACCGATGCAATCGAACAATCCTTCGTACGTGGCGACAAGCTGGCGGCGCCGGATGTCCGTCTGCGCGACGCCATGAGCCAAGCGCTGACCGCCCTGAAAACCTGGGCCGACAGCCATAAGTTCAGCGAGCTGAGCGCGCTGTGCAGCCAGTTCGCCGGGCAATCGCAAAGCGGGATTACCCGTCAGCTGGCTGGCCCGACCGGTGAGCGCAACAGCTACGCGATCCTGCCGCGCGAGCACGTGCTGTGCCTGGCCGAGGTGGAAGGTGACCTGCTGACTCAGTTGGCCGCGGTATTGGCGGTGGGTGGCTCGGCGGTATGGCCGGAAACCGACCTGACCAAAGCCTTGTTCCCACGCCTGCCGAAGGAAATTCAGGCGAAGATCAAGCGCGTGGCTGATTGGACCAAGGACGACGTAGTGTTCGACGCGGTCTTGCATCACGGTGATTCCGATCAATTGCGTGCGGTGTGCCAGCAAGTGGCACAGCGTAGTGGGGCGATTGTCGGGGTGCATGGCTTGTCGCAAGGCGAGACGGCGATTGCGCTGGAGCGCTTGGTGATCGAGAGGGCGTTGAGCGTTAACACGGCTGCGGCGGGCGGTAACGCCAGCCTGATGACCATCGGCTAACTGCCTGACGAAATGCGGTAAAAAAAATGTGGGAGGGGGCTTGCCCCCGATAGCGGTGGATCAGCCAATGCACTTGGTGACTGACACATCGCCATCGGGGGCAAGCCCCCTCTCACATTTGCCTGTGCATCACCCAAATCAATCTTGCTATCCAGCCTCTATTCGCGCACTTAGACTCAGGCCTATTCCCACACAGGTAAGCCGCCATGTCCGAGACGCTGCTCAGTTCCCGCAATCTGGCTTTCGAGCTGTACGAAGTCCTCGATGCCGAGGGCCTGACCCAGCGCGAGCGGTTTGCCGAACACAATCGCGAAACCTTCGACGCGGCCATCAGCACCGCGCGCAACATCGCCGAAAAATACTTCGCGCCGCATAACCGTAAGAACGACGAGAACGAACCGCGCTACGAAGACGGTCAGGCGATTCTGATCCCGGAAGTGAAACCGGCCGTGGACGCCTTTCTTGAAGCCGGCTTTCTCAACGCCGCGCGCAGTTTCGAAGCCGGTGGCATGCAGCTGCCAACGCTACTGTCCCAAGCCTGTTTCGCGCACTTCCAGTCAGCCAACGCGGCCTCCACGTCCTACCCGTTCCTGACCATGGGCGCGGCCAACTTGATCGAAAGTTTTGGCACCGAAGAGCAGAAACAGCGCTTCCTGCAGCCGATGATCGACGGACGCTTCTTCGGCACCATGGCCCTCACCGAGCCGCACGCCGGGTCGTCCTTGTCGGATATTCGTACACGCGCAGAGCCTGCGGCTGACGGCAGCTATCGGCTCAAGGGCAACAAAATCTTTATCTCCGGTGGCGACCACCCGCTGTCGGAAAACATCGTGCACATGGTGCTGGCCAAGCTGCCGGACGCGCCGGCCGGGGTGAAAGGCATTTCGCTGTTTATCGTGCCTAAATTCCTGGTCAATGAGGATTGCAGCCTGGGCGAGCGTAACGACGTGTTGCTGGCCGGGCTGTTCCACAAGATGGGCTGGCGCGGCACCACGTCCACGGCGCTGAGCTTCGGCGATAACGGCAATTGCGTCGGCTATCTGGTGGGCAAACCGCACCAGGGCCTGAGCTGCATGTTCCAGATGATGAACGAGGCACGCATCGGCGTCGGCATGGGCGCGGTGATGCTCGGGTACGCCGGTTACCTGTATTCGCTGGATTATGCCCGCGAACGCCCGCAGGGCCGCCTGCCGGACAGCAAAGACCCCAGCACCGCGCCGGTGTCGATCATCCAGCACGCCGACATCAAGCGCATGCTGCTGACCCAGAAAGCCTATGTCGAGGGCGCCTTCGACCTGGGCCTGTACGCCGCGCGGCTGTTCGACGACACCACCACCCTGGACACCGACATTGAGCGCAAGCACGCCCACGAACTGCTGGACCTGCTGACCCCGATCGTCAAATCCTGGCCGTCGGAGTTCTGCCTCAAGGCCAACGAACTGGCGATCCAGATCCTCGGCGGCCATGGCTACACCCGCGAATACCCGGTGGAGCAGTACTACCGCGACAACCGCCTGAACCCGATCCACGAAGGCACCCACGGCATCCAGTCCCTGGATTTACTGGGCCGCAAGCTCGCGCAGAACGGCGGCGCCGGCTTGAAGCAGTTGATTCGGTTGATCGCCGAGACCGGCGCACGCGCGCAGGAATACCCGTCACTCACGGCGCTGCGCGAACCCCTGGAACAGTTGGTAACCAACCTGCAACGCGTCACGCTCGGCCTGCTGACGGATCTCGCCCAAGGCAAGGTCAACAGCAGCCTGGCGAACTCGGCGCTGTACTTGAAGGTGTTCGGGCATACGGTGATTGGCTGGCGCTGGCTGGAACAGGCGATTCGCGCCGAAGCAGGCTTGGCCAAGGGCAACGCGGCGGATGTGGCCTTCTATAAAGGCAAGCTCCAGGCCGCCCGGTACTTCCTGACCTGGGAAGTACCAAGCTGCCATCATGAACTGGCGCTTCTGGAGGCACGCGATGATACGTGCCTCGGGATGCAGGACGCGTGGTTCTAAAGGCTAGCTACACAATCAGGGCTGTCCGATAGCCTTGGAAATCACATCGACCGTGGCGCTGACTTGCTCTTGGTAACGGTCGAGTTCCTGCTGGTGAGCCTGCTGCAATTCGATCTGCTCGGCGCACAGGTTCAGCGCCGCCAGCACCAATAATTTGTCCCCGATCAGGGTCGGGTACTTTTTCTTGGTGGTGGCCAGGGACGCCTTGAGCATGGTCACGGCGTGCATCAGGGTTTTGTCTTCCCCGGCCGGTGCCTTGATCGAGTAATCCTCACCGAGAATCGAAACGACCTTTATCCCTTCGTTCATGCGCTGACAGGCCCTGCGCTCACACGCTCAACCAACGCCTGGATACGCGCGGCGGTAGCGCCGTGTTTTTCTTCCTGTTCCATCAGGTTCAATTGCAGGCTGTCGTTTTCATCCTTGGCGCGGGCCAGTTCCGCCTTGAGGGATTCGTTGCTGCCCAGCAGGTCCTGATTCTGTTGTACGAGGTCAGTGACAAGCTGTTCAAGCTGGCTGAGGGATGCTTCTAACATTTTGATTTCTCGGGCTTTTTCAAAGGGCGGTGACGATAAAGAAAATTCACCGTGGAAGCCAGGGTTATCCCCGGCGCGCGGCCCGATTTTTAAGGGCCGGGCCACACTTTCGAGCCTTAGTGACTGCATTTACCCGATCTGGTTCCTGAATCGGCGTAACCCCTCGTCAGATGCGACAAAAACGCACAGCCCGCTTTAGACTTTAGTCGTACGACCGATAGAGAGGCACATCTCGTTTCATGACCGCACGGATCGCGCTTCTCCCCCAGGATTCCCGCATGTCGCTTCGTAATATGAATATCGCTCCGAGGGCCTTCCTCGGCTTCGCGTTTATTGGTGCACTGATGCTGTTTCTGGGGGTGTTCGCCCTGAACCAGATGAGCAAGATCCGTGCTGCTACCGAAGACATTACCCTGTCCAGCGTGCCGAGCATTCGCGCCCTGGATGAGTTCACCCAACTCACCTTGCGCCTGCGGGTTTTGTCCTACCGCCTGCTGACCAACCGCGAGCCGGAGGTTCAGCAAAAGACCCTCGAAGCCTTTGAACTGCGCAACCAGCAGATCCGCACCGCCCAGGCGGTCTACGAGAAGCTGATCGAAGGCGCTGAGGAGCGCTCGACCTACAACGAATACGTGCGCCTGCTCGAGCAGTACCATCAGATCGAAGCGCGTATGAAGAGCTTTTCCCAGGCCAACCAGGTCGAGGAGCTGCGCAAACTGCTCAACACCGATTTGCTGAGCAACTCCGAGCAGGTCAACGCGGTGCTCACGCGCCTGCTGGATCTCAATAACAAAATGGCCCTTGCGACCAATCAGGAGGCCGAAGACCAGTACAACGTCGCGTTCAGCCTGGTCGTCGGCCTTTTGGTAATCGCCACGCTGCTGACGGTGTTGTTCGCCTGGTTGCTGACCCGCAGCATCACCTTGCCGATCTCCCAGGCACTCGGCGCCGCCGAAGAAATTGCCGAAGGCAACCTGACGCGCCCGATCAAGGTCGACGGTAACGACGAAGCCGGCCGTCTGCTGGCCGCCATGGCCAAGATGCAGGACAAGCTGCGCGACACCCTGCAACGCATCTCGGGCTCCGCCACCCAGCTGGCCTCTGCCGCGGAAGAGCTGAACGCCGTCACTGACGAAAGCGCCCGCGGCCTGACCCAGCAGAACAACGAAATCGAGCAAGCCGCCACCGCCGTCAACGAGATGACCAGCGCCGTCGAGGAAGTCGCGCGCAATGCCGTGAGCACCTCCGAAGCCTCGCGCAACGCCACCACCTCTGCCGGCGATGGCCGTGACCTGGTGCAGGAAACCGTCAGCGCCATCGAACGCATGAGCGGCGACGTGCAAGCCTCGGCGACCCTGATTGGCGACCTGGCCAATGAGTCGCGTGATATCGGCAAGGTGCTCGACGTGATTCGCGGCTTGGCCGACCAGACCAACCTGCTGGCCTTGAACGCGGCGATTGAAGCGGCGCGTGCCGGTGAAGCCGGGCGTGGGTTTGCCGTGGTGGCCGACGAAGTGCGCGCCCTGGCGCATCGCACCCAGCAGTCCACCAGCGAGATCGAGCGGATGATCGGCAGCATCCAGGCCGGCACCGAACACGCGGTGGATTCGATGCGCAACAGCACCGAGCGCGCGGAATCGACGCTGAATATCGCCAAGGGCGCCGGCATGTCGCTGGACACCATCAACACCGCGATTGTGGAAATCAACGAGCGCAACCTGGTGATCGCCAGCGCGGCGGAAGAGCAGGCCCAAGTGGCGCGGGAAGTGGACCGCAACCTGGTGAACATCCGTGATCTGTCGGTGCAATCGGCCACCGGCGCCAGCCAGACCAGCGCGGCGAGCAGCGAGCTGTCGCGGTTGGCGGTGGACCTGAACGGGATGGTAGGCCGGTTCAGGCTGTAACTGACACACCTTGGTAAAAAAATGTGGGAGCGGGCTTGCTCGCGAAGCCGGTGTGTCAGGTACACAT
>NZ_JBAWDE010000246.1:0-7359 GCF_049590575.1 Pseudomonas sp.
AACAACGACCAGAGTTCGTGCTGGATCCGCGTGGCTCAAGGCTGGGCCGGCGCGACCTGGGGCGCCATGGCCGTGCCACGGGTGAATCAGGAACTGATCATAAGCTTTTTGGATGGAGATCCTGACCAGCCGATCGCCACGGGGCGGACCTACCGCCAAACCAATCTGCCGCCGTATGAGCTGCCCAAACACAAGACGCGGATGACCATCAAGAGCCGCACCCATAAGGGCTCGGGTTTCAATGAGCTGCGGTTTGAGGATGAGTTGGGGCAGGAAGAAGTTTATATCCATGCTGAAAAAGACAAGAACGTCCACATCAAGCATGACAACACAACGCTTGTGGGCAATAACCGTAAAGAAGAAGTCGGCAATGATGAACAGATCACCATCGGGAACGACCAGTCCCATGAGATCGGGCGGGACCACACACTCTCCACCGGCCGCGACCATGAGGCAACTATCGGCCGGGATCGTAGGGAGCAGGTCGGCAATAACCGCTACGACACGACCACGGCCAACCACCAAAGCGAAGTGGGTGGTCACAGCCAGCAAACGATTTCAGGGCAACATCGTCTAACTGCCGGCCAAGGGATGTACCACACCACTACGGTCTATCAATTGCAAGCCAGCGAGCGTGTGGTCTTTCAAGGTCCCGGCGGTAGCCTCACGCTGGACGCGCAAGGCATCCACCTAAATGGCATAGCGATTACCCTACATGGCCCGGTAACCGCAACGGCCCCCGGTAACGGCCAAGCCCTGACGCTACAGTTGCAGCCGGAGGCAGGCCAGGCTTGCGTGGAGAAAACCCGATGACTCCGGTTAACGTCCAGGCTTTCGTCGCCGAACGGCGTGCTCCCGATACCACGCTGTACCTGTTACTCGACCTTTTGGCCGACTGCGCCGCAGACGACCCATTACACATTGAGGCGTTGCGTCAATCGGCGGGCAACGACGCTATCACGCCTCTGCATCGTCCCGATATGATTCATACGCCATCGGCCTGCCCAATGCTGGTGGCCCTCGCCACACCCGGCGTCTCGCCGTCGCAGCAACTATTGACACTATCTGCCCTACGCGCTCAAGAGGAACAGGGTCGCCACAAACGTTATGTGTGCGGTTGGATCATCAGTAGCGCCGGAGCCCAGCGTCTAAGTGCCCACATCGTTTCACTCGGACAACTTCCCGTGGAACACGGACAAGCGTTTTTTCCGATCCATGAACCCCTTCGCCTGGAGTTACTGGCCAGCACATTCCGCCGTAACGATGAGGGACCTTGGTGGCCGATCCGACACTGGCTACTGCCCACTAGCAGCGGTACGAGCAGCGTATTGACGGGCGTACCAGAACGTCGTACTCCCCCGGACACCCGCGCGACAGCCGTCCAGCAGGACGCCTCATTAGTGTCTTCATTGCTGAGCAGTTGGCAACGCGCCCTTCGCCTGCCACTGACGTATGCGCCCGCCCGCTGGCAGGGGCCTAGCGCACTCCCGCCCCAGGCGGCAGCACAGGCTTACCTGCAGATCCAGCAAGCCCGCAGGCTGGGGCTCAGCCATCAACACGACATTCTGACGCTGGCCTTGCATCGCCTGATGTTGCATCCGCGCCTGTACGAGCATGCCGGGGTTCGTGCACTGATCGAGCAGGCCGTCCAAGGGCAGGCGCCGCTCGGCAAGCTGTTGGCCCCCTACAACGACACCGCCTGGCAGCGGGTCGTCTCTGACTTGACCCATGCCGGAGCACTGCAATGACCTTGGGCGCACAGCTGCATGTCGCTGTTACCGAAACAGCCTTCTCAACGGACCAGTGCAAAGTCTGTCAACGCCACGGGCTGCCGATCCTGCCATTGCGCCGTGCGCTGGTGCCGCGCGCAGCGAATCAACCCACCCGGCCAGACACCGGGCAGGTTGATACGCAAATGGGCTTGCGCACCTTGCGCGCAGGTTACCTGTATGTCTTGCTGGACCGCACCTTCTGGCAGGCCTATCAGGTCACTCCAGATGGCTATCTACGCCAGTTCAACCCCTACTCGCCGGCGCCTGCCAACGAGACCCCGTTGTCCGATGCGTGCGTGTCGGCCAATCACGATGGCCCGGCGGCGTTCCTCAACATCGACACCCGAAAACACACTGAAGCGTGGCTGGCCTTTGCCAGTGATCCCTGGCCGGCCCGCGTGCTGGACGCCTACAAGGCCGGCCGCGCCCCGGAACGGTTTCAGAAACTCGACCTCGCCAGTGCGCGCGACACACCCGGCAGTGTCGGCCTGGCCATGAAGGCTGAGAGCCTGCAGGTGGACAAACAGGTCTATGAGTACCAGCCCCAGACCCAGCCCCACCACTGGCCCCCCACCCCGATGAACACCCTGCAACCTGGCTGGCGCTTCTACGAACACCCGCCACAAGCGGCCACGCCCGCATTCGACAGTGTGCATGGCTTTCACAGCCGTGTTCAGCGCCTGGGCGCGCTCAAGGGTTTCCTGGGCAATGCCATCACCCAGCATAAGCTGCAACACGGCGTGCTGGCGGTTGTACTGGATGACACCCTCGGCCTGGTGCAGGAACTCAACGACACCCGCAACCGCTGGGTGCAGCGGCGTCAGCAGTGGATGAGCGATCCCGAACGGGCCTACCAGTACCAGACCTCAGAGCTGCTGCTGGCCATTCGCGAGATAAACCGCCAATGGGCGCAGGACCAAACGCCACCGTCGGTTGAACCCATGACTGGCGACGGGCCGCCGGTGTTCTCAAGCCCTGAGGAGGAGCGCGAACGGATCGTCCACCAGCGCGCCCTCGCCTATAACGAGAAGCTGGAGCAGCGCTACGACGAAACGAGCCGTGCCCGCTTCCACCAGCTCTATGAGCAAGAGTGGGCCAACTACCAGCGCTACATCGATCAGAGCGGCCATGCCTACGCGGCGGTGTGTCGCTCCCGGCAATTTGCCTGTATCGAGCAAAACGACTACGACGGCGATGATCGCCCGTCAGCACGCGCCTACAGCCAGACCATGGCGCTCTGCCTGAGTGGCGGCATCAGTGAGGCGCCCGTCCTGCAACAAGACGCTGCACCGCCAGAAAACGCCGTGGCGGACACCGGCCACACGGCGGCCCTCTGGCGCGACTGGCTCACGAACCCACAGAGCCCGATCTACCGCGCCCTTCTACTGCGCGACAAACACCTGCTGGCCGGCCTTTTACCCAGTTTCACCGCAACGGCGGATACCGACTGGAACGACAGCGAAAAACTCTACGCCACCCTGGTCAAACTCATCGACAGCGACGAATTCAAACACGCTGTCCGCCCTCACCTGCAGCAAGCCATGGCACAGCTGCTCGGCGCGCTCAATGCGGCCGCCGCCCGCTTGCAACCCTCGCTCGCCCCCGGCGTGGCGCGCGTGGTGTCGCGTATCAACAGTGCCAGCCAGCTGCTGTACAACGGGCTTCACCTGACCGAGCTCAAGGTGAAAATGAAGCTCAGTGAATACTACACCCTGCAATGCGAACACCTGCGCAACCTGCAACGCAACGTCGCGGATGCCGTAGACCGCAGCTGGGAAGGTGCCAGGCGCGAGCTGGGCAACATCGATGATGAAGCCCGCAAGGCGCGCAGGCAGGTGCGCCCGCTGATCCAGGGCGGCCTGCTCAGCCTCGCGGTGCTCGACCCGAAGCTGGCTAACCTCAGCGTGACCATCAGTGTGTGGGTCGAAGGCAAGGTCACCGAACTGCACGACGCGTTGATGCGCACGGCCAACCAGGGCGTGGATCAACTGGGAAAAGGCACCCATGCCCTGCTGCTGGAGGTTGCAGTCGGTGTCGGCACGCTCGACCCGCAAGCGCGCAAGCTGCTGCAAGGCGTCAAGGTTTCATCGCACCAGGCGGCCAACTGGGTGCGCAGCGGGTTCAGCGGGTTGCGGGGGGCGGCCGGTAGCAGCGAATTGCTGCTGGCGATGGGCGGGATGTACCTGCTCAGCGACGCGCTGAATAAAAGCCTCAACGAAGTGGAGCAGGCCATGGGGGACAAGTCTGTCGAGGCGAGGTTGGCGTTGTATGGCAGTAGCTTGGGGGTGTTGGGTGGGGCGGTGGAAATCGTGGGTATAGCACTGGAAAAAGGGCCGGAGCGGGTGCAAACGGTCAGTAGGTTGTCTGGCCAAGCATCGGCGGCAGCGAAAGCGACCGCACATGCAGGCAACATGTTTGTAAGGGTTGGGGGGAGCATTGGTGCTGTGGCGGGGTTGTACGATGCTACACGGGCGGGGTTTGCCTTTAATCGCACTCGAAAGGGCGGGGATGCTTCGGCTGCAACAGGATACTTTCTCTCTGCCGCGGCTTCAGGTCTGGGAGCCGGAGCTGGCATCTGGGCTGCGGCTATTGGGACCAGCACACTACTTGGACCACTCGGTATCGCCATACTCCTCGGTCTAGCAGGATACGGTTTGTACAAATGGGCCGAAGGCGAAGAATCGACACCTCTCGAAAACTGGGCACGCCGGTGTTTTTTCGGCAAGCACAACGAAGACCCGCCCATTCATTGGAACAAGTCCGAGCATGCCCACCTCGCCATCGCCGAACTCAATGCCGCGACCCTGGGCGTTGAGGCCGGCGTCAACTTCCGTTTGCAAATCGCCGGCAGCACTGCCCATGCCTTGGGTGGACCCATGGGCAGCGTGGGCGCGCCGACCCATGAACAGCGTCTGGAATATCGCCTGATCCTGCCGCTGTTCGACACCGACCGTTCAGCCTATCGCTGGTCCCTCACCGTGCATCGCCACGGCGATGGCTCGGCCACCCAGTACACCGGCGGAGAAGTGCTGGCTGAAGGTAACTTGAACCCGCCGGCCCAAGCGACTGTTGCCAGTGAACGTCGGATGGCGCTGGCCCCGCCCACCCGCCCGAACAGGCCTGATTACCGGGCCGACAGCACCACGCCCACCCAGCAAGTACGCACCGTCTCGCTGGCCGACGGCGCTAGCCGCCAGATGATGGACATCAAAGGCGCAATCATCCTGTTGCCAGACACCCGTCGGCACAACATCGAAGCGGCCACCCTGTCGTTGACCTACTGGCCGGATCGCCACAGCCATGATGCGTATGCGGAGCTCATTCTGATGGACAGCTTGTAGACCACAGCGGACGGCGCCTTTGGTGTACTCACCCGCCGACTTTTCTCATGGCGACCATTGCTGGTCGTCATCAACCGTGTTTGCGCCCTTTGGCTATCTACTCGCCCGCTTGAAAGGGCCAATTTAACTAACTGTTTTCACCCAGAAACGGAACTACGTCATGTTATTCACAACACCATTACTCGATAAACCGGCGCCTGGTTGGAAGCGCGATTTGCCGGGACCTGACGAGCCACCATCGGTTGACCCCTACCCTCCCGTGCTCTCGAATCCACCCAATCATGTTGACGAGGTGTGCCTTGAGCTGGCCCGCGCCACTATGAGAATTCGTGGGGTCGGTGTTTGGTTGGCTCCCTTTATGCTTTTGCTATCTATGGTTATCCCTGCGGTTTTGATTAGCTATGTCGCCGCGGAGCAGCATCTCCCTCCTTTCGTGCTGATTTTTTTCGGTTCCATCATATTTATTACTGGCTTCTGGCTAGGCATTTACTTTTGGCGAATGGACACCGAGGCTCCCCGCGACGAACCCATCCGCTTCAACCGCGCCCGGCGCAAAGTCTATGTCTACCGCTTCCAGCGTGACGGGCTCAGACCCTTCAGCCGCAGCGCCTGGGGCGTACGCACTGGCGTCTATGACTGGGATGATTTACGCGCCGAAGCCTGCAGCATCTATGGCCCCATGGGCAGCGGCGGTCTCATTGAAACCGTCACCTTGGCCGTCGTGAAACCCGGTACCAACCAAGTCATCGACCGCTTCCATTTTGCCCATGAAATTCAACAAGGCGAAATGTACTGGGCCATGGCCCAACTATTCATGCAACAAGGCCCGCACGCCCTGCCCGCCTTCCCCCGCCCGCCCCGCGACTGGAACAACGAAGACGTCACCTTCAACCTCGCGCGCCACCTGGCGCCCAAGGTGCAATGGCCTGCGCCAATAGACCTGGAGTCACGCACGGCCCCTTGAATACACGCCATCACAGCGGATCAGCCACGACGAACTGGAACTGCCCATCATGCTATTCAAAACCCCGTTACTGGATAAACCGGCGCCTGGTTGGAAGCGCGATTTGCCAAGGCCTGACGAGCCACCATCGGTAGAACCCTATCCTCCCGTGCTCTCGAATCCACCCAATCATGTTGACGAGGTATGCCTTGAGCTGGCCCGCGCCACTATGAGAATTCGTGGGGTTGGTGTTTGGATGTCTCCTTTTATGTTTTTATTCACTCTTATTCCTCCCATTACTTGGATCATCCTTTTTAGAGCAACCGGAGATTTACCTTCTTTTGCATTTAATTTCTTCGGTTTCTTCGCGTTTATCGCCCCTCTCTGGGGCGGCATTTACTTCTGGCGAATGGACACCGAGGCCCCCCGCGACGAACCCATCCGTTTCAACCGCACTCGACGCAAAGTGTATGTCTATCGCTTCTTCCGTGACGGGCTCAGACCCTTCAGCCGCAGCGCCTGGGGCGTGCGCATTGACGTCTATGACTGGGATGATTTACGCGCCGAAGCCTGCAGCATCTACGGCCCCATGGGCAGCGGCGGTTCTATCCAGACCGTCACATTGGCCGTAGTCGAACCTGGCACCTGCAAGGTGCTCGATCGCTTCCATTTCGCCCACGACATCCAACAAGGCGAAATGTACTGGGCCATGGCCCAACTGTTCATGCAGCAAGGCCCGCACGCCCTGCCCGCCTTCCCCCGCCCGCCCCGCGACTGGAACAACGAAGACGTCACCTTCAACCTCGCGCGCCGCCTGGCGCCCAAGGTGCAATGGCCTGCGCCAATAGACCTGGAATCACGCACGGCCCCTTGAATACACGCCATCACAGCGGCGTGCGCGCTTTAAGCCGGGGCCTAACTCAACAACACCACCCCACCCGGCAACTCCGTGCACTTGGCCCCGTACGCATCGCGAATCAACAACGCCACGCCCGCCAGCTGCTGCAAACTGAAGCGCGCCTGCACGCGGCGCTGGCCCAGTTGCTTGTTGAGCAACACCAGCATGCCCGGGCGATAGCGGTTGATCTCGTCTACCACCGACGCCAGGGTGGCGTTGTTGAACACCAGGACCTGTTCGCGCCAGGCCACGACGGCCTGGGTGTCCACCGCCACCGGCTCGCCCATGCCGACGGCGCCGTAGGTGAGTTGGCGGCCGCCTTCCAGGCGCACGTTGCGCCCGCCGACCTCTACCGACAGCCAGCCCTCGATGCAGGTCACGCACACGGTCCGGTCGGTATTGCGC
>NZ_JBAWDE010000247.1:0-15558 GCF_049590575.1 Pseudomonas sp.
CACCCGGCCGTGCACCGCGTGCAGGACGCAATCACCGCCGCGCCGTGTGAGGCCTGGACCGTGACGCGCATGGCGGGCCTGGCCTACACCAGCAGCCGCCACCTGGCGCGGTTGTTTCACGAACACGTCGGCGCTAGCCCGCTGGATTATCTGCACCAACTGCGCTTGACCGTGGCCCGTGAGCTGCTGGCTGAATCGAACCTGGACATCGAAACCGTCGCCGAGCGCGCCGGCTTTGGTTCGGCGCGGCATCTGCGGCGTGTCTGGGGCAAGTATGAAACGGGTACGCCGTCAGCTGGGCGTATCACTGGCGCCAGTTGACGCTGGCTCCGCCTCGGCCTCGAGTTTGGCGCGGTCGGCCTTGCTGATGTATTTGTCTTTGCTTTTCGGCGCCAGTTTGGCGCTGGCTTTCTTGGCCTTGGCCTTGAAGAGCTGCTGGAGTTTTTTCTGGCGATTCATGTGTATCTACCTGGTCTGTCAAGGCGCGGATGATACCAGCTAAAAACCCCTGACTGCTTCGTCATACGGCCGGTTGCTCGTCCGCGTTGCCCGCCGCGCCATGAACAGCGCCAACACCGGCGCCAACGCAAACAGCGCGAACAACCATTGCGCCGCGCTGGCGATGCCGGTAGTGCCGGTCGTATCGTTGATGCCCGCCACATTCGAGATCACCCCCGCCAGCGCCGCGCCCAGGGCCATGGCGAACAGTTGCAGGGTGGTGATCGACGCGGCGGCGGTGTCTTTATCCTGCTGCGACGCCACTTGCAGGATGCGTGTGAGCAGGTGCGGCCAGCCCAGGCCAATGCCGAAACCGACCAGGAACAGCCCCAGGCAGATCGGCGCCAGTCGCGCCCATTCACCCAGGCTGGCCACCGGCGTGGTGATGGCCAGCAATACCAGTCCGCCGATGATAAACAGCGGCCCTGCGAGAATCGCACGGTGTGCGCCGCGCCCCGTCCAGCCGGAGCTGAGGATTTCCGATACGGTCCAGCCGGCCGCCATCAGCGCCGCCATGTAGCCGGCGATCAGCGGTGACTGGCCATGCAGATGCTGCAAAAAGTACGGCATGAAAATCTCGCTGCTCATGCCGATCACCAGCAGGCAGGTGGTTGCGTAGAGCGCGCACAGCGGGGTGCTGAACCGCAGCGCGTCCCTTGGCAGCAGGCGAATCGTGGCCTTGGATTCCTGGCGAATCAGCAGCCACACCAGCACGGCGCCGGCGGCAATGCCCAGCATATTCCAGCTCGGCAGCGACGACACGCTGCCCGCGCACACCGCCAGCACCGCAGCGGCCAGCAGCACCAGTTGCGGCACCGGCAGACGGCTGGGGGTATTCGCCGTGGTGTCGCGGGGCGGCAGGGCGCGGCGGGTCAGCACGATGTACGCGAGGCTCACCGGCACCATCGCGCCAAAGGCGAAACGCCAGGCGTCCATTTGCGCAAACACCCCGCCCACCGCCGGCCCGACCAGCGTGGCGACGCCCCACATGCCCGACACCAGCGCCATTGCCCGTGGCCACAGGCGCTCTTCGAACACCAGTTGGATCATCGAGTAACACAGGGCCAGCAGCATCCCGCCACCCAGCCCCTGGATCAAACGCCCGACCAGCATCACCGGCATGTTTGGCGCCAACGCGCAGATCAGCACGCCGACCATGAAGATCAGCGTGGCGACGGTGTAGGCCAGTCGCGGGCCGGTGCGTTGCAGCAACTTGGCGGTGAGGGCTGAACCGATGATCGACGCCACCACGTACAGCGTGGTGCTCCACGCATAGAGTTCCAGCCCGCCGATTTCGGCGACCACCGACGGCAGAATGGTCGTGGCGATGTAGGTGTTGGTGGCGTAGAGCGCAATGCCACCCGAGAGGGCGATGGAGCGGGGGGCGTTTTTGCCGCGGAGCAATTCGCCCCAACTGCTGTCCTGGGTTTGCATCGACGATTCCTTGTACTGCAAAGGGGCTTGAGTTAATTTGCCAAGCAATTGCTTTGAATATTGGGCTGGGGCTAATTATTTTGTCAAGAAATGACTTGGAATATTCACCGGCGTCTACGGCGGATCGCTTGCTGCACCTGCTCAAGACGCGCGGGCCGCAACTGGCCAGTGATGCCGGCGAGTTTCTCGGCACCACTGGCGAAGCCGCGCGCCAGCAGTTGGTGAAGCTGGCGGCCAGCGGTCTGGTACACGCCACCTCGCAAGCGCGTGGCGTCGGGCGCCCGACCCAGGTGTGGCAGCTGACGCCGGCAGGGCATGCGCGGTTTCCCGACACCCATTCGGAGCTCACCGTGCAACTGCTGCAGACCGTGCGCGAGACCTTCGGCGAGGACGCCATCGAGCGCCTGATCGACGTGCGCGAGCGCCAGACCCAAGCCCTGTACGAGCGCGAAATGCAAGGCCTGGTCAGCTTGAAGGATCGGGTCGAGCGGCTGACCGAGATGCGCACGCGCGAAGGCTACATGGCGCACTGCAGCGAGCAGCCGGACGGCGCCTTGATCCTGGTGGAGAACCACTGCCCGATCTGCGCCGCAGCCACCGCGTGCCAGGGCTTTTGCCGCGCAGAGCTACAGGTTTTCCAGCAGGTATTGCAGGCGAAAGTCGAGCGAGTGGAGCACATCCAACTGGGCGCTCGGCGCTGCGCCTATCGGATTGCCCAGGCCGAGGCTTAATGCTGTTCTGCTACAGCGCTGCCGCCACGGCCTTGGCCACTTCGATGAACGCCCGCGCAGCCGCAGACTGATAAACGCCTTTGCGCTGCATCAACACCGCAGTGCGCTGCAACCGCTGCGGCCCCAGCTCGATCGCCACCAGTTCTGGATGCGCCCGCGCGATGGCGGCCGGCAGCAATGTGCACAGCGTGGTTCTGCGCACCACCTCGATCAACGCGCCTATCACATTGGCCTCCATCACCACGCGCGGGCGGATGCCATGCTGGTTGCAGTAGCGGTCGATCTGCTCGCGGGTGGCGAACGCCTTACCCAGCAGGATCAGTGACTGCGCATTCAGCGCCTCCAGCCCGATGCTGGGTTCGCCCGCCAGCGGGTGTTGCCTGCCGACCACCAGCGCGAGGGTTTCGACCAGCAGGGCAGAGGCGTCGATGTCCTGGGCGTGCACCCCATCAAACGCGATCCCCACGTCCAGCTCGTCCGCCAACAGCTGGGTTTCCATCTGTTCCTGGGCGAGCTCGTGCACGTTCAAGGTGATGTTCGGGTAGCGAGCGTAAAAGGCTTCAACCAGTGGCCCGACGAGGTAGGTGGTGAAAGTCGGCGTCAGCGCAATCCGCAGCGTGCCTCGGCTCAAATCGCTCACGTCATGAATCGCGCGCTGGCCTGCTTGCAGTTCCTGCGCCGCCCGTAGCGCGTAGCGTAGGTAAACCTCACCGGCATCGGTCAGACGCGTCATGCGGCCCGAGCGATCGAACAGCTGTGCGCCGAGGCTTTCTTCCAATTGCCGCACTTGCTGCGACAGCGCCGGCTGCGAGACATGCAAGGCCGCTGCCGCCCTGGTGAAACCTTGATGCTCGGCGACCGCAAGAAAGTACTGGATGTGGCGTGCCAGCATGGTCGTGCCCATAAGATTATCTGATGGGTCAGATCATATATCAGACTTTTACCTTATTGGGCCTGCTGCGTAACCTTTGCTCCATCGCATCGCGATCCAAAGGAGTCACCCATGCAAGACATCATCGACGGTTTCCTGAAGTTTCAGCGCAACGCCTTTCCCGAGCGCGCCGGCCTGTTCAAAGACCTGGCCAACCAGCAGAGCCCGCGGGCGCTGTTCATCTCTTGCTCCGACAGCCGCCTGGTGCCCGAACTGGTCACGCAGCGCGAGCCCGGCGACCTGTTTGTGATCCGCAACGCCGGCAATATCGTGCCGTGCTACGGGCCTGAGCCGGGCGGGGTGTCGGCCTCGGTGGAATACGCCGTCGCCGCCTTGCATGTCAGCGACATCGTGATTTGCGGGCATTCCGATTGCGGCGCCATGACCGCCATCGCCACTTGCACATGCCTGGACAACATGCCCGCCGTGGCCGGTTGGCTGCGCTACGCTGACTCCGGCCGCGTGGTGAACGAAGCCCGCCAGCATCTGAGCGCGCAAGCCAAAGTCGCGTCGATGGTCCGCGAAAACGTGATCGCGCAGTTGGCCAATATCCAGACCCACCCCTCGGTGCGCCTCGCCCTCGAAGAACAGCGCGTGACGCTGCACGGCTGGGTCTATGACATCGAAAGCGGCTGCATCGAAGCTTTCGACAGCCGTAGCGGAAAATTCGTATCCCTTGCCGGCAACCCAAGCGTCCGCGCCGTTTCGCACTGATCCCGATTTTTACCCACGGAGAAAACCCCATGATCCAGTCACAAATCAGCCAGACCTCGCGCCTTGCCCTGACCGACGTCATCCTCCTGGCCAAGGCCCGCAAAGACCTGTCGTTCGCCCAGATCGCCGACGGCACCGGCCTGTCCGAAGCCTATGTCACCGCCGCCTTGCTCGGCCAGCACCCGCTGCCGGCCGACGCCGCCCAAGCCGTCGCCGACACCCTCGGCCTCGACGCAGACGCCGTCGCACTGCTGCAAACCATCCCACTGCGCGGCAGCCTCGGCAACGGCATCCCGACCGACCCGACCATCTACCGCTTCTACGAAATGATCCAGGTCTACGGCACCACGCTGAAAGCGCTGGTGCACGAGAAGTTCGGCGACGGCATCATCAGCGCGATCAACTTCAAGCTGGACGTCAAAAAGGTCGACGACCCGGACGGTGGTTCGCGCGCGGTGATCACACTGGATGGCAAGTACTTGCCGACCAAGCCGTTCTGATTGTGCGGTGAAGCGGGCCCGGCGCTGAAAGGTGGCCGGGCTCGCGCTTTGTTTATGGGTGGAACGCACGCGCCAGAAACTCACTGATCAGCGTGATCACCTGCTGCTGAATCTGCGCCCTTGGCCGCCCCCCCTGACCATCGCGGCAGATCATGCCATCCCCCGGCGAACGCTCTTCAATCAACGCCATGCCGCCCGGCTTGCAGATTGGCATAAAGCTGAAGTGCGTGGCGTCGCTGATTTCCACGTACTGCGTCGAGGCTTTTGGCAGGCGCTTGACCATGTCGGCGGACTCCAGTGCCGGAAGCATATCCTCCGTCGGCACGCCCCCCGCGATCACCAGCGCCGGCACTGGAAATGCCGCCAGGCTGGCGTCGGTCAGGCCGCGTGACAGGCCGAGGTCCAGAGGCACTACGGCGGTGATGCGCTGGTCGCGCCTATCGGCGGCGAGCTGGGTTTTGCCGGCTGGCGTGCCGGCGGGGTTCATTTCGTGGTAACCGATGCAGCCGCCCAATTTCGGGTGAACGCTGCAGTCGCGGGCGAACAGGTCGGGGTCGAAACGCGCACCGCCAATTTCCATCACGGTCCAGCCGCCGAGGGAATGGCCAATCGCGGCAATCTGGTGTGTGGCGACCGCGCCAAACTGCTGCGGCTTGGCCAGGATTGCGTCGATAGCCCGGCTCAGGTCGGCCGGGCGTTGCCATAATTGGGCGGCGGCCTGCGGGGTGCGGTCTTGGGTGGTGGTGCCGGGATGGTTGACCGCCGCCACGATGTAACCCTTGTGCGCCAGGGCACTGGCCAGCCACACCTGCTTGCCCCAGTTACCGCCGTAACCGTGGGAGAGCACGACCAGCGGATGTTCGCCGGCAGCCGGCGGCGCCTCAGGCACGCCGAGGGCGCCGATGAACACCGCGTTATCGCCGATCAACTTGGGTTTGGCCGCGGTGGTGGCGGGGTACCAGACAAACATCTCCAGCGCACGGTGATTTTGCGCATCGGGCAGGGTGGCGGTTCTGAAACCGACGGGGCTTTGAGCAGCGAAGGCGGGGGTGCTCAGGCACAGCAGGAACAGGGCGCGGCAAAGGCGTTTCATTGTTGTTATCGTCCTTGATTTTGGCTGGCGCATCATCGCCTGAATCGGTGGGCTATTGCCATGATGCGCGCGCCGTTTTTATCAAGGATCTGCGTCAACGCCTACGCATGGGTGAGCCCGGTCAGGGTGTCCGCGATGGTCTTGGTGCGCTGGGCGGTGCCTTCGGTCGCGCGGCTCGAGGCTTCCAGCGCATCGAGCATTTCACGCAGCGCACCAACGCCGGTGGACTGGTCTTCAATTTGCTGGGCGACACGCTGGATTTCGCCGGACAGCAGGTCGATGTCCACGCCGATTTCCGCCGCATTTGTGCGGGTGATCTCCGCCAGTTTGCGCACCTCGTCCGCCACCACCGCAAAGCCGCGGCCCAACTCGCCGGCGCGGGCGGCTTCGATGGCGGCGTTTAGGGCGAGCAGGTTGGTTTGCCCGGCGATCTGCTGGATCACCTGCACAATCGACTGGATACGCAAACTTGATCCGGCCAGGCTGCGCGCGCCTTCCACCGCGTCATCCGCCTGGCTGGACAAGCCTTCCACCGTAGCGCCGGCCTGCGCCGAGACGGTGTTTTGCCGGTCGATGGTGCCCACCAGATCGTCCATCGAGGCGTGCAGTTCGCCGGAGTAATGCTTGAGCTGCGCGGCAATATCCGCCTGCTGGTGCTCGGCCTGGGCCAGTACCTGGCCGAGGTCCGCCAGGCCTTCGAAGACTGGCAGGATATTGCTGTCGAGCCCGCGGGTATTCAGGGTGTTGGCGAAGTCATTGTTCTTGAACGCGGCAATCTGCTTGACCACCACATGGTTCAAACCCGCGAGTTTCTTCACTTGGCGGCGCAGGAAAAACGCCTTGAACTCGCCGTAGTGAGCGATGAAATTATCCACATACTCGTCGCTGAAGCTCGCACCCTTGGCCACCCGAAAGAAGAAAATCGCGGTCAGCGTCTGGTTCAGGTTCAGCCCGAGGATTTCACCAAAGGTGCTGAAGCCCGCCAGCGGCACATCGCCGAAGGTGCCGGCCATGCTGCTCAGCTCGGCGCCGTTGTTGGCCCTGCGCAGGATGCAGTCATTGAGAATGCCCGCCACCGGCTGGCCACCCTTGCCGCGCAAAAACGCCTCGTAATCCCGGCGCGTGGCCTCGCGCAGCGGCGTACGCCGCACCATCACCAGCTCCTCGCCGGGTGCCACGTCGCAAAACAGCTGCACGATCTGCTGTTCGTAGTCGATCCGCGCGATGGACCGCACAAACAACTCACTGCCCACACGGATCGCAAACGAGTAATCCGCCAGTTTCTGCTCCAGTGCCTGGGCCGGGCAATTGAAGGCATCACACAGGGCCTGCACCATGCTTTTGATATTGCCGTTGCTGTCGATCACCTGGTCAATCGTGCGGTCCTCCACCGAAGCGGTCAGCACGCTGAAGGTCAAATCCGCCGGTTTGAAATTCTGGCTCTTGAACACGCCAAATCGCACCTGGGCTGCGGTTTTCAGGAACACAATCTGCGCATGGTTCTGATAGCTGCGCTGGCCATCGTGGATCAGCGTCTTCTGGAAATCCGACTTGCCGCCGGCCGATCCCCCTACAAACAAACACGGAAAGCGCCCTGATTCGTACAGCGCTTCCATGAAAAACGACTCCGACGCCGACAACCCGTCGAACACCACATAGGCCAAGGTATCGCGATGATCAATCGAGGTGCGCACCTGCACCCGCTTGATATTGTTCACCAGCTTGGCAATCCGCTCCTGCATGCCCAGGCGCTTGCCGCCGCTGCGGATGTCCTCGCACTCCAGCGGCACCATCACCACCTCGGCCGAGGCGATCACACTGTCATCAAACAGTTGCAACACGATCCGGTCCCAGCGCTCGCCCGTGGCGCAATACAACGAACCGGCCGCATTACACAACTCGCCCGAGGTGGTGCACAGGCTGATGGTGCTTTGCGGGAAGCGGCGCTTGAGCTGGGCGGCGACCTGGTCGATGTCCAGGTGCGGGGAGATGAAACCGGTGATCAGCGTGGGGCTGATGCGCAGGCTGGCCAACGACGCGTCGAGTTGATTGGCGGTGCAGGTGAGGGTGGCGGTGCCTTGACGGTCAGCTCGGGCTTTTTTGAAGACAGAGAGGGGGTTCATGGTGGTGGGGCTCGATCGGAAAGGGGATGCGTGAAGCTCGCAATGAAAGGGGTATCGGCGGGCGGTGAGGGGGCTGTAGGGCCTATCGTAGCGATGCGACGGATGGCCGCAGCCGCTGAAGCGTCCACCTTGGTATTGGCCAACGCGCCCCCATAACTACGGTATATCCACTGAGGGGAAGCACAGACCATGACCAACCCAACCGAAACCGCCATCCTCGCCGGCGGCTGCTTCTGGGGCATGCAAGACCTGTTGCGACGCTACCCCGGCGTACTGCACACACGCGTCGGCTACACCGGTGGCGATGTGCCGAACGCCACCTACCGCAATCACGGTAACCATGCCGAAGCGATTGAAATCGTATTCGACCCTGCCGTGATCAGCTACCGGCAGATTCTCGAGTTCTTCTTCCAGATCCACGACCCCAGCACGCCTAACCGGCAGGGCAATGACCTTGGGCCGAGCTATCGTTCGGCGATTTACTACTTGAGTGAACAGCAGCGCGACATCGCCGAAGACACGGCGGCGGACGTTGATGCGTCGAAGTTGTGGCCGGGGCGCGTGGTGACTGAAATCGAGCCCGCGCGCGAGTTTTGGGAAGCGGAGCCGGAGCACCAGGACTACCTGGAGCGCATTCCGAATGGCTACACCTGCCACTTTGTGCGGCCGAATTGGAAGTTGCCCAAGCGCGGTTAAGAGATAGCGGCGACGGGGAAAGTGCGGGGGACTGTATTGGCTGGGTAAGTAAATCGGTCTCCTTTACCTCCTCATCGTCCCAACAGTTGTGAATAGAGCCGTCGCTGTTAGCGCTGCTGGAGCGATGCTGAATGAGGATGGTGGGCAAAATAGCTGAGTTCGGCGTGAGCAACTCGTTGGTGGGCGCGTGCGTTAGCGGTTCATTTGCTGCTTTCATCCAGCTCATGAGCAATGAACCGGCCCGCCGTCTGCGCGGCCTCGATCAGCCGTTTGCGGGGCATGCCGTTACACGCCGCGGACGATAACCCGCGCAGGGTAATCGAAAGGTAGTCGGTAAGGCATTGGGCTTTTTCGGGCAGTGCCTGATCAAGATAATCCCGAATCACCTTGACTCCTCCGTTCGCCAATGTTTGCGCCATCTGGCGGGCCACCTCGTCGTCCGCGCGCGTGCCCTCGGTAATCATGCAACCGCGCAATACACTGTCCTTTCCATACTGCTTCGCTGCCGCGACCAGCAGCGCGGCAAGTGCTTCAGGCACCGGCCGGTCAGGCGCCAGCAGATCGTCCAACGGCAAAGCGTGCTCGCTGGCATAGCGCAGCATGGCCTTCTCGAACAACTCAGCCTTGCTGCCATACGCGGCGTAGAAGCTGGGCGGCTTGATATCCATGGCTTCGACCAGATCTGTGAGGCTCACCGCATCGAAGCCATGTTCGTGGAACAGGGCCTGTGCAATGGCGACTCCAGCTTCTCTGTCGAAAGCAGGGCGGCGTTGGCGGATTTTTTCGGTCATGGTGATCTCGCTGTTGTGGTCGCGATTGTAGCGACCGCTATATGCAGAGGCAACTGTGCCGAGCCGAAGGGTATATTTATATAGCAATCACTAAATGTCTTGCTTCATTCTCTAGCGATATGTAGTGTTTGCTATATAGATTCACTCGTCAGCACGCACAGGAGCATCAGCATGCAGTTTCAAGAAAAAGTCGTTCTCGTCACCGGAGGGTCCTCGGGATTGGGCCTTGCCATCGCTCAAGAGCTGGCAGGTCAGGGCGCCACGGTGGTGATCACCGGGCGTCGGCAGGAGCAACTGGATGAGGCGTTATCAGCGCTTGGGGAGCGAGCCAGCGCGGTGGTCGCGGACGTTTCGGTGATAGCCGATCTCGCTGTGCTGTTTGACACAATCAAGGCCCGCCATGGCCGAATCGATGTGCTCGTCGCCAATGCAGGTATGGGCCAGATCGCTCCGCTTGGCAGTATCACCGAAGCCTATTTCGATCAGGTATTCAGCACTAACGTAAAGGGCGTCACCTTCACCGTTCAGGGCGCGCTTGCGCTTATGGGAAAGGGCAGCAGCATTGTCATCATCGGTTCTACTGCTTCCATCGATCCCGGCCCGGGCTTGAGTGTGTACGGCGCAACCAAAGCAGCACTGCGCACGCTGGTCAGAAGCTGGACGCTCGATATCAAAGGCAGCGGGGTGCGCATCAACCTCTTGAGCCCGGGCCCTGTGGATACCCCGTCACTGCGCCGTATGCTCGCGGAACACGCTGAAGCGGTGATCGAGTCCTTGAGTGAGAAAAGCACTATCGGGCGTATCGGCCAGGCTCATGAGATCGGCGCCGGTGTGGCCTTCCTGGCCAGTGATGCTGCCAGCTACATCAACGGCGTCGAACTGTTCGCGGATGGCGGGGCGTCGCAGAGCTAGATCGCTGAGTCACTGTGGATCCCGAGGTTCGACCGCAAGTGTCGATCCCATCCCGTTGCCCGCCACAAGGCTGACAACTCGCTTATCAAAAAACGTTGCTCGCCAGACGCCATATTGGGTTGCTGCCAAGGTCGTCCGCCGAGCGCTTCAAGCGTATGGCCACCGCTATACGCCATTCCTTTGTGGGCTAAGGCCCTGGAGAGAGTCATGACCAACTCACCTGAAATACTCGCACGTCTCGCCGCCGAGAGCGCCATTCATCGTCTTCACGCCACCTACATCCATCGTCTTGACAGCGGAGATTTCACGGGTGTGGCCGAGGTGCTTCAGCATGCGGTGATTCATGTGCTTGGCAGCGAGGCCTCGTCGGTTGACGGGTTGTTAGGTTTCTTCGAGGCCGGCCTTCAAATACATGCCGATGCTACGCCCCGTACGTGGCATTCGATTACCAACGCCCTGATCGATGTCGCTCCGTCAGGCGATAAGGCCAGTTCGCAAAGCTACTACACCGTGCATCAACAGCTTGATGGCTTTCCATTACAGCCTATCTGCGCCGGCAAGTACCTCGACCAGTTCGAGCGGCATAATGGGGAATGGCGGTTCACTCGTCGTGAGGTGACTCTGCGTTTTGCCGGCGATCTGCAGCACCACGTCAAGGGAGCTCAACGTGATGCGGTAGCCCAGACCGCCTGACAGGAGATACGGGCCCCATATTCAGCTCGCCAGACCGCTCGGGTATGGAGTTCTGACGCTTCGAATTGGCAGCCCGGCGTCTTGCAAAGTAAAGAAAGAGCATTTCCACATTCCGAGGACTACCACGATGACCATCAAACGACAGGCGCTTGTCACCGGAGCAAATAAAGGCATCGGACTGGCGATTGCCAAGGGGCTTGCCGACGCTGGGTTCTTTGTCTGGATCGGCGCTCGCAATCGGAGTCGGGGCGAGCAGGCCGTTGCTCAATTGCATCGTGCCGGGCTCGATGCGGGACTGCTTGAACTGGACGTTGCTGTCGAAGCAAGTGTGCATCAAGCAGCAGCGACTTTATCTGCTCAAATCGGTGCACTGGATATCCTGATCAATAACGCGGGGATCGCGGTTGACATGACCAAGGCACCGAGTGAAGTGCGAATGCAGGACATGAAGGCCGTTTACGAGGTCAATCTGTTTGGCCCGGTACGTGTTACCCAAGCCTTTCTGCCCTTGCTGAAAAACGCCGACCAGGCCCGGATCGTCATGATGAGCAGCGGTGTCGGTTCACTCACATTGATAACCGACCCGACATCGATCTATTCGACCGTCAACCTTCTCGATTACACCTCGTCAAAAGTGGCGCTTAATGCCGTGACGGTCTGCTTCGCGAAAGAGCTTGAGCCGCTAGGGATCAAAGTAAATGCCGTGGAGCCTGGGCATGTGCGCACCGATCTCAATGGCAACTCGGGCGTATTGACGCCTGAAGAAGGGGCGGCAACAGTCATTAAGATGGCGCAGCTGGGTTCCGATGGTCCTACCGGTGGTTTTTTCGGAAGTCACGGTCGGCAACCTTGGTAAACCTATGAAGGCCTGCCGCTTGCTAATGACCGCTGATTCGCGCCGCTCCCAAAGATTTGACTGCGTTTCTGGCGTGTACCGGTCGGCAGCTTTGGGGGCCTGGCGGCCCGCCATCGTCTCTCAATCGCCGAGCCTTCATAATCTAATGAGGGCTCGCTGATCTATCGTGCTACAGACTTTAAAGCCTTACCCTCCGGCTACAGCAATCTCCCGCTCCATCAGCCTGTCCATCAACAAAACCCCCAATTCACTCAACTG
Organism: Pseudomonas sp.; assembly: GCF_049590575.1. Classification (GTDB taxonomy): domain Bacteria; phylum Pseudomonadota; class Gammaproteobacteria; order Pseudomonadales; family Pseudomonadaceae; genus Aquipseudomonas. The sequence continues at coordinate 12,231 of NZ_JBAWDE010000247.1, forward strand.
GTGAATCGCCAGCGCCACATCGCGCTGTTTGCCGGTCAGATCTTCCGACAGGTCGAGCAGCAGGGTGGTGACTGAGGAAAAGGTTTCGTAGCTGTTGGTGATCAGGGTTTCGGTGCTGGCGTCGGGAGCGACGTTGAAGAGGTTTGGAGGGTTGGGCGTTACTTTGACCATAAGAGTAATTCCTGAGTGAGGCCGACACCGTTTCGCTACTAAACGAAAGGGTGGCAGCTGTACGCAGGTTAGTAGACCGGGGAATTACACAAAGCCGGCGCACCCGAAGGTGCCCTACGCACAGCCACCATCAGGCACAGACAGGAACGTCTGATAGATGAAGCTCGTGCACCAAGTGTAATTAATCCCAGGGCTACTAAACCCGATCACTGAATGTTCAGCGACCGAGCAACCTTAGAGACGCCCACTCAAGCGCACAAGCCGGCGGATTCTGACGCACGCGTAGGCAATGGAGCAAGGCGCTATCGCATTGGCTTTCTTCGTTTCACGTTTTGTTGTAGGACATATACTGGGTTTGCAGAAATAGGAGCGGCCGGATACTTCGCATCCTCCCAATGGTTGTAAATAAATCCGTCCCCTTTAGCCCTCGTCCCCTTTAGCCCTTTAGCCGTCCCCTTTAGCCGCTCATTTACGGTAATGACGTCGAAACTCGGTTTTGCCGTCATACAGCCGCTTGCAGGCTTTTCTCGACAGAATGGCGCAGGGGATGACTACTGCGGCGAATACGCACCACAACAACGTGGAGTTGGTGAACAGGTGGTCGTGGGCGAGTTTGGTGACGTACCAGCCTGCCCCTACCGAGAGCACGATGAAAAAAATCACGCTTGCCAGCGGGGTGCCGTAGGAGATTTCTGCTTGGCAGCCCCGACATACGCGGGCGCCCCATGGCACGTTGTTCATGCAGTGTGGGCAGGTGATGGTGCTGTTTGTGGACACGGGCTTCATTCCTTTGAGGTATGTTCAAGCGGCGCATTCTACGATAAACCCTGCTGTTTTTTCAGCCCTGCCACAGAGTCTGCGCTAAGACTTCTCGTAGGCCTTGTACTCGTTCTGCAACACGATGTGATCGGCCACGTATTTGGCGTCGTGCCACACCCCGTAGATAAACGATGACGCGCGGTTGACCAGGTTGGGCAGGCCCAAAAAGTAAATTCCGCTTTCCGCCGAGATCCCGCGTTTGTGGAACGGCTCGCCTTTTTCGTCGAATGCATCGACGTTCAACCAGCTGAAATCGAATTTGAAACCGGTGGCCCAGAGGACAGTGGTCACGCCGGCTTCGGCCAGGTTCAGGCTGAGGATCGGGTTGAGCAGGCAGTCCGGGTCTGGCAGCAGGTCCCAGGCTTCGGGTTCGAGGGGGAAGGGCAAGCCGTTGGCCTCGATGTAGGCGTCGGCGTCGCGCAGTACGTCGAAGTAGGCGCGGTCGCCTTCGGCCACGTTTTCAGCCAGGCCGGGTTGGAAGGTCATGACGCCGTCGTGCCAGTCCTGGGTAACGCCCACCAGCGTGATGCCCTGGTGCGCGAGGCGGCGGAAGTCGACGGTCTTGCCGCCTTCGTAGCCACTGACCGCAAAGGCCACGTGCTTTTTCTTCGGCTGGATTTTGACTTCGTCCCACAGGCCCAGTGCGCCCAGCCACCAGCAATAGTCGCGGCTGCGGTAGGCGCGGGGTGGGCGGTAGTGTTCGCCGACCGAGAGGTACACGGTTTTGCCGGCCTTTTGCAGTTCTTCGGCGATTTGTGAGCCGGAAGCGCCCGCGCCAACCACCAGTACCGCGCCTTCGGGGAGTTGGCCGGGGTTCTTGTAGGCGGACGAGTGCAGTTGGTGCAACGGCGCGCTGGCGGGGACGATGTTCGGGATCGAGGGGCGCTGGAACGGCCCGGTCGCCGCCACCACGTTGGCGGCTTCGATGATCCCCTGCGAGGTGGTGACCTTGAAACCGGGGCGGCCCACGTGGCGCTCCACTCGTTGTACTTCCACGCCGGTGCGCACGGGGGCTTGCAGCTTCTCGACGTAGGCTTCGAAGTAGTCGGCCATGCGTTCTTTGGGCGGGAAGGCTTCGGGGGAAATGCCCTCGAATTTGAGCCCGGGAAAGCGGTCGTGCCAGGCCGGGCCGTTGGCGACCAGCGAGTCCCAGCGCTCGGAACGCCAGCGTTCGGCGATGCGGCTGCGCTCGAGCACGATGTGGGGCACGCCCATCAGCGACAGGTGTTCGCTCATGGCGACCCCAGCCTGGCCTGCGCCGACTACCAGGGTGTTGATTGTTTCTACTGACATAAGCGTTTCCTGGAAAGTAAGAGGTTTATCTTTAACACCCAAGTTCTTGTGTGGGAGCTGCTGTGTTTTCGAGTCCGTATTAAGGTTTAAGCAACGCGGCCACGGCCGTCAGTGCCAGTTCGTAGCCCAGCGCGCCCAGGCCTGCGATCACGCCGGTGGCGGCTTTGGAGATGTAGGAGTGGTGCCGGAAGTGCTCGCGTTTCCAGATATTGCTCATGTGCGCTTCGATGATCGGGCCGTCGAAGGCCAGCAGCGCGTCGAGGATCGGCACCGAGCTGTAGCTGAGCCCGGCTGCGTTGATCACGATGGCGTCAGCGCTCAGCCGCGCTTCCTGAATCCAGTCCACCAGCACGCCTTCGTGGTTGCTCTGGCGAAAGTCCAGGCGCAGGCCCTGCGTGGCGGCGTGGTGTTGGCAGCGCGCTTCGATGCTGGCGAAGCTCTCGCTGCCGTAGCTGCCGTTTTTGTCCAGCCCGTAGAGGTTGGCATTCGGCCCATTGAGGAACATCACGCGGTGGGTCATGGGGCTCTCCGGGTTATGGCGCGACGGTCAGCACGACTTTGCCGACGTTGGCATTGGCCTCCAGCAGCCGATGGGCGTCGGCGGCTTGGTGCAAGGGCAATTGCGCGCGGACCTGTGGGCGCACTACGCCGGAGGCCAGCCAGGGTAAAAAACGCGAGCGGATGCACACCGCCAGCCGGGCTTTTTCGGCGTGGCTTTTGGGGCGCAAAGTGGACGAAGTAAGGCTGAGGTTTTTGCGCATCAGCACCTGCAGGTCCAACTCGATGGTGGCGCCTTGCAGGAACGACAGGCTGACGTGTCGCCCGCCCATCGCCATGGCCGCCAGGTTGCGCGCCACGTACGGGCCGCCGACGTTGTCCAGCACCACGTCGACGCCACGGCCTTCGGTGCAGTCATTCACCGCCTCGACGAAGTCCTCAAGGTGACGGTCGACCGTACGCCATACGCCCAAGGCTTGCAGCAGCGCGATTTTCTGCGGGCCGCCGGCGGTGGCGATCACCCGTGCGCCGGCGGCGTGTGCACACT
>NZ_JBAWDE010000248.1:0-51173 GCF_049590575.1 Pseudomonas sp.
AGTGAAACGATGCATCGCCGATGGTAGTGTGGGGTTTCCCCATGTGAGAGTAGGTCATCGTCAAGATTAAATTCCAGAACCCCTGTTTGCTAACGCAAGCAGGGGTTTTGTTTTGGGCGGTTGGAAAGTGCGAAGAGGCTCATTGCGGTGGCCTTTATTGCTAAAGCCCCACCTTTCTATGCAATGACCCCTCGCATGGCTATCATGCGGGCCTCATTGTGAGGCGATACTTGCATGCTGACGTTGCTAGAACTTCTGAAAGATGGCCGATTCCACTCCGGAGAAGCGCTTGGCGCGGCCTTGGGCATTAGTCGCAGTGCTGTCTGGAAGCAACTCCAGCACCTAGAGGCCGAATTGAACCTGCCGATCCATAAGGTTCGCGGCAAGGGATATCAGCTGGCTTCGCCACTGGTGTTCTTGAGTGCCGAGAAGATCAAGTCGAGCGCGCCTTCCCTGGCGTGGCCTATTCATATCTTCGACTCTATCGACTCCACGAATGCGGAAGCTTTGCGCCTGGTTGATCAGGCGCCTACGACACCGTTCCTGGTTCTTGCGGAGCAGCAAACTGCGGGAAGAGGTAGGCGTGGCCGAAAGTGGGTCAGTCCATTCGCCCAGAACGTTTACTACAGCCTTGTGCTGCGAGTTGAGGATGGCCTCCGGCAGTTGGAGGGCCTGAGCCTTGTCGTAGGTCTGGCTGTCATGCAGGCCTTGCGCGAATCGGGGGTGCAGGGTGCTGCTTTGAAGTGGCCAAACGACGTGTTGGTAGGGCAGAAGAAAATTGCCGGGATTTTATTGGAGTTGGTAGGGGACCCTGCTGATATCTGTCACGTTGTCCTGGGAATAGGTATCAACGTGAATATGCAAAAGGCAGATGAGGTTGACCAGCAGTGGACTTCGGTCCAGCTTGAAACGGCCTCCCCTGTTGATCGTAATACTCTGGTCGCTCATCTGGGCCTGCAGCTGCAGTGTTACCTGGATCGACACAGGGCGTCCGGATTTGCGGTACTCCGGGCGGAGTGGGAGCAAAATCACGCCTGGCAGGGCAGGACGGTGTCCCTAATAGCGGGTGTCAATCATGTTGAGGGTGTCGTGCTGGGGGTCGACCGCCAGGGTGCATTACGTTTAAGTGTTGATGGTGTTGAGAGAATCTACAGTGGTGGCGAGTTAAGTTTGAGGTTGCGTGATGATTCTTGAGCTCGACTGTGGGAATAGCTTTATCAAGTGGCGAGTGCTTGATTTGGATCGGGCCAGCGTCTCTGCGGAGGGCGTTGTTGGTTCGGACCTTGCGTTGATTGAAGGCCTGATCGAGTTGCCGGGCTTGTTGCTTACACGCTGCCGTCTGGTGAGTGTTCGTGCTCAGGGAGAAACAGATAAGCTGATCAACGCTCTGGTAGATGCGTTTGGCGTTGTGGTCTCCTGCGCTGCCTCTGCGCGCGAAATGGCTGGGGTGCGCAACGGTTACGAAGACTTCGAGCGTCTTGGTCTTGATCGCTGGCTGGCGATGCTGGGAGGGTTCAAATTGGCATCAGGCGCTTGCCTGGTGCTGGATTTCGGTACGGCTGCGACTGCAGATTACATTGCTGCAGATGGTGAGCACTTGGGTGGATTCATTTGCCCAGGTATGCCTCTCATGCGTAATCAGCTGCGCACGCATACGCGCAAGATTCGTTATGACGACGCCTCCGCTGAAAAAGCCTTGGAGCGCCTTCGGCCCGGGCGGACGACTGTTGAGGCGGTCGAGCGAGGCTGTACGTTAATGCTCAGGGGATTCGTGCTGACCCAGCTTGAGCTGGCCCGAAGCTACTGGGGCGACGATTTCAGTGTATTCCTGACCGGGGGGGATGCTGAATTGGTGGCGGATGCTGTACCTCAGGCGCGATTAGTGCCTGATCTGGTTTTTGTAGGGTTGGCGATGGCGTGCCCGTTATCTTGAGGTGATTATGCGTTGGCTGTTTTTGCTTTTACTCGTCCTCAACGCCTTTTACTACATATGGCATCAGCAAGAGGCCCCGTTGCGTGCCAAAGATGTCACTCCATTGAGTCTCTACCGGGGATCGCAGCAGGATATCCGCCTATTGAGTGAATCTGCTGATGCCGTAGTTCGTAAGGATCGAGCAAAGGTGCCTGATTCATCCAATACCTGCCTGTATATCGGTGGGTTTGCGGATCAGCGTCAGGCGCAGTCTGTCGAGCAGCGCCTGATGAGCCTGGATATAAAGGCCAAGGTTCAACTGCTAAACACGCCTGAAGCATCGGGTTACTGGTTGCGCGTGGCTCCTGAAAGTCGACGTCTGGCTGATGATCTGCCGTTTGAAAACCTTGCTAAGGAATTCAATGAGTTAAAACATAAAATAATGTTGTGCGAAGGCGTTGCAACTCTCGAATAGTTTGCATAGAATGGCGCCCGCTTCGCAGTGAAGACCTTAAAGGTCTTTGGTGAGAGGCGAGGTCAAAGCAGCTAACCTCATATTTTTAAATGAGAAAATGCTTGACAGAAGGCCGGCGTGATGTAGAATGCCGGCTCGCTTAGGAGGGGTTCCCGAGCGGCCAAAGGGATCAGACTGTAAATCTGACGTCTACGACTTCGAAGGTTCGAATCCTTCCCCCTCCACCATTTTTAGCGTGAGCTGCAAGCTCCGCGGGTATAGTTTAGTGGTAGAACCTCAGCCTTCCAAGCTGATGATGCGGGTTCGATTCCCGCTACCCGCTCCAAGTTTGCAGGTTGTGCAAGGTGTTTCGCTCTTGTAGCTCAGTTGGTAGAGCACACCCTTGGTAAGGGTGAGGTCAGCGGTTCAAATCCGCTCAAGAGCTCCATATAACAAGGCAGATATGAAAATATCTGCCTTTGTTTTAACAGCTGCCTCGGCTTGATGGTGTTGTATCTGGCTTTATCGTCAGGTGTTTTCAAGTCTAGTGGGGTTGGTTGTTGTAAAGTCTTTTTCAGGCCTGCATAATGGTCGGCCTGATTTGTTTTAGGTCAGTAGCTCAATTGGCAGAGCGACGGTCTCCAAAACCGTAGGTTGGGGGTTCGATTCCCTCCTGACCTGCCAGATTCACGTGGTGTGTCTGGCTTTCTTTTCACAGGATCTTCATAGATGACTCCTAAGGCTGAAGCTCAAAGCTCTCGTTTCGATCTCGTTAAGTGGCTCGCTGTAGTCGCATTGGTGGTCGTAGGCGTTGTTGGCAATCAGTACTACTCTGCTTCGCCGATCCTGTACCGCGTTCTCGCTTTGCTAGCCCTTGCTGCTGTAGCTGCCTTTGTAGGCCTGCAGACTGCCAAAGGCAAGTCTTTCGCGGTCCTGGTGAAGGAAGCTCGCACCGAAATCCGTAAAGTCGTTTGGCCAACTCGCCAAGAAACCACGCAGACCACGTTGATTGTTGTGGCTGTTGTTCTGGTTATGGCGTTGCTGTTGTGGGGGCTTGATTCCCTGCTCGGCTGGCTTGTTTCCTTGATTGTTGGCTAAGGGTGTCCCGTGGCTAAGCGTTGGTACGTTGTGCATGCTTACTCGGGTTACGAGAAGCATGTTATGCGCTCTTTGCTGGAGCGCGTAAAGCTGGCAGGCATGGAAGATGGCTTCGGCGAAATTCTGGTTCCCACTGAAGAAGTGGTTGAAATGCGGAATGGTCAGAAGCGCAAGAGTGAACGCAAGTTCTTCCCTGGCTATGTGCTGGTACAGATGGACATGAACGAAGGTACTTGGCACTTGGTCAAGGACACTCCTCGTGTTATGGGTTTCATTGGCGGTACCGCTGATAAGCCTGCTCCGATCACTGACAAAGAGGCGGAAGCAATTCTGCGTCGTGTTGCTGATGGTAGCGACAAGCCCAAGCCGAAGACGTTGTTCGAGCCGGGTGAGGTTGTTCGTGTCACAGATGGTCCGTTTGCTGATTTCAACGGCACCGTCGAAGAAGTTAACTACGAAAAGAGCCGGATCCAAGTGGCAGTGCTCATTTTCGGTCGCTCTACTCCGGTAGAGTTGGAGTTCAGCCAGGTCGAGAAGGTCTAGCTGAGCAAGCATCCCAACCCCGCAGCCTTAGGCTGTGGGGTTTTGTCGTCACTGGGATAAACGCGCAAGTAACCGGGGAGCCTTTCGAGGCGTTCGAACCCGTAATTGGAGTGCCTCATGGCCAAGAAGATTACCGCTTACATCAAGCTGCAAGTGAAGGCCGCTCAGGCCAACCCTAGCCCACCCGTCGGTCCAGCTCTGGGTCAGCACGGCGTGAACATCATGGAATTCTGCAAGGCCTTCAACGCCCGTACTCAGGGTCTTGAGCCAGGTCTGCCGACTCCAGTGATCATCACTGTATACAGCGACCGTAGCTTCACTTTCGAAACCAAGTCGACCCCGGCTTCGGTTCTGTTGAAGAAAGCTGCTGGTCTGACTAGCGGTTCCGCTCGTCCTAACACCGTTAAAGTCGGCACCGTAACTCGTGCTCAGCTGGAAGAAATCGCGAAAACCAAAAACGCGGATCTGACTGCAGCTGATATGGATGCAGCCGTGCGTACCATCGCCGGTTCTGCTCGTAGCATGGGCCTTAACGTGGAGGGTGTGTAATGGCTAAGCTGACCAAGCGCCAAAAGGCTATCGCCGGTAAAATCGAAGCAGGCAAGGCCTATAGCTTTGTAGACGCCGCTGCCCTGCTGACCGAGCTGTCGGCTGTCAAGTTCAGCGAATCCGTTGACGTTGCCGTAAACCTGGGTGTTGACCCACGTAAATCCGACCAGGTCGTTCGTAGCGCTACTGTGCTGCCACACGGTACTGGCAAGACTGTACGTGTTGCTGTCTTCACTCAAGGCCCAGCAGCTGAAGCTGCTCTGGCCGCCGGCGCTGATCGCGTTGGTATGGACGATCTGGCTGCCGAAATGAAAGGCGGCGACCTGAACTATGACGTAGTTATTGCTTCCCCGGATGCAATGCGCGTTGTAGGTCAGTTGGGTCAGATCCTCGGTCCACGTGGTCTGATGCCTAACCCTAAAGTCGGCACCGTAACCCCGGACGTAGCTACCGCGGTTAAAAACGCCAAGGCTGGTCAGGTTCGTTATCGCACCGACAAAAACGGCATCATTCACACCTCCGTTGGCAAAGTCGGCTTTGATGCCGTCAAGCTGAAGGAAAACGTTGAAGCCCTGATCGCTGATCTGAAGCGTATCAAGCCAGCCTCTTCGAAAGGTATCTACGTCAAGCGCGTTACCCTGAGCACCACTATGGGCCCAGGTCTGGTCATCGACCAAGGCTCGCTGGACGTATAAAACACAGGTTGGCGCAAGCGATTGCGTCAACTGAAAAATTGGGGTCCCTGCCTGGCGGGGGCTATCCAAGACCGTAGGCGGCGCAAGTCTTAAACCACAAGCCTACGCAGATGGTGCTCCCGGTTCCTTACCGAATCAGACACCAAAACGACATCCGGCCTCGGCCAGATGAAACGGTAACAAGCAGGAGTTAAACCCGTGGCAATTAATCTCGAAGACAAGAAGGCCATCGTCGCTGAAGTCAACGAGGCTGCCAAAGCTGCTCTGTCCGCTGTCGTGGCTGATGCCCGTGGTGTGACAGTAGGCGCTATGACCGGACTCCGTAAAGAGGCTCGTGAAGCTGGCGTATACGTACGTGTTGTACGTAACACCCTGCTCAAGCGCGCTGTTGCTGACACTGAATACAGTGTCCTCAACGACGTGTTCACCGGCCCGACTCTGATCGCGTTCTCCAAAGAACATCCAGGCGCTGCTGCCCGTTTGTTCAAGGAATTCGCCAAGAGTCAGGATAAGTTCGAGATCAAGGCAGCTGCGTTCGAGGGCAAGTTCCTCGCAGCTAACCAAATCGACGTACTGGCAACACTGCCGACCCGTAACGAAGCTATTTCGCAGCTGATGAGCGTGATTCAAGGCGCTACCAGCAAGCTGGCTCGTACTCTGGCCGCAGTTCGCGAGCAAAAGGAAGCTGCAGCAGCCTAAGGCTGGGCAACCTCTCTCGCGTTTTTTTGTTTATTTCGATGGCCGCGTAGGCCGTCCCCCAATTCAGGAAATACAGTAATGTCTATCTCCCAAGAAGATATCCTCAACGCCGTAGCTGAAATGTCGGTTCTGCAGGTTGTTGAGCTGATCAAAGCTTTCGAAGAAAAATTCGGCGTTTCCGCTGCCGCTGCTTCCGCTGGCCCAGCTGTTGCTGCTGTTGCTGCTGAAGAGCAAACCGAATTCAACGTCATGCTGCTGGAAGCTGGCGAGAAGAAAGTAAACGTGATCAAGGCAGTACGTGAGCTGACCGGTCTGGGCCTGAAAGAAGCCAAGGCTGTAGTTGACGGCGCTCCTGCCATGGTTCTGGAAGCTGTTGCCAAAGACGCAGCTGACAAAGCCAAAGCTACTCTGGAAGAAGCAGGCGCTAAAGTCGAGCTGAAGTAAGCATCGACTTTGCGTCTCCAGCCCAAGCGTTAAGCTGAAGGCTGATGGCTGGTGGCTCTTGCCACCGGCCTTTTTCCGTTCTTGGCTGTCGACTCGGTCGCCGCCATTAACGCGCTGTAGCCACCCGAAGCGGTGGTGCAAACCATGGGGTTTGCGAGATTTTCTGGCTGCTCCCGTCGGAGGGGCCAAACAAGCAGGTGACCAAGCTGGGGAACGCTGATGGCTTACTCATATACTGAGAAAAAACGTATCCGCAAGGACTTTAGCAAGTTGCCGGACGTCATGGATGTCCCGTACCTTCTGGCTATCCAGCTGGATTCGTATCGTGAATTCTTGCAGGCGGGAGCGACCAAAGATCAGTTCCGCGACGTGGGCCTGCATGCGGCCTTCAAATCCGTTTTCCCGATCATCAGCTACTCCGGCAATGCTGCGCTGGAGTACGTCGGTTATCGCCTGGGCGAACCGGCATTTGATGTCAAAGAATGCGTGTTGCGCGGTGTTACGTACGCCGTACCTTTGCGGGTAAAAGTCCGTCTGATCATCTTCGACAAAGAGTCGTCGAACAAAGCGATCAAGGACATCAAAGAGCAAGAAGTCTACATGGGCGAAATCCCACTGATGACTGAAAACGGTACCTTCGTTATCAACGGTACCGAGCGTGTTATCGTTTCCCAGCTGCACCGTTCCCCGGGCGTGTTCTTCGACCACGACCGCGGCAAGACGCACAGCTCCGGTAAGCTCTTGTACTCCGCGCGGATCATTCCGTACCGCGGTTCGTGGTTGGACTTCGAGTTCGACCCGAAAGACTGCGTGTTCGTGCGTATCGACCGTCGTCGCAAGCTGCCGGCCTCGGTACTGCTGCGCGCGCTCGGCTATACCACCGAGCAGGTGCTGGACGCGTTCTACACCACCAACGTTTTCAGCCTGAAGGATGAAACCCTCAGCCTGGAGCTGATCGCATCGCGTCTGCGTGGTGAAATTGCCGTCCTGGATATCCAGGATGAAACTGGCAAGGTGATCGTTGAGGCTGGCCGTCGTATTACTGCGCGCCACATCAACCAGATCGAAAAAGCCGGTATCAAGTCGCTGGAAGTGCCTCTGGACTACGTCCTGGGCCGCACGACCGCCAAGGTCATCGTTCACCCAGCCACTGGCGAAATCCTGGCAGAGTGCAACACCGAGCTGAACACCGAGATCCTGGCAAAAATCGCCAAGGCCCAGGTTGTTCGCATCGAGACCCTGTACACCAACGATATCGACTGCGGTCCGTTCATCTCCGACACATTGAAGATCGACTCCACCAGCAACCAGTTGGAAGCGCTGGTCGAGATCTATCGCATGATGCGTCCTGGTGAGCCGCCAACCAAAGACGCAGCCGAGACCCTGTTCAACAACCTGTTCTTCAGCCCTGAGCGCTATGACCTGTCTGCGGTCGGCCGGATGAAGTTCAACCGTCGTATCGGTCGTACCGAGATCGAAGGTTCGGGCGTGCTGTGCAAGGAAGACATCGTCGCGGTACTGAAGACCCTGGTCGACATCCGTAACGGTAAAGGCATCGTCGATGACATCGACCACCTGGGTAACCGTCGTGTTCGCTGTGTAGGCGAAATGGCCGAGAACCAGTTCCGCGTTGGCCTGGTGCGTGTCGAGCGTGCGGTCAAAGAGCGTCTGTCGATGGCTGAAAGCGAAGGCCTGATGCCGCAAGACCTGATCAACGCCAAGCCAGTGGCTGCGGCGGTGAAAGAGTTCTTCGGTTCCAGCCAGCTCTCGCAGTTCATGGACCAGAACAACCCGCTCTCCGAGATCACCCACAAGCGCCGTGTTTCGGCACTGGGCCCGGGCGGTCTGACCCGTGAGCGTGCAGGCTTTGAAGTTCGTGACGTACACCCGACGCACTACGGTCGTGTTTGCCCGATCGAAACGCCGGAAGGTCCGAACATCGGTCTGATCAACTCCCTGGCCGCTTATGCGCGCACCAACCAGTATGGCTTCCTTGAGAGCCCGTACCGTGTGGTGAAAGACGCTCTGGTCACCGACGAGATCGTGTTCCTGTCCGCCATCGAAGAAGCTGATCACGTGATCGCTCAGGCCTCGGCCACGATGAACGACAAGAAAGTCCTGATCGACGAGCTGGTGGCTGTTCGTCACTTGAACGAGTTCACCGTCAAGGCGCCGGAAGACGTCACCTTGATGGACGTTTCGCCGAAGCAGGTAGTGTCGGTTGCAGCGTCGCTGATCCCGTTCCTGGAGCACGATGACGCCAACCGTGCGTTGATGGGTTCCAACATGCAGCGTCAAGCTGTACCGACCCTGCGTGCCGACAAGCCGCTGGTAGGTACCGGCATGGAGCGTAACGTAGCGCGTGACTCCGGCGTTTGCGTCGTGGCTCGTCGTGGCGGCGTGATCGACTCCGTTGATGCCAGCCGTATCGTGGTTCGTGTTGCCGATGACGAAGTTGAAACTGGCGAAGCCGGTGTCGACATCTACAACCTGACCAAATACACCCGTTCGAACCAGAACACCTGCATCAACCAGCGTCCGCTGGTGAGCAAGGGTGATCGCGTTCAGCGTAGCGATATCATGGCCGACGGCCCGTCCACCGACATGGGTGAGCTGGCTCTGGGTCAGAACATGCGCATCGCGTTCATGGCATGGAACGGCTTCAACTTCGAAGACTCCATCTGCCTGTCCGAGCGTGTTGTTCAAGAAGATCGCTTCACCACGATCCACATTCAGGAACTGACCTGTGTGGCACGTGACACCAAGCTTGGCCCGGAGGAAATCACTGCAGACATCCCGAACGTGGGTGAAGCTGCACTGAACAAACTGGACGAAGCCGGTATCGTTTACGTAGGTGCTGAAGTTGGCGCAGGCGACATCCTGGTCGGTAAGGTCACTCCGAAAGGCGAGACCCAGCTGACTCCGGAAGAAAAGCTGTTGCGTGCCATCTTCGGTGAAAAAGCCAGCGACGTTAAAGACACCTCCCTGCGTGTACCTACCGGTACCAAAGGTACTGTCATCGACGTACAGGTCTTCACTCGCGACGGCGTTGAGCGTGATGCTCGTGCACTGTCCATCGAGAAGACCCAACTCGACGAGATCCGCAAGGACCTGAACGAAGAGTTCCGTATCGTTGAAGGCGCGACCTTCGAACGTCTGCGTTCCGCTCTGGTAGGCCACAAGGCCGAAGGCGGCGCAGGCCTGAAGAAAGGTCAGGACATCACCGACGAAGTTCTCGACGGTCTTGAGCACGGCCAGTGGTTCAAGCTGCGCATGGCTGAAGATGCTCTGAACGAGCAGCTCGAGAAGGCCCAGGCCTACATCGTTGATCGCCGCCGTCTGCTGGACGACAAGTTCGAAGACAAGAAGCGCAAACTGCAGCAGGGCGATGACCTGGCTCCAGGCGTGCTGAAAATCGTCAAGGTTTACCTGGCAATCCGTCGCCGCATCCAGCCGGGCGACAAGATGGCCGGTCGTCACGGTAACAAAGGTGTGGTCTCCGTGATCATGCCGGTTGAAGACATGCCGCACGATGCCAATGGCACCCCGGTCGACGTCGTCCTCAACCCGTTGGGCGTACCTTCGCGTATGAACGTTGGTCAGATCCTTGAAACCCACCTGGGCCTCGCGGCCAAAGGCTTGGGCGAGAAGATCAACCGTATGATCGAAGAGCAGCGCAAGGTCGCAGACCTGCGTAAGTTCCTGCACGAGATCTACAACGAGATCGGCGGTCGCAACGAAGAGCTGGACACCTTCTCCGACCAGGAAATCCTGGATCTGGCGAAGAACCTGCGCGGCGGCGTTCCAATGGCTACCCCGGTGTTCGACGGTGCCAAGGAAAGCGAAATCAAGGCCATGCTGAAACTGGCAGACCTGCCGGAAAGCGGCCAGATGCAGCTGTTCGACGGCCGTACCGGCAACAAGTTTGAGCGCCCGGTTACTGTTGGCTACATGTACATGCTGAAGCTGAACCACTTGGTAGACGATAAGATGCACGCTCGTTCTACCGGTTCGTACAGCCTGGTTACCCAGCAGCCGCTGGGTGGTAAGGCTCAGTTCGGTGGTCAGCGTTTCGGGGAGATGGAGGTCTGGGCACTGGAGGCATACGGTGCTGCTTACACTCTGCAAGAAATGCTCACAGTGAAGTCGGACGATGTGAACGGTCGGACCAAGATGTACAAAAACATCGTGGACGGCGATCACCGTATGGAGCCGGGCATGCCCGAGTCCTTCAACGTGTTGATCAAAGAAATTCGTTCCCTCGGCATCGATATCGATCTGGAAACCGAATAACACGTGACGCGAATCGAGAGCGGGGCTGTTTAGCCCGCTCTCTGCTCCGCCAGGAGGAAAGGCCTTGAAAGACCTACTGAATTTGCTGAAAAACCAGGGTCAAGTCGAAGAGTTCGACGCCATCCGTATTGGGTTGGCATCGCCTGAGATGATCCGTTCGTGGTCGTTCGGTGAAGTTAAAAAGCCGGAAACCATCAACTACCGTACGTTCAAACCTGAACGTGACGGCCTGTTCTGCGCCAAGATCTTTGGCCCGGTAAAGGATTACGAGTGCCTGTGCGGTAAGTACAAGCGCTTGAAGCACCGTGGTGTGATCTGCGAGAAGTGCGGCGTTGAAGTTGCGCTGGCCAAAGTTCGTCGTGAGCGCATGGCGCACATCGAACTGGCTTCGCCGGTTGCCCACATCTGGTTCCTGAAATCGCTGCCGTCCCGTATCGGCTTGCTGATGGACATGACCCTGCGTGATATCGAACGCGTTCTCTACTTCGAGAGCTATGTCGTCATCGACCCAGGCATGACCACCCTTGAAAAAGGTCAGTTGCTGAACGACGAGCAGTATTTCGAAGCGCTGGAAGAGTTCGGCGACGATTTCGATGCCCGTATGGGTGCCGAAGCTGTCCGTGAACTGCTGCACGCTATCGACCTGGAGCACGAGATTGGCCGTCTGCGCGAAGAGATTCCGCAAACCAACTCCGAAACCAAGATCAAGAAGCTGTCCAAGCGTCTGAAGTTGATGGAAGCCTTCCAGGGTTCCGGCAACTTGCCAGAGTGGATGGTGCTGACCGTTCTGCCGGTTCTGCCGCCAGACTTGCGTCCGCTGGTACCGTTGGACGGTGGTCGTTTCGCGACGTCCGACCTCAACGACCTGTACCGCCGCGTGATCAACCGTAACAACCGCTTGAAGCGCCTGCTCGATCTGTCCGCTCCGGACATCATCGTGCGCAACGAAAAGCGTATGTTGCAGGAAGCTGTCGATGCCTTGCTCGACAACGGTCGTCGTGGCCGCGCTATCACCGGTTCGAACAAGCGTCCTCTGAAATCCCTGGCTGACATGATCAAGGGTAAGCAAGGTCGTTTCCGTCAGAACTTGCTCGGTAAGCGTGTTGACTACTCCGGTCGTTCGGTAATTACCGTAGGCCCGACCCTGCGTCTGCATCAGTGCGGTCTGCCTAAGAAAATGGCACTCGAGCTGTTCAAGCCGTTCATTTTCGGCAAGCTGGAAATGCGTGGTCTCGCGACCACCATCAAAGCGGCTAAGAAAATGGTCGAGCGCGAACTGCCAGAGGTTTGGGACGTTCTCGCTGAAGTGATTCGCGAACACCCGGTTCTTCTCAACCGTGCACCGACCCTTCACCGTCTGGGTATCCAGGCGTTTGAACCGGTACTGATCGAAGGTAAGGCTATCCAGCTGCACCCTCTGGTCTGTGCTGCGTACAACGCCGACTTCGACGGCGACCAAATGGCCGTGCACGTACCGCTGACACTGGAAGCCCAGTTGGAAGCGCGTGCTTTGATGATGTCGACCAACAACATTCTGTCGCCAGCCAACGGTGAGCCAATCATCGTTCCGTCGCAGGACGTTGTATTGGGTCTGTACTACATGACCCGTGAAGCGATCAACGCCAAGGGCGAAGGTCGTGTATTCGCTGACCTGCAGGAAGTTGACCGTGTGTTCCGTGCCGGCGAAGCCGCACTGCACGCCAAGGTCAAAGTGCGGATCCACGAAACCGTCAACGACCGTGACGGCGGCAGCGTGAGCAACGTTCGTATTGTCGACACCACTGTCGGCCGTGCCTTGTTGTATCAGGTTGTGCCAAAAGGCCTGTCGTACGATGTCGTCAACCTGCCAATGAAGAAAAAGGCGATCTCCAAGCTGATCAACCAGTGCTACCGCGTGGTTGGTTTGAAAGAGACCGTGATCTTCGCTGACCAGTTGATGTACACCGGTTTTGCGTACTCGACCATTTCCGGCGTTTCCATTGGTGTTAACGACTTCGTTATCCCGGATGAGAAAGCTCAGATCATCAGTGCTGCTACCGATGAAGTGAAAGAAATCGAAAGTCAGTACGCCTCGGGCCTGGTAACTCAGGGCGAGAAGTACAACAAAGTGATCGACCTTTGGTCCAAGGCCAACGACGAAGTGTCGAAGGCGATGATGGCTAACCTCTCGAAAGAGAAGGTTATCGACCGTCACGGCGTCGAAGTCGATCAAGAGTCTTTCAACTCGATGTACATGATGGCCGACTCGGGCGCACGGGGTTCTGCAGCGCAGATCCGTCAGCTCGCCGGTATGCGTGGCCTGATGGCCAAGCCGGACGGTTCCATCATCGAAACGCCGATTACTGCGAACTTCCGTGAAGGTTTGAGCGTACTTCAGTACTTCATCTCCACTCACGGTGCTCGTAAAGGTCTGGCGGATACCGCGTTGAAAACCGCTAACTCCGGTTACCTGACGCGTCGTCTGGTAGACGTTGCGCAAGACTTGGTTGTGACTGAAGTTGACTGCGGCACCGAACACGGTCTGCTGATGACTCCGCACATCGAAGGCGGCGACGTTGTAGAGCCGTTGGGTGAGCGCGTACTGGGTCGAGTAATCGCCCGTGACGTATTCAAGCCAGGTACCGAGGAAATTATCGTTCCTGCCGGCACTCTGGTGGACGAGAAGTGGGTCGAGTTCATCGAACTCAACAGCATCGACGAAGTGATTGTTCGCTCGCCGATCAGCTGCGAAACCCGCTATGGCATTTGCGCCAAGTGCTACGGCCGTGACTTGGCTCGTGGTCACCAGGTGAACATCGGTGAAGCGGTCGGCGTTATTGCTGCCCAGTCCATCGGTGAGCCGGGTACCCAGCTGACCATGCGTACGTTCCACATCGGTGGTGCGGCAAGCCGGACCTCCGCAGCTGACAGCGTTCAGGTGAAAAATGGCGGTACCGTCCGTCTGCACAACCTGAAGCACGTTGAGCGAGTGGATGGTTGCCTGGTTGCAGTGTCTCGTTCCGGTGAGCTGGCTATCGCTGATGACTACGGTCGTGAGCGTGAGCGTTACAAGCTGCCGTACGGTGCCGTGATTTCGGTTAAAGAAGGTGACAAGGTCGACGCTGGCGCAATCGTGGCCAAGTGGGATCCGCACACTCACCCAATCGTTACCGAAATGAAAGGTACCGTGACCTACGTAGGCATGGAAGAAGGCATCACGATCAAGCGTCAAACTGACGAATTGACCGGTATGACCAACATTGAAGTGCTCGACGCCAAAGACCGTCCAGCTGCAGGCAAAGATATCCGTCCTGCTGTGAAGATGGTTGATGACAACGGCAAGGACTTGTTGCTGCCAGGCACTGACGTTATCGCTCAGTACTTCCTGCCAGCCAACGCCCTGGTCGGTGTTGCGGATGGTGCGAAGATCGCGATCGGTGATGTTATCGCGCGTATCCCGCAAGAAACTTCGAAGACCCGTGACATCACCGGTGGTCTGCCGCGTGTTGCCGACTTGTTCGAAGCGCGTCGTCCGAAAGAAGCGTCGATTCTGGCTGAAGTCAGCGGCACCATCGCGTTCGGTAAAGAGACCAAAGGCAAGCGCCGCCTGGTTATTACCCCGAACGACGGTACCGATCCGTACGAAGAGCTGATTCCGAAGTGGCGTCACCTGAACGTCTTCGAAGGCGAACAGGTAAACCGCGGCGAAGTTATCTCCGACGGCCCAAGTGATCCACACGACATCCTGCGTCTGCTGGGTGTGAGTGCGCTGGCCAAGTACATCGTTAACGAGATCCAGGACGTTTACCGTCTGCAAGGCGTGAAGATCAACGATAAGCACATCGAGACCATCCTGCGTCAGATGCTGCGTAAAGTTGAAATCGCTGAATCCGGCGATTCCAGTTTCATCAAGGGCGACCAGATGGAACTGACTCACGTACTGGTAGAGAACGAGCGCCTGGCGAACGACGAGAAATTCGTTTCCAAGTTCACTCGTGTACTGCTGGGTATCACCAAGGCGTCGTTGTCCACTGAGTCGTTCATCTCGGCGGCCTCCTTCCAGGAGACCACTCGCGTACTGACCGAAGCAGCGGTAACCGGCAAGCGCGATTACCTGCGCGGCCTGAAAGAAAACGTGGTCGTGGGTCGTCTGATCCCGGCCGGTACCGGTTTGGCTTACCACAGCGAGCGCAAGCGCCGCCGTGATGCTGACAAGCCGCTGCGCGTAAGCGCCAGTGAAGTGGAAGCTGCACTGACCGAAGCGCTGAACTCAAGCGGTAACTGAGTTCTGCGATAAATAAGTCTGGGCCCTGGCAGCCCCATTCGTCGGATCGAGGCAATTTTGCCCCGGTTCGACGAGAGGGGAGGTCGGGGCCTTGCCTTGACTGGGGGCAAGATCCTCTTTAGACTCTTGTACCCCTAAATTTGGCGGGAATTCGTTCCTGCCATTTTGCTTTTCTTGCAAGACAATAGCGTCGCAAGACAACAGTGGAGCTAGTAGATGGCAACTATCAACCAGCTGGTACGTCAGCCGCGTAAGCGTATCGTCGAGAAATCCGACGTGCCTGCGCTGCAGAACTGCCCGCAACGTCGTGGCGTATGCACTCGCGTGTATACCACTACGCCGAAAAAACCTAACTCGGCACTGCGTAAAGTATGCCGTGTGCGCCTGACCAACGGTTTCGAGGTTTCCTCGTACATCGGCGGTGAAGGCCACAACCTGCAAGAGCACAGCGTGGTGCTGATCCGCGGCGGTCGTGTAAAAGACTTGCCAGGTGTTCGTTACCACACCGTACGCGGCTCCTTGGATACTTCCGGCGTTAAAGGTCGTAACCAGGGTCGTTCGAAGTACGGTACCAAGAAGCCTAAGTAGTAGCGGCTTTTTGTAACACTGAATCATCTTATTTTCTGAGTCGATAAGAGTAAGGTCGGAGGTGTCCCGCAAGGGCACTGATTCCGAGCGAACCTGAAGACCGTTTGAGGGCTTATCCATGCCAAGAAGACGCGTAGCAGCCAAGCGCGAAGTGCTTGACGATCCAAAATACGGAAGCCAAATTCTGGCCAAGTTCATGAACCACGTGATGGAAAGCGGCAAGAAAGCCGTTGCCGAGCGTATCGTTTATGGCGCGCTGGAAAAGGTTAAAGAACGCAAGAACAGCGACCCCCTGGAAATCTTCGAGAAAGCTCTCGACGCCATCGCTCCGCTGGTCGAAGTGAAGTCGCGCCGTGTAGGCGGTGCTACTTACCAGGTTCCGGTCGAAGTTCGTCCGTCCCGTCGTAACGCCCTGGCAATGCGCTGGTTGGTAGACTTCGCCCGTAAGCGTGGCGAGAAGTCTATGGCCCTGCGTTTGGCTGGCGAACTGTTGGACGCTGCTGAAGGTAAAGGTGCTGCTGTTAAGAAGCGTGAAGACGTGCACCGTATGGCTGAAGCCAACAAAGCTTTCTCGCACTACCGCTTCTAATCTTAGCTTCACTAATTTTGCGAGGGCTTTATGGCTCGTACTACTCCGATTAGCCGCTACCGTAACATCGGTATCGTTGCTCACGTGGATGCTGGTAAAACCACCACCACCGAGCGCGTACTGTTTTACACCGGCAAAAGTCACAAGATGGGCGAGGTGCATGATGGCGCCGCGACCACAGACTGGATGGTTCAGGAGCAGGAGCGTGGTATTACCATTACTTCTGCTGCTATTACCGCCTTCTGGAAAGGTTCCGAGAAGCAGTACAAAGATGAGCACCGCTTCAACGTAATCGATACCCCGGGTCACGTAGACTTCACTATTGAAGTTGAGCGTTCCCTGCGCGTACTCGACGGCGCTGTGGTTGTGTTCTGCGGTACCTCGGGTGTTGAGCCGCAGTCGGAAACCGTATGGCGTCAAGCCAACAAATACGGCGTTCCACGTCTTGTTTATGTAAACAAGATGGACCGTGCTGGTGCCAACTTCCTGCGCGTGATCGGTCAGATCAAGCAGCGCCTGGGTCACACCCCGGTGCCAATCCAGTTGGCTATCGGTTCCGAAGACAACTTCCAGGGCCAGATCGATCTGCTGACCATGGAAGCTGTTTACTGGAACGATGCTGACAAAGGTATGGTCCCTGTTCGCAAGCCTATCCCTGCTGAACTGCAGGAATTGGCTGACGAGTGGCGCAACAACATGGTTGAAGCTGCGGCCGAAGCCAACGAAGAGCTGATGAACAAGTACCTCGAAGGTGAAGAACTCACCAACGTGGAAATCAAGGCCGCTCTGCGTCAGCGTACTATCGCTGGTGAGATCGTCTTGGCTGTTTGCGGTTCCTCGTTCAAGAACAAGGGCGTTCCCCTGGTTCTCGATGCTGTGATCGACTACCTGCCTGCTCCAACCGACATTCCTGCTATCAAGGGTACCAACCCTGATAACGAGGAAGAAGAAATGGAGCGTCACGCAGACGACAGCGAGCCGTTCTCGGCCCTGGCGTTCAAGATCGCTACCGACCCATTCGTGGGTACCTTGACCTTCGTCCGCGTTTACTCGGGCGTGTTGGCCTCCGGCGACGGCGTGATCAACTCGGTTAAAGGCAAGAAAGAGCGCGTGGGTCGTATGGTGCAAATGCACGCAAACGCCCGTGAAGAGATCAAGGAAGTTCGCGCTGGTGACATCGCGGCCCTGATCGGCATGAAGGATGTCACCACTGGTGAGACCTTGTGCGACGCTGCTAAGCCAATCATCCTGGTTCGCATGGACTTCCCGGAGCCGGTTATTTCGGTTGCCGTAGAGCCTAAGACCAAGGATGACCAGGAAAAAATGGGTATTGCTCTGGGCAAACTTGCTCAGGAAGATCCATCTTTCCGCGTCAAGACTGATGAAGAGACTGGTCAAACGATCATCTCCGGCATGGGCGAGCTGCACCTGGACATCCTGGTTGACCGGATGCGCCGTGAGTTCAACGTCGAAGCCAACATCGGTAAGCCTCAGGTTTCCTATCGTGAGCGCATCACGAAGAACTGTGAAATCGAAGGCAAGTTCGTTCGTCAGTCCGGTGGTCGTGGTCAGTTCGGTCACTGCTGGATCCGTTTTGCCCCTGCTGACGAAGGTCAGGAAGGTCTGCAATTCGTGAACGAAGTAGTTGGTGGTGTTGTTCCTAAGGAATACATCCCGGCTATCCAGAAGGGTATCGAAGAGCAGATGAAGAACGGTGTTGTTGCCGGCTATCCGCTGATCGGCCTGAAAGCAACCGTTTTTGACGGTTCTTACCACGACGTCGACTCCAACGAGATGGCGTTTAAGGTGGCTGCTTCCATGGCAACCAAGCAACTGGCCCAGAAGGGCGGTGGTGAGTTGCTTGAGCCAATCATGGCGGTAGAAGTTGTTACACCTGAAGACTATATGGGTGATGTCATGGGCGACCTTAACCGTCGTCGCGGCATGATCTTGGGTATGGAAGACACGGTTTCCGGCAAAGTGATTCGCGCCGAGGTTCCGTTGGGTGAGATGTTCGGTTATGCGACCGACGTTCGCTCCATGTCCCAGGGTCGCGCAAGCTACTCTATGGAATTCAAAAAATACAACACAGCTCCGGCGCACATCGCTGAAACTGTATCCAAAAAACAAGGCTGATTCAGTCCTTTAGGCAAGGAGTTAATTGTCGTGGCTAAAGAAAAATTTGATCGTTCCCTACCGCACGTCAACGTTGGCACTATCGGTCACGTTGACCACGGTAAAACCACTCTGACTGCTGCTCTGACTCGCGTTTGCTCCGAAGTATTCGGTTCCGCAATCGTTGATTTCGATAAAATCGACAGCGCACCAGAAGAAAAAGCTCGTGGTATCACCATCAACACCGCGCACGTTGAATACAACTCGCTGATCCGTCACTACGCTCACGTTGACTGCCCAGGTCACGCTGACTATGTGAAGAACATGATCACCGGTGCTGCCCAGATGGATGGCGCGATTCTGGTTTGCTCGGCCGCCGATGGTCCGATGCCACAAACCCGTGAGCACATCCTGCTGTCCCGTCAGGTTGGCGTTCCGTACATCGTGGTTTACCTGAACAAGGCCGACCTGGTAGACGACGCTGAGCTGCTGGAACTGGTTGAGATGGAAGTGCGCGATCTGCTGAGCACTTACGACTTCCCAGGCGACGACACTCCGATCATCATCGGTTCTGCTCGTATGGCTCTGGAAGGCAAAGACGATAACGAAATGGGCACCACGTCCGTTCGTAAACTGGTTGAGACTCTGGACAGCTACATCCCAGATCCAGTTCGTGTTATCGACAAGCCGTTCCTGATGCCAATCGAAGACGTGTTCTCGATCTCCGGTCGCGGTACTGTTGTAACTGGTCGTATCGAGCGCGGTATCGTTAAGGTTCAAGATCCACTGGAAATCGTTGGTCTGCGTGACACTACCGTCACCACCTGCACCGGTGTTGAAATGTTCCGTAAGCTGCTCGACGAAGGTCGTGCTGGCGAGAACTGCGGCGTTCTGCTGCGTGGTACCAAGCGTGACGACGTTGAGCGTGGCCAGGTTCTGGTTAAGCCAGGTTCGGTTAAGCCGCACACCAAGTTCGAAGCTGAAGTGTACGTGCTGAGCAAAGAAGAAGGCGGTCGTCACACTCCGTTCTTCAAAGGCTACCGTCCGCAGTTCTACTTCCGTACTACCGATGTTACTGGTAACTGCGAACTGCCGGAAGGCGTAGAAATGGTAATGCCAGGCGACAACATCAAAATGGTTGTCACCCTGATCAAAACCATCGCTATGGAAGACGGTCTGCGTTTCGCAATCCGTGAAGGCGGCCGTACCGTTGGTGCTGGTGTTGTAGCTAAAATCATCGAGTAATTATCTCTTCTGAGATAGCTCTGATGTTTTGAAAAGGCCCCCGCTCAGCGGGGGCCTTTTTTATTGGGTTGACACCTATCAGGGCCGTCTATAGAATTGCGCCTCCTTTTAACGGGCGTATTGCGCTCGCTGGGAATAGCAGCCGGAGTCTGAAATCCAATGCAAAATCAGCAAATCCGTATCAGGTTGAAGGCTTTTGACCATCGCCTGATCGACCAATCCACCCAGGAAATCGTGGAAACCGCGAAACGTACTGGTGCTCAAGTGCGTGGTCCAATTCCACTGCCTACCCGTAAAGAGCGGTTCACCGTTCTGGTCTCCCCGCACGTCAACAAAGACGCGCGTGACCAGTACGAGATCCGCACTCATAAGCGCGTACTGGACATCGTCCAGCCAACGGATAAAACCGTTGATGCACTTATGAAGCTTGATCTGGCGGCCGGTGTGGAAGTACAGATCAGCCTCGGCTAAGACTTGGGTCTTAGTCGTGTAACGCTCTGAAATGGGCGGCCATAGCGGGTGAAAGCCCCGTACACTCATGAGGTTTACAACATGACTATTGGTGTAGTCGGTCGTAAATGCGGTATGACCCGTATTTTCACCGAAGAAGGTGTCTCCATTCCGGTCACGGTCATTGAGATCGAGCCGAATCGCGTCACCCAGTTCAAAACTGAAGAAACCGATGGCTATCGTGCAGTGCAAGTCACTGTCGGCGAGCGTCGTGCTTCGCGCGTGACTGCTGCTCAAGCAGGTCACTTCGCTAAAGCAAACGTTGCAGCTGGTCGTACTGTTATGGAGTTCCGTCTTGAAGACGGCGACTACCAGGCTGGCGATCTGATCAACGCTGAAATCTTCGCCGCTGGTCAACTGGTTGATGTAACCGGTCAGTCCAAGGGTAAAGGCTTCCAGGGTACGATCAAGCGTTGGAATTTCCGTGGTCAAGACAACACTCACGGTAACTCCGTTTCCCACCGCGTCCCGGGCTCTATTGGCCAGTGCCAGACTCCTGGTCGTGTATTCAAGGGCAAAAAAATGTCCGGTCATATGGGCGCTGAGCGCGTGACCGTGCAGTCCCTCGAAGTAGTGCGCGTCGACGCTGAACGCAATCTGTTGTTGGTCAAGGGTGCTGTTCCTGGCGCTACTGGCGGCAACCTGGTTGTACGTCCAGCGGCCAAGGCTCGCGGTTAAGGGGAAGCTGACATGCAATTAAATGTAAATGACGCTCAAGCGATCGAAGTTTCCGAACTGACATTTGGCGGCGAATTCAACGAGACGCTCGTTCACCAAGCAGTCGTGGCCTACATGGCCGGCGGCCGTCAAGGTAGCAAGCAGCAAAAGACCCGTTCCGACGTACGTGGTGGCGGTAAGCGCCCTTGGCGTCAGAAAGGTACTGGCCGCGCTCGTGCCGGTACTATCCGTAGCCCAATCTGGCGTGGCGGCGGTACCACTTTCGCAGCACGTCCACAGGATCACACTCAGAAGCTCAACAAGAAGATGTATCGCGCAGCACTGCGCTCCATCCTTGCTGAACTCGTGCGTACTGATCGTCTGGTCGTGGTTCAGGACTTCGCTGTTGAAGCGCCGAAAACCAAAGATCTGCTGAACAAGCTGAACGACATGGGTCTGACCGACGTCCTGATCGTGTCTGAAGCTGTTGATCAGAACCTGTACCTGGCTGCTCGCAACCTGCCACACGTTGATGTACGTGACGTGCAAGGTTCCGATCCAGTTAGTCTGATCGCATACGACAAGGTGTTGATCACCGTGTCGGCCGTGAAGAAATTCGAGGAGCTGCTGGGATGAACCAGGAACGCGTATTTAAAGTTCTGCTTGGCCCGCACGTTTCCGAAAAGGCTACGGTTCTGGCTGACAAGAAAGGCCAGTTCGTTTTCAAGGTTGCAACTGACGCAACCAAGCTGGAAATCAAGAAGGCCGTCGAAAGCCTGTTCAGCGTGAAAGTAGAGCGTGTTACTACCCTGAATGTTCTGGGTAAGAGTAAGCGCACTGCTCGCGGTCTGGGCAAGCGTAATGACTGGAAGAAGGCGGTTATCTCCCTTCAGCCAGGCCAAGATCTCGATTTCAGCAGCAGTGCTGAGTAAGGAAGGGGTGCATCATGGCAATCGTTAAATGCAAACCGACTTCCCCTGGCCGCCGTTTTGTGGTCAAGGTGGTCAACCAGGAGCTGCATAAAGGCGCTCCTCACGCACCGCTGCTCGAGAAGAAATCGAAGACTGGTGGTCGTAACAACAATGGTCGCATTACCACTCGTCACATCGGTGGTGGCCATAAGCAGCATTATCGTCTGGTCGACTTCCGTCGCAACGACAAAGATGGCATCTCTGCCACTGTCGAGCGTATTGAATACGATCCAAACCGTACTGCTCACATCGCTCTGCTGCTGTACGCAGATGGCGAGCGTCGCTACATCATTGCCCCTAAAGGCGTGAGCGCTGGCGACCAGCTGATTGCAGGTGCTCTGGCACCGATCAAGCCGGGCAACGCTCTGCAACTGCGCAACATTCCAGTTGGTAGCACCGTACACGGCATCGAATTGAAGCCAGGTAAAGGCGCGCAAATCGCTCGTTCCGCTGGTGCTTCGGCTCAGCTGATCGCTCGTGAAGGTGTCTACGTGACCCTGCGTCTGCGTTCTGGTGAGATGCGTAAAGTATTGGCTGAATGCCGTGCGACCCTGGGCGAAGTCTCGAACTCCGAGCACAGCCTGCGTTCGCTGGGTAAAGCTGGTGCCAAACGCTGGCGTGGCGTTCGCCCAACCGTTCGTGGTGTTGCCATGAACCCGGTTGACCACCCACACGGTGGTGGTGAAGGTCGTACCTCTGGTGGTCGTCATCCGGTATCGCCATGGGGCTTCCCGACTAAGGGCGCGAAGACTCGTGGTAATAAGCGTACCGACAAAATGATCGTCCGTCGTCGCAAGTAAATAGAGGGATACGACAGTGCCACGTTCTCTGAAAAAAGGTCCTTTTATTGATCTTCACCTACTGAAGAAGATCGAAGTGGCGGCGGAAAAGAACGATCGCAAGCCGGTGAAAACCTGGTCGCGTCGTTCGATGATCCTGCCACAAATGGTCGGTCTGACCATCGCAGTACACAACGGTCGCTTGCACGTCCCAGTTCTCGTGAACGAAGACATGGTCGGCCACAAACTAGGCGAGTTTGCCGGTACCCGCACATATCGTGGGCACGTGGCAGACAAGAAAGCCAAGCGTTAAGGGGTTAGGAAATGGAAGTAGCCGCTAAGTTGTCGGGCGCTCGAATCTCCGCCCAGAAAGCCCGCTTGGTCGCCGACCAGATCCGCGGGAAGAAGGTGGGCGAAGCGCTCAACCTGTTGGCTTTCAGCAGTAAGAAAGCCGCCGAGATCATGAAGAAAGTGCTGGAGTCGGCCGTAGCCAACGCCGAGCATAACGAAGGCGCAGACGTTGATGACCTGAAGGTCAGCACCGTTTTCGTCAACGAAGGGCGTTCGCTGAAGCGCATCATGCCGCGTGCCAAAGGCCGTGCTGATCGCATCGTCAAGCGGTCTTGCCATATCACTGTCAAGGTTGCTGACAAGTAACGGAGTCGAAGAGATGGGTCAGAAAGTACATCCCATTGGCATTCGCCTGGGAATCGTCAAGGAGCACACCTCCGTCTGGTACGCAGACGGTCGGACTTATGCGGACTATTTGTTCGCTGATCTGAAGGTGCGTGAGTATCTCCAAGACAAACTAAAAAGCGCGTCCGTAAGCCGTATCGATATCCATCGTCCGGCGCAAACTGCACGTATCACCATCCACACCGCTCGTCCAGGTATCGTTATCGGGAAGAAAGGTGAAGATGTTGAGAAACTGCGTCAGGACCTGACCAAGCAAATGGGTGTGCCTGTGCACATCAATATCGAAGAGATCCGTAAGCCGGAGCTCGACGGTATGCTGGTTGCGCAGAGCGTAGCTCAGCAGCTGGAGCGTCGCGTAATGTTCCGTCGCGCTATGAAGCGCGCCGTACAGAACGCCATGCGCATTGGTGCCAAAGGCATCAAAATCCAAGTGAGCGGTCGTCTCGGCGGTGCTGAAATCGCACGTACTGAATGGTATCGCGAAGGTCGTGTGCCACTGCACACCCTGCGTGCCGACATCGACTATGCCAACTACGAAGCTCACACCACTTACGGTGTGATCGGTGTAAAGGTTTGGATCTTCAAAGGCGAAGTAATTGGTGGTCGCCAAGAAGAACTGAAACCACAAGCACCAGCGCCTCGTAAAAAAGCTGCTAAGTAAGGGGTACGCCAAATGTTGCAACCAAAGCGTACGAAGTTCCGCAAGCAGATGACAGGCCACAACCGTGGTCTGGCTCAGCGCGGTAGCAAAGTCAGCTTCGGCGAGTTCGCGCTGAAGTCTGTAGCTCGTGGTCGTCTCACCGCTCGTCAGATCGAGTCAGCGCGTCGTGCACTGACCCGTCACGTTAAACGTGGCGGCAAGATCTGGATCCGTGTATTCCCGGACAAGCCAATCTCCAAAAAGCCCCTCGAAGTTCGGATGGGTAAAGGTAAGGGTAACGTGGAATACTGGGTAGCCCAGATTCAGCCAGGCAAAGTCCTGTATGAAATCGAGGGTGTAACTGAAGAGCTGGCGCGTGAGGCTTTTGCCCTGGCTGCTGCAAAGCTGCCGCTCGCCACCGCCTTTGTTAAACGGACGGTGATGTGATGAAAGCGAATGAACTTCGTGAAAAATCCGCACAGCAGCTGAACGAGCAACTGCTCGGCCTGCTGCGCGACCAGTTCAATCTGCGCATGCAGAAAGCAACTGGCCAGTTGGGGCAGTCTCATCTGCTCTCGCAAGTTAAGCGTGACATTGCTCGCGTGAAAACTGTGCTCAACCAGCAGGCAGGTAAGTGATCATGGCTGAAGCCGAAAAGACTGTCCGTACGCTGACTGGCCGTGTTGTCAGCGACAAGATGGACAAAACCATCACCGTTTTGATCGAGCGTCGCGTTAAGCACCCGATCTACGGTAAATATGTTAAGCGTTCGACTAAGCTGCACGCGCACGACGAAACCAATCAGTGCCACATCGGCGACAAAGTCACTATTCGTGAAACTCGTCCGCTGGCCAAGACCAAGTCTTGGGCACTGGTTGATGTTCTCGAACGCGCTGTGGAAGTCTAAGGACTAGGGGTCGGAGAAATTATATGATTCAGACTCAATCCATGCTCGATGTGGCCGATAACAGCGGCGCTCGCCGTGTTATGTGCATCAAGGTGCTGGGTGGCTCCCATCGTCGTTACGCTGGTATCGGTGACATCATCAAAGTTACCGTGAAGGAAGCAATTCCTCGCGGTAAAGTGAAAAAAGGCCAAGTGATGACTGCTGTTGTAGTCCGCACTCGTCACGGCGTACGCCGTGCAGATGGCTCCATTATCCGCTTTGATGGCAACGCTGCTGTTCTTCTGAACAACAAGCAAGAGCCGATCGGCACCCGTATCTTTGGGCCAGTGACCCGTGAACTTCGTACTGAGAAGTTCATGAAGATCGTCTCGCTCGCCCCAGAAGTGCTGTAAGGAGATCCGACATGCAAAAGATTCGTCGTGACGACGAGATCATCGTGATCGCCGGCAAAGACAAAGGTAAGCGCGGTAAGGTGCTTAAGGTTCTCGCTAATAACCGTCTGGTTATCGGTGGTCTGAACCTGGTTAAGCGTCATACCAAGCCTAACCCGATGTCGGGCGTGCAGGGCGGTATCGTCGAGAAAGAAGCTCCGCTGGACGCTTCTAACGTCGCCATCTTCAACGGCGAGACCAACAAGGCTGACCGCGTTGGTTTCAAAGTAGAAGACGGTAAGAAAATTCGTGTCTTCAAGTCGACCCAAAAAGCGGTTGATGCTTGAACACTGCTAGGTAGATTAGACCATGGCACGACTACAAGAGATTTACCGGAAGGAAATCGCCCCTAAGCTTAAGGAAGAACTTAAGCTTGGGAACGTGATGGAAGTTCCGCGCGTTACCAAAATCACCCTGAACATGGGTCTGGGCGAAGCGATCGGTGACAAAAAAGTCATCGAGCACGCTGTTGCTGACCTGGAAAAGATCACCGGTCAAAAAGTCGTTGTGACTTACGCTCGGAAATCCATCGCTGGCTTTAAAGTCCGTGAAGGTTGGCCGATCGGCGTCAAAGTGACTCTGCGCCGTGAGCGTATGTACGAATTCCTGGATCGTCTGCTGTCGATCTCCCTGCCTCGGGTTCGCGACTTCCGCGGCCTGAATGCCAAGTCCTTTGATGGTCGTGGTAACTACAGCATGGGCGTGAAAGAGCAGATCATCTTCCCGGAAATCGACTACGACAAGATCGATGCTCTCCGCGGTCTGGACATCACCCTGACCACCACTGCCAAGAACGATGATGAAGGCCGCGCTCTGCTGCGTGCGTTCAAATTCCCGTTCCGCAACTGATTGGAGTAGGACCATGGCCAAGATGAGCATGAAAAACCGCGAGCTGAAGCGTCAGCTCACGGTTGCCAAGTACGCCAAGAAGCGTGCAGCACTGAAAGCAATCATCGTTGATCTGAACGCAAGTCCAGAAGCGCGTTGGGAAGCTACAGTAGCTCTGCAGAAGCAGCCACGTGACGCAAGCGCTTCGCGCATGCGTAACCGCTGCCGCCTGACCGGTCGTCCACACGGCGTTTACCGCAAGTTCGGCCTCGGCCGTAACAAACTGCGTGAAGCGGCTATGCGTGGTGACGTACCAGGTCTGGTTAAAGCCAGCTGGTAAGTACTTTCAACGTCCAGGTGGTTTGCATCGCAAGATACTGACCGCCGGTGACCTTGAATCTGGAACAAGCCCCTTTTGGGGCTTGTTTCATTTCTGGAGTGTGTCTAAAATACGCGGCTCGCCTGAGCCCGTGTGTTTTGCGCTCGGAGATTCTCGGCGACATATGTAGCCGCAAGGCTAATTTTTTTGTATTAGGAGCGTCTAGCCCATGAGTATGCAGGACCCGTTAGCGGACATGCTAACTCGTATCCGTAATGCCCAGATGGCTGAAAAGTCCGTCGTAAGCATGCCATCTTCCAAGTTGAAGGTAGCTGTTGCCAAAGTCCTGAAAGACGAAGGCTACATTGCGGGTTATCAGATCAGCAGCGAAACCAAGCCACTGCTGTCCATCGAGCTGAAGTACTTCGAAGGCCGTTCGGTCATCGAGGAAGTGAAGCGCGTTAGCCGTCCAGGCCTGCGTCAGTACAAGTCCGCTGAAGATCTGCCGAAAGTTCGTGGCGGTCTGGGCGTGTCTATCGTCTCCACCAACAAAGGTGTGATGACGGATCGTGCTGCGCGCGCTGCCGGTGTCGGCGGCGAAGTTCTTTGCACTGTGTTCTAAGGGGGGATAAGCATGTCTCGCGTCGCTAAGAACCCCGTTAAGCTGCCAGCCGGTGTCGAAGTCAAATTCGCAGGCCAACAGCTTTCGGTGAAGGGTGCCAAGGGCACTCTTGAACTGAACATCCATTCGTCCGTTGAGATCGTTGAAGAAGCTGGTGAGCTGCGTTTCGCTGCTCGCAATGGCGATCAACAAACTCGCGCAATGGCCGGTACCACGCGTGCGTTGGTAAACAACATGGTCCAGGGCGTAAGCCAAGGCTTCGAGCGCAAGCTCCAGCTGGTCGGTGTTGGTTACAAAGCGCAAGCAAAAGGCACGGTTCTGAACCTGGCCCTTGGCTTCTCGCACCCAGTGGATTACGAACTGCCGGAAGGCATCACCGCTGAGACCCCTAGCCAAACCGATATCCTGATCAAGGGTATCGATAAGCAGCTGGTAGGTCAGGTGGCCGCTGAGATCCGCGACTTCCGTCCACCAGAGCCGTACAAAGGCAAAGGTGTGCGCTACGCGGACGAAGTCGTCCGTCGTAAAGAAGCCAAGAAGAAGTAGGGCATAGCAAATGACCGACAAAAAAGTTACTCGACTGCGTCGCGCTCGCAAAGCACGCCTGAAAATGCACGAACTCGAAGTCGTGCGTCTCTGCGTGTTCCGCTCGTCGCAGCACATCTACGCCCAGGTCATCTCGGCCGACGGCAACAAAGTCCTGGCAAGCGCCTCGACTTTGGATAAAGAACTGCGTGATGGTGCCACTGGCAACATCGACGCGGCCACTAAGGTTGGCCAGCTGGTCGCTACGCGTGCTAAGGCCGCTGGCGTCTCGCAAGTGGCTTTCGACCGCTCTGGCTTCAAGTACCACGGCCGCGTTAAAGCGCTGGCTGATGCTGCTCGTGAAGCTGGGCTGGAGTTCTAAGTTATGTCAAATAACGACCAAAAGCGCGACGAAGGCTACATTGAGAAGCTGGTTCAAGTTAACCGCGTAGCCAAAACCGTAAAAGGCGGCCGTATCTTCACTTTCACCGCGTTGACCGTGGTGGGTGATGGTAAAGGGCGTGTGGGCTTCGGCCGTGGCAAGTCACGTGAAGTGCCTGCTGCGATCCAGAAGGCAATGGAAGCTGCTCGTCGCAACATGATCCAAGTTGATCTGAACGGCACCACTCTGCAGTACGCAATGAAGTCCGCCCATGGCGCTTCGAAGGTGTACATGCAGCCTGCTTCTGAAGGTACCGGTATCATCGCTGGCGGCGCTATGCGTGCTGTCCTCGAAGTTGCTGGTGTTCAGAACGTTCTGGCCAAGTGCTACGGCTCGACTAACCCAGTAAACGTGGTTCACGCCACTTTCAAGGGTTTGAAGGCTATGCAATCTCCTGAGTCCATCGCTGCCAAGCGTGGCCTGACTGTCAAGGAGATCTTCTGATCATGGCTACCGTTAAAGTAACGCTGATCAAAAGCATGACCGGCCGCATTCCTAACCACAAACTGTGCGTTAAAGGTTTGGGTCTGCGTCGCATCGGTCACACTGTAGAAGTCCAGGATACTCCCGAGAATCGCGGGATGATCAACAAGGCTTACTACATGCTGCGTGTAGAGGGTTAATCGATGAAACTCAATGATCTGAGTCCAGCGCCGGGTTCCCGTCGCGAAAAGCATCGTCCGGGCCGTGGTATCGGTAGCGGTTTGGGTAAGACTGGTGGCCGTGGCCACAAAGGTCAAACCTCCCGCTCCGGTGGCACCATCGCTCCAGGCTTTGAAGGCGGTCAACAGCCGCTGCATCGTCGCCTGCCTAAGTTCGGTTTCGTTTCCCTGAAAGCCATGGATCGCGCAGAAGTGCGTTTGTCCGAGCTGGCTAAAGTGGAAGGCGACATCGTTACTGTGCAGACCCTGAAAGATGCCAACGTGATCAACGTCAACGTACAGCGTGTGAAAATCATGCTGTCCGGTGAAGTGACTCGCGCTGTCACTATCGGCAAGGGAATCGGCGCCACCAAAGGTGCGCGTTCGGCTATCGAAGCAGCTGGCGGCAAGTTCGAGGAATAAATGGCTAAGCAAGGTGCTCTCTCAGCGCTCGGCAAAGGCGGTATGTCTGAACTTTGGGCTCGTCTGCGTTTTCTGTTCCTGGCGATTATCGTCTACCGAATAGGCGCACACATCCCGGTTCCAGGTATCAACCCGGACCGACTCGCAGACCTGTTTCGACAGAATGAGGGGACCATTCTTAGCTTGTTCAACATGTTTTCCGGCGGCGCGCTGGAACGGATGAGCATCTTTGCACTGGGGATCATGCCGTACATTTCGGCATCGATCATCATGCAGCTGATGACCGCCGTCAGCCCGCAGCTGGAGCAGTTGAAGAAGGAAGGTGAAGCTGGCCGTCGCAAGATTAGCCAGTACACCCGCTACGGCACTGTCGCCCTC
This sequence comes from Pseudomonas sp., assembly GCF_049590575.1. Taxonomy (GTDB): domain Bacteria; phylum Pseudomonadota; class Gammaproteobacteria; order Pseudomonadales; family Pseudomonadaceae; genus Aquipseudomonas. The sequence goes on from NZ_JBAWDE010000248.1 coordinate 29,258, forward strand.
GCCCTGGTTCAGGCTATCGGTATGTCCGTTGGCCTGGCGGGGCAGGGTGTTGCGTTCACTGGTGACTTTGGCTTCCATTTCGTCGCGGTATCCACATTTGTGGCTGGTGCGATGTTCATGATGTGGCTGGGTGAGCAGATTACTGAGCGTGGTGTTGGTAACGGTATCTCGATGTTGATTTTCGCAGGTATCGTCGCCGGTCTTCCGAGAGCGATTGGGCAGTCTTTCGAGTCTGCACGTCAGGGTGATATCAATATCTTCGCCTTGGTTGCTATCGGTTTGCTGGCAGTAGCGATTATCGGTTTTGTGGTGTTCATTGAGCGTGGTCAGCGTCGTATTGCTGTTCACTACGCCAAGCGTCAGCAGGGCCGTAAGGTTTTTGCTGCGCAGACCAGCCACTTGCCGCTGAAAGTGAATATGGCCGGTGTTATTCCGGCAATTTTCGCGAGCAGCATTTTGCTGTTTCCGGCTTCGTTGGGTACCTGGTTTGGTCAGTCTGAAAATATGGGCTGGCTGCAGGACCTCTCTCAGTCGATCGCTCCTGGTCAGCCGTTGAATATTCTGCTGTTTAGTGCAGGGATTATTTTCTTCTGCTTCTTCTATACGGCGTTGATGTTCAATCCGAAAGACGTAGCGGAAAACCTGAAGAAGTCCGGTGCCTTTATTCCGGGTATCCGTCCAGGTGAGCAGTCTGCGCGCTACATTGATGGCGTTCTGACTCGTTTGACTCTGTTCGGTGCTCTATATATGACGGCCGTCTGCTTGTTGCCCCAGTTTCTGGTGGTTGCAGCAAACGTTCCGTTCTACCTTGGCGGGACCTCGTTGCTGATCGTGGTCGTGGTTGTGATGGACTTCATGTCCCAAGTACAATCGCACCTCGTTTCGCACCAGTACGAATCCCTGATGAAGAAAGCCAACCTGAAGGGCTACGGCAGCGGCATGTTGCGCTGAGTACCCCATAAGGTTCGAGGAGTTGGTGATGAAAGTTCGTGCATCGGTGAAAAAGCTGTGCCGTAACTGCAAGATTATTCGCCGCGAAGGTGTTGTTCGAGTAATTTGCAGCGCGGAACCGCGTCACAAACAGCGCCAAGGCTGAGTGTGATCCGCTTGAAGCCCGGTAGCTAGTGCGCTACCGGGTTGATTATTTGTTATTACAGCGATATTATCTCGCGCCCTATTTCTTGGCTTCCGGGGCGTAGGTAGCTGTCAATTGGAGTCCCACTGAATGGCCCGTATTGCAGGCGTTAACATTCCAGATAACAAGCACACTGTTATCTCGCTGACCTACATCTATGGTGTTGGTCGCACTACTGCGCAGAAAATTTGCGCAGTTGCTGGGGTAAACCCAGCCGCTAAGATCAAGGATCTGAGCGACGAGCAGATTGAATTGCTGCGTGGCGAAGTGGCGAAGTTCACCACTGAAGGTGATCTGCGTCGCGAAATCAACATGAAAATCAAGCGTTTGATGGACCTCGGTTGCTATCGCGGTCTGCGTCATCGTCGTGGTCTTCCAGTACGCGGTCAGCGTACCAAGACTAACGCGCGTACCCGTAAAGGTCCGCGTAAGCCGATCCGCAAGTAATCGCCCCAGCGAATCGACAGGAAAATTATCATGGCAAAACCTGCTGCTCGTCCTCGTAAAAAAGTTAAAAAGACAGTGGTTGATGGCATCGCCCACATCCATGCTTCTTTTAACAACACAATCGTGACCATCACCGACCGTCAAGGTAACGCGCTTTCTTGGGCTACCTCCGGTGGTTCGGGTTTCCGCGGTTCCCGCAAGTCCACCCCGTTTGCTGCTCAAGTAGCTGCTGAACGTGCTGGTCAAGCTGCGCTGGAATACGGCCTGAAAAACCTTGACGTTAACGTCAAAGGTCCAGGTCCAGGTCGTGAGTCTGCTGTCCGTGCTTTGAACGGCTGTGGCTATAAGATCGCCAGCATCACCGACGTGACGCCAATCCCGCACAACGGGTGCCGTCCGCCGAAGAAGCGCCGCGTGTAATCCAGGAGATTGTAAAGAATGGCTCGTTACATTGGTCCAAAATGCAAACTCGCTCGTCGCGAAGGCACCGATCTCTTCCTGAAGAGCGGCGTGCGCGCGATCGAATCGAAGTGCAACATTGAAGCAGCACCTGGTATCCACGGCCAACGCCGCGGTCGCCAGTCCGATTACGGCACCCAACTGCGTGAAAAGCAGAAGGTCCGTCGTATCTACGGCGTTCTCGAGCGTCAGTTCAGCGGCTACTACAAAGAAGCTGCTGGCAAGAAAGGTGCAACCGGTGAAAACCTGCTGCAACTGCTCGAATGCCGTCTGGACAACGTTGTATACCGTATGGGCTTTGGTTCGACTCGTGCCGAATCCCGTCAGCTGGTATCGCACAAATCCGTCAGCGTAAACGGCCAAACCGTTAACGTTCCGTCTTACCAGGTTCGTGCTGGTGACGTTGTCGCGATTCGCGAGAAAGCAAAAAACCAACTTCGCATTGTCCAAGCTCTCGATCTGTGTGCCCAACGTGGCCGCGTAGAATGGGTAGAAGTAGACACTGAGAAGAAGTCGGGCGTTTTCAAGAACGTTCCTGCTCGCAGTGATCTGTCCGCCGACATCAACGAAAGCCTGATTGTCGAGCTCTACTCCAAGTAAGGGCTAGAAAATAGGTGCATCCATGCAGATTTCGGTAAATGAGTTCCTGACACCCCGCCACATTGATGTGCAGGTTGTCAGTCCAACCCGCGCCAAGATCACTCTCGAGCCTCTCGAGCGTGGTTTTGGCCACACCCTGGGCAACGCGCTGCGCCGCATCCTGTTGTCCTCAATGCCCGGCTGTGCAGTAGTCGAGGCCGAGATTGACGGTGTGCTCCACGAGTACAGCGCCATCGAAGGTGTACAGGAAGACGTAATTGAAATCCTGTTGAACCTTAAAGGTCTGGCTATCAAGCTGCACGGCCGTGACGAAGTTACGCTGACCTTGTCGAAGAAGGGTTCGGGGGTGGTTACCGCTGCCGATATTCAGCTGGATCATGATGTCGAGATCGTTAACCCCGATCACGTAATCGCTAACCTGGCGTCTAACGGCGCCCTGAACATGAAGCTCACCGTAGCTCGTGGTCGTGGTTATGAACCGGCCGACTCGCGTCAGAGCGATGAAGACGAAAGCCGCAGCATTGGTCGCTTGCAGCTTGACTCTTCGTTCAGCCCGGTTCGCCGCATCGCATACGTGGTGGAAAACGCCCGTGTCGAGCAGCGTACTAACCTGGACAAGCTGGTTATTGATCTGGAAACCAACGGTACTCTGGACCCTGAAGAGGCTATCCGTCGCGCTGCAACCATCCTGCAACAGCAGTTGGCTGCGTTCGTCGACCTCAAAGGTGACAGCGAACCAGTGGTAATCGAGCAGGAAGACGAGATCGATCCGATCCTGCTTCGCCCGGTTGACGATCTGGAACTGACTGTACGTTCGGCTAACTGCCTTAAGGCGGAAAACATTTACTACATCGGTGACCTGATTCAGCGCACCGAAGTAGAACTGTTGAAGACTCCGAACCTGGGCAAGAAATCCTTGACTGAAATCAAGGACGTTCTGGCCTCCCGCGGTCTGTCCCTCGGCATGCGCCTCGACAACTGGCCGCCTGCAAGTCTTAAGAAGGACGACAAGGCGACTGCCTGATCGTCGTAATCACCGAACGTGAGTTTGGTAAGGAATGAACCATGCGTCATCGTAAAAGTGGTCGTCACCTGAGCCGTACCAGCTCGCACCGCAAGGCCATGTTTCAAAACATGGCGGTGTCGCTGTTCGAGCACGAGCTGATCAAAACTACACTGCCAAAAGCTAAAGAACTGCGTCGCGTTGCTGAGCCGCTGATCACTTTGGCCAAGACAGACAGCCTGGCTAACCGCCGTTTGGTTTTCGACCGTACTCGTTCGAAAGCTATCGTTGGTAAGCTCTTCAACGACCTGGGCAAGCGCTACGCTACCCGTGAGGGTGGCTACCTGCGCATCCTCAAGTGCGGCTTCCGCACTGGCGACAACGCGCCTATGGCGTACGTCGAGTTGGTTGATCGTGCTACTGCCGGCGAAGCTGTAAGCGCCGAGTAAGACGACAAGCTGTAACGAAGAACCGGGCCTAGTGCCCGGTTTTTTGTGCGCGTAAGAAAAGCGCTATTTGTACAAGCTTGAGTCAGGTTGAGAGCGGCACTATGGGCGTTGGATGTGTTGGTAGTAATTTTCTATTGATGTCCGCAATTTAATGAATTTGTCGATGTCATGTTGATGATCAATACTCCTTCCAAGCCGATTAGCCGGCAGTTTCAAGTCCGACCTGAGGAAAATTGAGCATGAGCCAGAACAAAATCCTTACCACCGCCAGCGGCGCGCCCGTTGCGGACAACCAGAATTCCCGTTCCGCAGGCCCGCGCGGCCCGTTGCTCCTTGACGATTTTCACCTGATCGAGAAGCTCGCTCACTTCAACCGTGAAAACATTCCTGAGCGTCGCGTCCACGCCAAGGGTTCAGGCGCCTACGGCACCTTTACGGTTACCCAAGACATCACCCAATACACCAGCGCCAAGCTGTTCGAGTCTGTTGGCAAGCAGACTCCGACGTTCCTGCGTTTTTCCACCGTTGGCGGTGAGCGCGGGTCGGCTGACACCGAGCGTGACCCACGTGGTTTCGCCCTCAAGTTCTACACAGAGGAAGGCAACTGGGACATCGTCGGTAACAACACCCCGGTGTTCTTTATCCGTGATCCGTTGAAATTCCCGGACTTCATTCATACCCAAAAACGCCTGCCGCAAAGCAACCTGAAAAGCGCGCAGATGATGTGGGACTTCTGGTCGCACTCCCCAGAGGCGCTGCACCAGGTCACCATTCTGTTTTCGGACCGTGGCATTCCTGACGGCTACCGTCATATGCACGGCTTCGGCAGCCACACCTACAGCCTGATCAACGCCAATGGCGAACGGCACTGGGTGAAGTGGCATTACAAAACCAAGCAAGGCATCAAGAACCTGGCCCCCGCCGAGGCTGCCCGCCTTGCAGGTACCGACCCTGATTACGCCCAGCGCGATTTGTTTGGTGCGATCGAACGGGGTGATTTCCCGAAATGGCGTGTTTGCATCCAGATCATGACCGAGGCTCAGGCGAATGCTCACTACGAGAACCCTTTTGATGTGACCAAAACCTGGTCGCAAAAGGAATTTCCGTTGATCGAAGTCGGTGAGCTGGAGCTCAATCGCAACCCGCAGAACTACTTCGCTGAGGTAGAGCAAGCTGCGTTCGGCCCGAGCAACATGGTGCCTGGTGTTGGCCTGTCGCCGGACCGCATGCTGCAAGGTCGTGTGTTCGCTTATGCAGATGCCCACCGCTACCGTGTCGGCACCAACCACCAGCAACTGCCGGTGAATGCGCCGCGCAATCCGGTGAACAGCTACCAGCGCGACGGCTCGATGGCTTTCGGCAGCAATGGCGGGGCGGCACCCAACTACGAGCCGAACAGCTACGTCGACGCACCGAAACAGGCGCCACAGTACGCTGAGCCTGCGTTGGCTTTAAGCGGCGCCGCCGATCGTTACGATCACCGTGAAGACAGCGATTACTTCAGCCACGCCGGTGCGCTGTTCCGCCTGATGAGCGATGAGCAGAAAGCCCTGTTGATCAGCAACATCGCCGGTGCCATGGCGGGTGTTTCCAGCGACGTGGTGCAGCGCCAGTTGCAGTACTTCTTCAAGGCAGACCCTGCTTATGGAGAAGGTATCGCATCTGCACTGGGTGTATCGCTTAACTAACTCTAAACGATAAGCAGAACCGCCCTCATTTGGGCGGTTTTTGCGTTATTTCAGCTACTTTTCTCAGGAAATGTTCACTTTTCTGCCGTTGGTCCCGTGACCTCCGGGTCAGCATGGTTCAAACTACAGACTTTCAAGCAGGGAGATGTAGGGCGATGCAAGGTCACCCCGACGTAATCGATTACCTCAACACGTTGCTGACGGGCGAACTGGCAGCTCGTGACCAATATTTCATCCATTCGCGTATGTACGAAGACTGGGGCTTTACCGAGCTCTATGAGCGTATCAACCACGAAATGGAAGAAGAGGCACAGCACGCCGACGCTTTGATGCGCCGTATCCTGATGCTCGAAGGTACGCCACGTATGCGTCCTGACGACCTGGATGTGGGCACCACGGTGCCTGACATGTTGGCTGCCGACCTTCGCCTTGAGTACAAGGTGCGTGCCGCACTCTGCAAGGGTATTGAGCTCTGCGAGCAGCACAATGACTATGTGACCCGGGAAATCCTGCGGGTGCAGTTGAACGACACTGAAGAAGATCACACCTACTGGCTGGAAAAGCAGTTGGGCCTGATCAAGCTGATTGGCCTGGAAAACTACCTGCAATCGCAGTTCTGATTCCCCGGCTACAAAAAAGCCCCTGTCACTGATGAAGTGACAGGGGCTTTTTATTGGGCCCGATCAATCACGCCCGGTCGCGTGCCAACAGTGGTTTCAAGTAGTAACCAGTGTGGGACTGCGGCATTTCGGAGACCTGCTCCGGTGTGCCCACCGCAATAATCTGGCCACCCTTGGAGCCGCCTTCCGGCCCCAGGTCTACCAGCCAGTCGGCAGTCTTGATCACGTCCAGGTTGTGCTCGATCACCACCACGGTGTTGCCGTGGTCACGCAAGCGGTGCAGCACGTCCAGCAACTGCTGGATGTCCGCGAAGTGCAGCCCGGTAGTCGGCTCATCGAGGATATACAGGGTTTTACCTGTGTCCCGCTTGGACAGCTCACGAGACAACTTCACACGTTGCGCCTCGCCGCCGGACAGGGTAGTCGCCGACTGCCCCAGCTTGATATACGACAGCCCCACGTCCATCAATGTCTGCAGCTTGCGCGCGAGCGCTGGCACCGCGTCAAAGAACACCCGTGCTTCCTCGATAGTCATCTCGAGGGTTTCGTGGATGCTCTTGCCCTTGTATTTGATCTCAAGGGTTTCGCGGTTATAGCGCTTGCTCTTGCACACATCGCACGGCACGTAGATGTCTGGCAGAAAGTGCATTTCTACCTTGATCAGGCCGTCGCCCTGGCAGGCTTCGCAACGCCCACCCTTGACGTTGAACGAAAACCGGCCAGGGCCGTAACCCCGCGAGCGGGACTCCGGTACGCCGGCAAACAACTCGCGAATCGGCGTGAACAGCCCGGTATAGGTCGCCGGGTTGGAACGCGGTGTGCGGCCAATCGGGCTTTGGTCGATATCGACCACTTTATCCAGGTGTTCCAGGCCTTTGATGCTGTCGTGCGCTGCGGCTTCTAGAGTAGTCGCGCCGTTCAAGGCGGTAGCACTCAATGGAAACAGCGTGTTGTTGATCAGCGTCGACTTGCCCGAGCCGGACACGCCCGTCACGCACGTCAGCAGGCCCAGCGGGATTTCCAGGTCAACATTGCGCAAGTTGTTGCCGCGCGCGCCCTTGAGGTGCAGCGCCTGCTTCTTGTTGCGCGGTGTGCGCTTGGCCGGGACTTCAATTTTCACGCGGCCGGACAGGTACTTGCCGGTCAACGAGTCCGGGTGCGCCATGACTTCTTCAGGCGTACCCTCGGCGACAATATGCCCGCCGTGCACACCCGCGCCCGGGCCGATGTCGACCACATAATCCGCCAGGCGGATCGCGTCTTCGTCGTGCTCGACCACAATCACCGTGTTGCCGATATCGCGAAGGTGCTTCAGGGTGCCCAGCAGGCGATCGTTATCGCGCTGATGTAAGCCAATCGACGGTTCATCGAGGATGTACAACACCCCGACAAGGCCCGCGCCAATCTGGCTGGCCAGGCGGATGCGCTGGGCTTCACCGCCGGACAAGGTGTCTGCGCTGCGATCCAGCGACAGGTAATCCAGCCCTACGTTGACGAGGAATTGCAGGCGCTCGCGGATTTCCTTGAGGATCTTGTCGGCAATTTCCCCACGGCGCCCGGTCAGCTTGAGCATACCGAAGTATTCGCAGGCATCGCCGATCGGCAGGTTGGTCACCGCCGGCAGGGTCTTTTCGCCGACCCACACATGCCGCGCTTCACGACGCAGGCGAGTGCCGCGGCAATCCGGGCACGGTTGGGTGCTGAGGAATTTTGCCAGCTCCTCACGCACGCTCGCCGATTCGGTCTCGCGATAGCGGCGTTCCAGGTTCGGCACGATGCCTTCGAACGGGTGCGAGCGTTTGACGATGTCGCCACGGTCGTTCAGGTACTTGAAGTCGACGTTCTGCGAGCCGCTGCCGTTCAGGATGACTTTCTGCTGATCGACCGGCAGTTGGTTGAACGGTACTTCCAGGCTGAATTTGTAGTGCGAGGCCAACGACCCCAGCATCTGGAAGTAGTAGACGTTACGCCTGTCCCAGCCGCGTATCGCCCCCTCCGCCAGCGTCAGGTCGCCGTTCACCAGGCGCTTGATATCGAAGAACTGCTTGACCCCCAGGCCGTCACAGGTCGGGCAAGCACCGGCCGGGTTGTTGAAGGAGAACAGCTTGGGTTCCAGCTCGCTGATTGCATGGCCACAGATCGGGCAGGCAAAGCGCGCGGAGAAGATGATTTCTTCGCCCGGTTCGTCGTCCATCGGCGCAACCAGGGCGATCCCATCGGCCAGCTTCAAGGCTGTCTCGAAGGACTCCGCCAGACGCTGCTGCAGGTCGGCACGCACTTTGAAGCGGTCCACCACCACATCAATGGAATGCTTCTTCTGCTTGTCGAGCTTTGGCGCTTCGTCCAGCTCATAGAGCTTGCCGTTGATGCGCGCGCGTACAAAACCCTGGGCGCGCAGCTCTTCGAAGACCGAAAGGTGTTCACCTTTACGCTCGCGAATCACCGGGGCCAGCAGCATCAGCTTGGCGCCTTCCGGTTGGGCCAGCACCAGGTCGACCATCTGGCTGACGGTCTGGGCTTCCAGTGGAATGTCATGGTCCGGGCAGCGCGGAATACCCACGCGCGCGTACAACAGGCGCAGGTAGTCGTAGATTTCGGTAATGGTGCCCACGGTGGAACGTGGGTTATGGGACGTTGATTTCTGTTCGATGGAAATCGCTGGCGACAGGCCTTCAATGGTGTCGACGTCTGGTTTTTCCATCATCGACAGGAACTGGCGGGCATAGGCCGACAGCGATTCCACGTAGCGACGCTGACCTTCGGCATACAGCGTGTCGAACGCCAGGGACGATTTGCCGGAGCCGGACAGGCCGGTGATGACGATCAGTTTGTCCCGGGGCAGGGTCAGGTCGATGTTCTTCAGGTTGTGGGTTCTAGCCCCACGAATCAGGATCTTGTCCAAGATGGCCTCGCACGGCGGGCGTAAATAATGCCGGAGTATACGGCTAAAGACTGGATGAATATACACTGTCAAAAGGCCGCTTGCAGCCTTACATGAAAGCTGCGCGGCAAAGCGCCGCATATACCCTCTCAATCGATGGGACTGGTAGAATCGCCGCCGGTTCACACGAGGTTTTTCCATGCACGATCCCCACAGCGAACGCATGAGTAGCGGCGAGACCCGAGCAGCAAGCGGTCTGGCCCTGGTGTTCGCCTTCCGTATGCTTGGCATGTTCATGGTGTTGCCAGTGCTGGCGACCTATGGAATGGATCTCGCAGGCGCGACCCCCGCATTGATCGGCCTGGCGATTGGCGCCTATGGCCTGACCCAGGCGATTTTTCAGATTCCGTTCGGGATCATTTCTGACCGCATCGGTCGTCGCCCGGTGATTTACTTGGGGCTGATCGTCTTCGCCCTCGGCAGCGTGCTCGCCGCGCAGTCCGATTCGATCTGGGGCGTGATCGCCGGACGCATCCTGCAAGGCGCCGGGGCGATTTCCGCCGCGGTCATGGCATTGTTGTCGGACCTGACCCGCGAACAGCACCGCACCAAGGCCATGGCCATGATCGGCATGACCATTGGCCTGTCGTTCGCCGTGGCGATGGTCGTGGGCCCGCTGCTGACGCGCGCCTTTGGCCTGCACGGGCTGTTCCTGGCCACAGGTGGCATGGCACTGTTCGGTATCGTCATCGTGGCCTTTATGGTGCCGCGCTCCACCGGCACGCTGCAGCATCGCGAGTCGGGTGTCGCGCGCAAGGCTTTGTTGCCGACACTCAAGCACCCGGACCTGCTGCGCCTGGATTTAGGTATCTTCGTATTGCACGCGATGCTGATGTGCAGCTTCGTCGCGCTGCCCCTGGCGCTGGTCGAAAAAGCCGGCCTGCCCAAGGAGCAGCACTGGTGGGTCTACCTGACCGCGCTGCTGGTTTCGTTCTTCGCCATGATCCCGTTCATCATCTACGGCGAGAAGAAACGCAAAATGAAACGAGTTTTACTCGGCGCCGTCACGACGCTGATGCTCACTGAGCTATTCTTCTGGGAGTTCGGCGACAGCCTGCGGGCGCTGGTAATCGGCACGGTGGTGTTCTTCACCGCGTTCAACCTGCTGGAGGCTTCGCTGCCTTCGCTGATCAGCAAGGTTTCACCGGCCGGCGGCAAGGGCACGGCGATGGGGGTGTATTCCACCAGCCAGTTCCTCGGTTCTGCACTGGGCGGCATCATGGGCGGCTGGATGTTCCAGCATGGCGGTTTGTCGGTTGTGTTCCTGGGATGCGCAGGTCTGGCTGCCCTCTGGCTAGCCTTTGCTGTTACCATGCGCGAACCTCCCTATGTGACGAGCCTGCGTTTGCCGTTATCGCCAGAAGCGATCCGCGAAGCCGGTCTGGTTGAGCGCCTTAAGGCCGTTGCCGGGGTTACGGATGCCGTGGTTATTGCTGAAGAAGCCGCCATCTACATCAAATTGGACACCGAATTATTGGATCGCGCGACGCTCGAGCAACTGGTCAACCCAGTGCCGACAGCGCGCCCAGCCTAGGAGAACGTTATGGCCCGTGGGGTTAACAAAGTCATATTGGTCGGTACATGCGGCCAGGATCCCGAAGTTCGCTTCTTGCCTAACGGTAACGCCGTGACCAATCTGAGTCTGGCGACCAGCGAACAGTGGACCGACAAGCAGACCGGCCAGAAGGTCGAGAAAACTGAATGGCACCGTGTGTCGATGTTCGGCAAGGTGGCAGAGATCGCGGGTGAATACCTGCGTAAAGGTTCGCAGGTCTACATCGAAGGCAAGCTGCAGACCCGCGAGTGGGAAAAAGACGGCATCAAGCGTTACACCACTGAAATCGTGGTCGACATGCAAGGCACCATGCAACTGCTGGGCGGCCGTCCACAACAGGGCGACCAACAAGGTGGGGGCAACAACTACCAGCAGTCCGCTCCGGCTCCACGCCAGCAGGCCCCGCGCCCGCAGCAGTCGGCACCACAACAGTCGCGCCAGGCACCGCCTCCACAGCAGGCCGCTCCGCAGCCGGCTCCGGATTTCGACAGCTTTGATGACGATATCCCGTTCTGAGGTTTAACCACCGGAACGAGCAAAACCCCCGATGGCCAACGCCTCGGGGGTTTTTTATTGCCGGTGATCAGGCGCCCGTCGAAACGTTCGGGCATTTGTCCTCATGCCTAACAAGATTTAGGCTGTGGCCAACCTCAACAGAAGGAATGCCGCATGACCTGGTCCGCCAAGCAGTACACGATGTTCGAACAGCAGCGTACCCGCCCTGTGCGCGACCTGGTGGCGGCCATTCCCGATACCCAGGTGCGCACCGCCGTTGACCTGGGCTGCGGCCCTGGGAATTCGACGCAGGTCTTGGCCGAGCGTTTCCCGCAGGCGCGGGTCACCGGCATGGACAGCTCCGAGGATATGTTGGCCGATGCGCGCAAACGCCTGCCGGCGCTCAGCTTCGAACTGGCGGATATCGGCGCCTGGGCGCCAGCGCAAACATTCGACGTGATCCTGGCCAATGCTTCGCTGCAATGGTTGCCCGACCACGCCACGCTCTACCCGCACCTGGTCCGCCAGCTGACGTCGGGTGGCACGCTGGCGGTGCAAACCCCGGACAACCTCGACGAACCTGCCCACCGGCTGGCCCGCGAGGTGGCCGCAGAGGGCCCATGGTCTGCCAGGATCGGCGCGGTCAAACACAATGAGCGGCACACCGCGAGCTACTACTATGAGTTGCTCAGCAAGCACTGCAGCGCTGTGGACGTGTGGCGCACCACCTACCAGCACCCGCTGGCCGATCATGCGGCGGTGGTGGAGTGGTTCAAGGCGTCGGCATTGCGGCCGTTTCTTGCGCCGTTGAGCGACGATGAGAAAGCCGCCTTCCTACGGGAATACCAGGCGCGGATTACTCAGGCTTACCCGGCATTGGCGGACGGCAGGGTGTTACTGCCATTCCCGCGACTGTTCATCATCGCAACCCGTTAATACCGGCAGTGGCGGTCAGACGGCCGCCGCCTGCGCTTGCAGGTAGTCCTCCGTCGACACCACCGTCGCATAGCCAAACGCCAGCGCCGCCATATAGGCGTCGTGCACCTGCGCTGCCGGGATGACCTTGCCATTGAATTCCAGGTCCCGCGTGGCGCAGGCGTCATGCAGCAGCGTGACCTTGTAGCCCAGGTCCGCGGCGGCACGCACCACTGCGTCGATGCACATATGGCTCATGCTGCCGACCACCACCACCTCGGTGATGCTGCGTTGTTCCAGCACCGTGCGTAGGTTGGTTTCGCGAAAGGCGTTCACAAAATGCTTGAGCACTACCGGCTCGTTGCCCGCGTTTAGCACTTTAGGATGCAAATGGGCACCCTCGGAACCCGGGGTAAAGAACGGCGCATCCTCAGAGGTGAATTCGTGGCGTACATGAATCACTGCTTCGCCTGCCGCACGAAAAGCCTGAAGCACTCGCGCAGCCTTGTCCGCCGCGGCTTCCACGCCGTCGAGCGGCCACTTGCCCTCGGGGAAGTAGTCGTTCTGTATATCGATCAGGATAAGTGCTTGCTTGGCCATGCGTGATGCCTCGTGATGGGGGCTGGGGTCTGTATCTTAGCTGGCGCGGGCGCCGATGAACCTCTCAATCGTGCAGAACGCCGCACAATAAGAGCGGTGTCGTGCAGAATCAAACAGGCCAACTGCTATCGCTTTTCCGGCAACTGATTGATTTAAAAAACATCCCTATCGAAAACGCCTTGGCCTGATCCCTGCTACCTTTTAGCTACACACAGGGCTGGATGGCCAAGGGGGACGCATGACCCCGATTCAACGCAAAAAAGTGGTGGTGGCTTATTCCACGAGGGAAGGCGCACCGCAGCATGAAGTCGAAACCAACCGCGCTTTGGCGCGCTGGCTGGCGCATATCCTGGGGTTCAAGTTCGGTGGCGGCTATGATCCCAAACAGCATGCCGGCCGTGATCTGTACTTGCTGCCCACGCAAACCCTGGTCGGCCCCGACCAGGCGCGCGCGCTCAATATAAAAGGTCCGCAAGACCTGTGGGGCGGCTATGTCGACCACGACTTCATCTGCACCAAAGCCATCACTCATGGCGTATTGGGGCCTGAGGCGATCACGCCGGAAGGCTGGTCGCCGTTGTTCTGCGAGCGGGTGCGTGGGGTCGTGCTGGATGGTCTCAGCGTGTTCGCCTTGACGGACGCGCGGGAAGCGGCCACCCGCCTGCTGTATAGCGGGCCGGTCCGCTTGAAACCCGTGCATGCATGCGCCGGGCGCGGGCAGGAGGTGATCCGCAGCCTCGACGAATTCGATGCGTTGCTGGCACGCCCGGACGCAGAGCACCTGTTCAATGATGGCGTGGTGCTTGAGCAGGACCTGCACGACGTGATTACCCACAGCGTGGGCCAGAGCTTTATCGGTGACCACGTGCTCAGCTATTGCGGCGAGCAATACTTGACCCAGGATGGGCATGGCGAAGAGGTGTACGGTGGTTCCGATCTGATCGTGGTGCCGGGTGGCTACGAGCACTTGCTCGCACTCGACTTGCCTGACGACGTGCGCCAAGCCATCGAGCAGGCCCAAGTGTTCGACGCCGCCGCCGATGAAGCCTACCCCGGCTTCTACGCCTCACGGCGCAATTACGATATTGCCCAAGGCCTGGACGCCGACGGGCAACGCCGCAGTGGCGTGCTCGAACAGTCCTGGCGCATGGGCGGGGCCAGCAGCGCGGAAGTCGCGGCGCTGCAGAGCTTTATCAACAACCCGGGCCTGAAGGCGATCCACGTGTCCTCGGTGGAAACCTACGTCGACCAGGCGCTGCCGGCGGATGCCATTGAGGTGTACCGCGGCCCGGCGGAAAACAGCGACTTTCTCCTCAAGTATGTGACGGTTAAATCTTATGACGGCTAGAAGCGAAAGCATTGCGATCGATATCGACGACGAACAGATGAGCGGCACATTCCTCAGCCCCAAATCCAAAGTACCCGGCGTGTTGTTTGTACACGGCTGGGGCGGCAGCCAGGAGCGCGACCTGGAACGCGCCAAAGGCATCGCTGGCCTGGGCTGCGTGTGCCTGACCTTTGACCTGCGCGGGCACGCCGGCACCGGTATCCCGTTGTCGCGCGTCACCCGTGAAGACAACCTGCGCGACTTGCTCGCCGCCTATGACCGCCTGCTGTCGCACCCGGCCATCGACACCTCGGCGGTGGCGGTGGTGGGCACCAGCTATGGCGGTTACCTGGCGGCGATCCTGACTTCGTTACGCCCGGTGCGCTGGCTGGCGCTGCGCGTGCCGGCGCTGTATCGCGACCAGGAATGGCTCAAGCCCAAGCGCGATCTGGATAAAGCCGATTTGATGGACTACCGCAGCACGCTGGTACACGCCGAAACAAATCGAGCCCTGCATGCCTGCTCGGCGTTTACCGGCGATGTGCTGATTGTCGAATCGGAAACCGACGACCATGTGCCCCACGCGACCATCATGAGTTACCGCGCGGCGTGCCAGCAGACCCATTCCCTGACCCATCGCATCATCGATGGCGCCGACCACTCCCTGAGTGATCCGGTGTCCCAGCAGGCCTATACCTCGATCCTGGTGGACTGGATCACCGAGATGGTGGTGGGCGAGCGCTTGAGCATCATCCAGTCGAAATAAGCCGGCGTTCTTGCGGCCGCTTTCGCGGGCAAGCCCGCTCCCACATTTGGAAGGCGTGCCCCTGTGGGAGCGCGCTTGCCCGCGATAGCAATTGACCAAACACCCACGTTTCAGGCGGGCGTTTTCTTCACCCGCAATGCCTTGGCCTTGGCTTCCACGCCGAGGTACATCACCAGCGCGATCAGCAACGGCAAGATGAAGTAGATCGCGCGGTAGGCGATCAGCCCGGCCAGCAGGCTGCCGCGCGAGGCCTCGTGTTGCAGCAGCGCGATAAACACTGCCTCCAGCACGCCGAGCCCGGCCGGGATGTGTGTGACCACCCCGGCAATCGCGCTGATCAGCAATACGCCAAGCACCAACGGGTAATCCAGCTTGGCCGGCAGCAGGGTGAAAATCACCGCCGCCATCAGCGACCAGTTCAGCGCGCCGAGTGCCAGTTGCAAACACGCCATGCGCAGCGAAGGCAGGTTGATTTCAATCCCGCGAATCGACCACGCGCGCTTTTTCGAAAACTGGCAGGCCGCCAGATAGCCCAGGCTCGCCAGCACCAACAGCGCGCCGATCCCCTGCAATGCCGTGGTGCTGACCTTCCAGCCCGGTGGCATCGTCACCAGCCCGCTGCTGAACACCACGCCGGCCAACGCCATGTAGCCAAACCAGTTGGTCGCCAGGCTCAGGCCGAGGATCTTTGCGATATTGCTAGTGCTCACCCCCAGCCGTGAATACAGCCGATAGCGCATGGCGATCCCGCCGACCCAGGCGCTGAGGTTGAGGTTGAACGCGTAGCTGATAATCCCCACCGGCAATATCTGCTTCCAGCCCAGGGGCTGACGAATGTAGGTGCGGCCGATCAGGTCGAAGCAGGCGTAGACGATAAAGCTGCACAGCGTCAGCCCGCTGGCGATGATCAGCGTGCGCACCTTGAAGTCGCTCAAGGTGTCGAACACTTCGCTCCAGTCGATGCGCCGGGCGAGCATAGTGAACAGCGCGATCAGCACCAGAAAGAACAGGATGGTCAGCGGTTTTTTCCAGCGCTTGAACCGCGAGCCTTTTTTATCAGAGGTCATGGGGCTGGCTCTCGACAGGTTTCAACCGCGGCTTGTGCGCCGGCAACCAGCCCGTCAGCGCAGGGAAGTGGCGCATCACATGGAACACCAGGAAACCCACGGTCAGCCGCCAGAGCCACAGGCGCGGCTTGCGGTTTTCCGGCATGGTCTGGCAGTGATTGTTGGCCAGGGTTTCCAGGCGCTCGTACAGCTGTTGATTGAACGCGCGATCGCGGATCAACACATTCGCTTCCAGGTTCAGCGACAGGCTCAACGGGTCGAGGTTGCTCGAACCCACCGTGCTCCAGTCGTCATCCACCAGCGCGACTTTGCCGTGCAGCGGGCGCTGGCAATACTCGTGGATCACTACGCCGTCCTTGAGCAAATAGTCGTAGAGCATGCGCGCCGCCAGCTTGGCCAGCAGTACGTCAGGCTGGCCCTGCATGATCAACTGCACGTGCACGCCACGCCGCGCGGCATTCCTGATTTCGCGCAGCAAGCGATAGCCGGGGAAGAAGTAAGCGTTGGCGATCACCGCGCGTTTTTGCGCTTTGCTCAGCGCGTGGATGTAGGCCTCTTCGATATCGTCGCGATGCTGGATATTGTCGCGATAAATCAGGCGTACCAGACCGTCGCCTTTGTCGTTTGTCCACAACGAAGGCCGTTGCTGGCGCCGCCGCCAACCACGCCGCGTGCGCACCTGGCGACCGCTTTGCGCGAGGGCAAAATGGTGCAGGTCGGCCACCGCCGGGCCAATTATCTGCACCGCGTAATCCTGCTTGGCTTCGGGGCCGAAGTCCCCGAGGTGATCGGCCGAAAAATTGATCCCGCCGATAAACCCCACGCTGGCGTCCACCACCACGATCTTGCGGTGCAGGCGGCGGAACCAGTTGGTGCGAATGCCCAGGGTCTTGGACGCCGGGTCGAACATCTGCACCGCCACGCCGGCCTCGGCCAGTTCGCCGAGAAACCCCGGGCTCAGCTCGCCGCAGCCAAAACCGTCAAGGCTCACCACCACCTTGACCCCGCGTTGCGCGGCCTCGATCAGGATGCCTTGCAGCTCATGGCCGACCTTGTCTTCGAACAAGATAAAGGTCTCCAGCAGGATCTCGCGCTGCGCGCCGCGCATGGCGTCGAAGACTTTGGGGAAGTAGGCCTCGCCATTTTCCAGCAGCTCAATCTGATTGCCGCCCTGCCAGCCGTAATCCAGGTCACGGGCCTTGGCTTCGTCCGGCGGTTGGTCGGTGGCGATGTGTTCTACGGCGACGTTCATAGCTCGATCTCCACCGACAGCGGCGCGTGGTCTGATAGATGGGACCAGGGGCGCGCAGTCAGCACCCGCGGGTTATGAATTTTCACGTTGCGCACATAAATGCGGTCCAGTGGCAGCAACGGCAGGCGCGCCGGGAAGGTCCGCGCAGGCTTGCCGAGGGTGTCGACGAACACTTCCTTGAGCCCGCTTTGGCTGAGGTCGGCCTTTTGGCGCCAGTCATTGAAGTCACCGGCCACCACCAGCGGCGCATCGGCCGGAATCTCACTGATGCGTTGCTCCAGCAAACGCAGCTGCTGCTGGCGATGCACCTCGCGCAAGCCCAGGTGAATGCAGATCGCATGCACCTCTTGCCCGGTGCCCGGCAGGCGTAGCACGCAGTGCAGCAGGCCGCGGTTTTCATGGCCGCTTTGCGAGATGTCGAGGTTGTCGTGGCGCACGATCTGGAATTTCGACATCAGTGCGTTGCCATGGTCGCCATGGGGGTAGACCGCGTTACGCCCGTAGGCGAACTGCGGCCAGATGCTGTCGGCGAGGAACTCGTATTGCGGCATGTTCGGCCAGTCGCTGTAGCGCGTGGGATGGTGCTCGTGGTTGCCATGGATTTCCTGCAGAAACACCATGTCGGCACCCACGCTGCGCACCGCTTCGCGCAGCTCGGGCAGGATGAAACGCCGGTTCAGGGCGGTGAAGCCCTTGTGGATATTCACCGTCAGCACGGTGAAGCGCGTGATGGCGGTGGTGGGCGCGGTGGGGATCCATTCGGGGTTGGTCATGCCAGCACCCCCGGTTCCGGCAAGTGGCCTGGCTGGGTGGCAAGGTGCTTGTCCAGTCCGAAACGCTGCAGCAACTGGCGCGCGTCGAAGGGCGCGCGCACTTTGATGTCGTTGTCGAAAAAACAAAATATGTCGCGCTGTTTGCGTGCGCGGGGTTTGTGCTGTGGGTCGATCAGATGGGCGTCCGCCGGTTGCTTGCCGTGAGTCCAGCGTTCGATGCGATCACCCCAGCGCTCTATGGCTTCGTCGGTGTAGCCGCTGGCGTAAAGTTTTTTGTCGCCGTGCAAACGCAGGTACATGAAGTTGGCCGTGACGTCTTCCAGATACGGCCACTTGCCGGCAGTGTCGGCGACCACCAGGGCCACACCGTGCTTATCCAGCATCTGCACAAACTCCGGCACCGCGAAGCTTTTATGGCGAATCTCCACGGCATGGCGCAGCGGTTTCTTGCCATGGGCCTGCAGGCTCGCCTTGCCGTTGAGGCGCGGCTCATGCTCGCGGGCGAGGGCGGCGGCCTGCTGGGTGTCGCAGGGTAATTGCGCGAGGAAGGCTTCGAACAGCGGCGGGTCGAACTTGAAACTCGGCGGAAACTGCCAAAGGATCGGTCCAAGTTTTTCCTTCAGCTCCAGCACCCCGGAGGCGAAGAAATTTGCCATCGGCTTGTGCACTTCGCGCAGGCGCAGGACGTGCGTGATATAGCGCGGCGCCTTGACGCTGAAGATGAAATCGTCAGGGGTGTCGGCGTACCACTCGGCGTAACGCTTGGGGGTTTGCAGCGCATAGAACGAGCCGTTGATTTCGATGCTGTTGACGGCACGTGACGCAAACTGCAACTCGCGTTTCTGGGTCAGCCCCTGGGGGTAGAAATCCCCCCGCCAGGGCGTGTAGCGCCAGCCGGAAATGCCGATATGAATCGCCGCCATGGTGACTCCCGTGGATAGTGGGTCGAGTGACCTTCGTGTTGGAATGACTGCGATTTTTGTCGGAAAGTTTCCACGGTCCTACAGACGGTGCACGGACAAAATGTGGCAGGGCCTGCAAGCCAAAGATGCCCAGACAGGGGAACGATCAAGGCTCAAACCCGTCAGTTCCTTACACACCCTGTTGAAGGAGCCCGGTGTTTTGCCGAATCTAAAGACTGCATTACTGCTCGGCGCGCTGCTGTTCTGCGGCAGCGGCGCACTGCAAGCCGCGGCGACCGCGCCTGAACCCGAAGCGCCGGCCAAGCCCGAGCTGCTGGTCGAAGGCGGACTGCTCGGCGCCATCAGCTCCAGCATTGATGATGTGCAACAGAAGCTGGACCTCAACCAGAACCTGGTCGATGAATGGCGCCTGCGTGCCGACCGCGCGGCGGATGAAGTCGGGCGCCTGGTCGATCAGACGTCCCAACGCTCGCCGTGGAGCGTTGCAGGCGACTTTCTGTTGTTGTCCGGGGTGTGGATCGGCGCGTTTACGCTGCTGACAGTGCTCGGGCGCTTTTTGGTCGGGCGCTTGAGCCGGCGCGCCTTTTTCGAACGGCGCAAACGCCTGCTGGCGGTGCTCGGGTATGTGATTCCCTACACGATTCCCGCGCTGATCTGCCTGCCGCTGACCCTCTCCGTCAGCCACTTTTTAGCCACTTCGATAGGCCGCGCGCTGGCGCTGTGTTTTGCCTACGCCACCAGCAGCGGTATTTTTTCCACCTCAATGCTGCTGTGCGTGATTGTGATGTTCAATGTCGGCCACAAGCGCCCGGCGGTGCAGATTATTCGCGATTATTGCCCCAAGCCGCTGTTCCTGATCGGCTTCCTCGCGGCCCTCAGCGATGCGCTGACCAGCCCGCAGATCGCGCGTCAGCTGGGCGGCAATATCACCAGCAGCATCGCGGTGTTTACCGGTTTGTTCGCGGCAGTGATCTTTGGTGTGCTGGTGGTGCGCCTGCGCCGCCCGGTGGCGCATCTGATCCGCAATCGGCCGTTGGCCCAACGCCTGAAACACCCGGCGCTGCAGCAATCGCTGCGGGTGTTTTCCGGGCTGTGGTACTGGCCGATCCTGCTGATGGTGCTGGTCTCGGCGATCAATCTGATCGGCGCCGGCGACGACAACCAGAAGGCCCTGCGTTGCGCGCTGTTCACCACCATCCTGTTGATCGGTACGGTGTTTCTCAGCACGGTGTTGCAACACCTGTTCAAGTCCCGGAGCCAGGTGGCGATCCAGCGCAGCAGTGCGTACAAGGAGCGCTTCCTCAGCCTGTTGCACGCGATTCTGCGCATTGCGATGGCGATCGCGTTTATCGAAATCCTCGGGCGCATCTGGGGCGTTTCGTTGTTCGAATTTGCCCAGCGCAACTCGGTGGGCCGGGCGATCAGCGACTCCCTCAGCAGCATCGGCCTGATCCTGCTGATGACCTGGCTGTTCTGGGTGGTACTCGACACGGCGATCCAGGAAGCGCTGAAACCACCGGTCAACAAGCGTTCCAGCCGCCAGCCGAGCACCCGGGTCAAGACCATCCTGCCGCTGCTGCGTAATGCGATAAAAATCATCCTGGTGGTGATTTGTGCGATTACCACCATGGCCAACCTGGGTATCAACGTCGCGCCGTTGCTGGCGGGTGCCGGTGTGGTCGGCCTGGCGATTGGTTTCGGTTCGCAGCAACTGGTGCAGGACGTGATCACCGGCCTGTTCATCATCATCGAAGACACGCTGTCGATCGGCGACTGGGTGGTGCTCGACTCCGGCCACGCCGGCACCGTCGAGGGCCTGACCATCCGTACGCTGCGCCTGCGTGACGGCAAGGGTTTCGTGCACTCGGTGCCGTTCGGGCAGATCAAGGCGGTCACCAATCAGTCGCGGCAGTTCGCCTACGCGTTCTTCTCGGTGCAGTTCACCTACGACACCGATGTGGACAAGGCCGTGGAGTTGATCCGCGAAACCGGGCAGTCGATCCGCGACGATGTGTTCCTCAAGTACAACCTGCAAGGCCCGCTGGAGGTGTTCGGCGTCGACAAAATGGACCTCAACGGCGTGGTGCTGACCGCGCAGTTCCGCACGGTGTCGGGCGGGCAATATGCGGTGAGCCGCGCGTTTAACCAGCGGCTGAAAAAGCTTGTGGATAACTGTGACGAGGTGCATTTCGCGCAAACTTATCCACAGCAGGTGTTGTTGCCTAAGCGCACAGCCCAAGTGGATGAGCCGGATGAAGAGGTGCCTGCGTCGGTGGTGGTGACGGAGCAGCCCAGGCCTCAACGATGATGTTGGCTATTCTGGCCTCATCGGGAGCAAGCCCCCCTCCCACAGTTTGATCTGCGAACACGCTTAAATGTGGGAGGGGGCTTGCCCCCGATGGGGCCCTCAAGCTCAATGCCTGATCAGCTTCTCCTGCACCGCCGACTGATCCACCTCGAGCAACACCTGCTGCTTGCCCGCAACCATTACCGCCGCCGGCAGCCCATCGCGATACACAATCCGATTGCCACTCACTGCCGGCACCTTCGTCCCCGGCAGCAAGGTGCCTACCAGGTTCAGCGGGTCGGCCCCGCACACCGCAATCAAACTGCCGTCATGTTCTCGGCGCCGCACCTCGCGCAGCAACGGGATCGCCTCCGGCAAGGCAAACTGCTCCCCGGCCAACCCACTGACAAACCGCCCGCCGCGAATCTCACCGCGTGCTTCCAGCCGATGGAACGTGCGCAGCAATTCGCGCCAGCTCGGCAACCAATCCGCCTCGCGCTCCAGCAAACGCCAGAACACCACGCCGTAGCGGCGCAGCAGGGTCATCGCCACATGTTCCAGGGTCTCGGCCGAATGCGCGCCGGCGGCGGAGGGCGAGCGCCGGATCAGCGCCC